>NZ_CP059736.1:0-312565 GCF_000948975.2 Thalassomonas actiniarum
TGATTGATTCTGCTTTGGTCGTGGCGAGTGAGATTGCAGGCATGCAACAATTGGTCGCCTACATTAAGGCGTCAGAGTATGAGCTTGATGAAGATGAGCAAGTTACTTTAATCGCACAAGTTAAAGTGGAGTTATCTGCTCAGTTGCCTGATTACATGGTGCCAAGTATCTTGATGGTGGTGTCTGAGTGGCCATTGACCCCCAATGGCAAGGTGGACAGAAAAGCCTTACCTGCGCCTGATGGCAGTGCTTTGCAAGGTGAGTATGTAGCGCCTCAGACGGATACGGAAAAAGCCTTGGTGGAGATTTTCTCAAAGCTGCTCACGATAGCGGCGGATAAAATCAGCATATCGGCGAATTTCTTTGAGCTGGGCGGGCATTCGCTATTGGTCGTTAGATTAGCTTCGGAAATTGAAAAGCGGTTGAACATTAAAGTTGAGTTAAAAAAGTTTTTTAATGCACCAACAATTCAAATGATTGCGCTTTTGTGTGAAGGAGTAGAAATTGATGCAGGCTATAAGGTTGTTAGAGCAATGTCACCAATTGACCCCACAAACCTTTCTGTATTTATGATCCCTGGTTTGGCTAGTACTGAAAACGACTTTACTTGGCTAGCAACTAAACTCTCAAAACAAGGGGTAAATGTGTATGCTTGTCCACATAAAGGACTATTAGATGGAGAGGAGCCACATGCCTCGTTAGAAGAAAATGTTAAGGAGCTAGCGAATGGTATCATGCAAAAACTTAATCAATATGAAAAGAATGAAACAATTAAATTAGTGGGTCATTCCTTCGGTGGGGTATTGGCGTTAGAAACAGCAAAGTTACTACAAAGTTATGGTGTAAAAGTTGATGTTTCATTAGTTGATGTCTATTTTGAGCAAGATAAACAAAAAGTTAAAGATGGTTGTAAGTCACAAGCTAAAACCAATGACTATGAACTATCAGTAGATGATCATGTAGATGTGAAGCTAATTAAAACGTTAAATGCTCTGGCAAATAAGCAAAAAAACTGGTTTGAATCTTATAGGCCAACCTTTACTGATGGCATTGGTATTAATAGTATTTACGCTATTGATTCTATTTTCTGCATTAACACTTACCACAGCTATATAGAGCAGTTATGTTCTAAAAACCTGACATATACTGCTATTAAAGCAGATCATATGGGTATATTGAAACATAATGATTTATCAAGGCTTTTACAGAGTGGGTTATGAAAGTAGTTATCATAAAATGGCATTTATTTTTTGATTCATTAATTGCCACCTTTAGCTAATCTTGCTGAAAAATAAGTGACATAACCAGTAGAATCTCCTCGTAACCTATACGAGGAGGTTCTACTTTAAACCCCTTAAAATTACCAATGTTCATAACATTACTGTCTTAAAACAACCAGAAGCTGGTATACCCGGATCTGGACTTGCTAGTTTGGTAAACGAGTTTGTGCGGTTATTCACCATAAAAGAGGAAAGACAAAGTATTGGGTTAAGTTTTTTCACAAAATTATTGAGCAACATCAAGGGGGTACCCATTTAGAGCCAATCAGTATTCAGGTTTAACAGTTTCATTGGCAATGCTGCTAACGTCTCTAAAAGTCCGATAACGAACGCTTCGATTCCGGTATCGGACGGTTTAATAGTTATATAGGAGTGCTTTTTGCAAAGTATCTCCCCGTTGCACATCTTAAAACCGCATTCTCTTCATACATTGAAATGCTCTTTACTCACCTTATTATGTTGATAATTAAGGGGTTAATTTGCTTGGTGACATTGAGTCAGTTCTGATGGAGGTTTTTTGGAGTGCAGAGGGAGTTTTATTTGAAAGCTAAATAACAATGGCATTTCACTTGCTTCTAGATACTCAATTTTAAAGAATAATAATGAAAGGCTTAATTAAGCCACGTCTTAAAATAGGAAATTTTCAGATGAACCATAGCATTTATTTACTAAAACAAGCCTTGGCCGGTTTGAGAATAAAGAAAAGTTTTTCAGTCTCTGTAATCGTAACCTTAGGGATCAGTTTAGGTGCCTTATTGTGCATTTTGACGTTAGCCTATGTAATGATTGCAAAGCCTTTACCTTATCCGGACCAGGATGATTTATATCAATTGAATTCAGTTGTTACTGACAAAAATAGGGGCAGACTTGGACAAGCTTATAATTACCCTAGTTTAATCCAGTTGTATGACACTCAAACTGTTTTTAACCCGTCAGCGATGGTTTTCTATGGTGAAGGAGTTTTAAGCTCACTGCCTACGCATCCAACGGTAAAAGCTACCTATGTTACACCTGAGTGGTTCTCTTTGCTTGGTAGTAAAATGGCTCTTGGCCGTACTTTTGAGCAAACAGAAGAGAAAGATAGTTTCAATCCTGTTGCTATTTTAAGTTATCAAACCTGGAAAAGTGAGTTTAACCTAGATAGCACTATATTAGATAAGTCAGTAACAATTAGTGGCACTAACTTTAGAGTCGTTGGAGTAATGGCTGACTCGTTTATCGAGCCGCAACTTTCAGGGATAGGAGAAAAAACAAATATCTTTCTTCCTTGGGATTTCAATCCGTATCATCTAGATCCTGAATGGAAAAGCCAGTGGGGAGGGTTCAATAGTCAATTGAGTTTTGTCGGAAAGCTTGATAGTCAAGCGACTATTTCACAGATAGAACAAACCCTAACTACGCCATTCAATAGTTTCTGGAAAGATAATGTTTCCGATATTGCTCGTTTCGAAGATTGGTCAATGGAAATGGAGTTAGAGTCGTTTAAGAATGCAATTGTCGGCGATAGTACACACACCGTGTTGTTGTTACTGGCCGGGGTAATCGGTTTGGTTTTGATAGCCTGTGCCAATATTACCAACCTCTTTATGTCACGCACTGCAGAGCAGCAACGACAGTTAGCGATTCAGGCGGTGGTGGGGGCCAGTAAAGGTCATTTATTTCAAACACTGTTTGCGCAGTCAGCCTTGTTAGTATTTGCTTCTTTAGTGTTAGCGCTGATAGTTGCCAGTTGTGGCTTTTGGGTATTACAAGAATATTTAGCGTCCCGTTTCCCTCGTATTGATGAGTTGTCACTTAACGCGTTCACACTCGGTTCAGCTATGGTTATTGCTTTACTGATAGCTGCTTTTTTCGCTCGCTTAAGTACTAACATAATTAATTACAGAGCCTTAAATACTATTCTACAGTCTAGCGGCAAAGGAACGGGCGTTCAGGTTTCCCAAAAAGTAAGACAATGGTTAGTCATCTCACAAGTCACCATCGTAACAATCCTGGTGTTTGTCAACATAGGGCTTTTGAAAGATTCGATGAAAATCATCAATCAACCTCTTGGTTTTGAGACTGATAATATCACTACATTTACGCTAGCAGTCAATTCTTCCAATGATTTATCCGATGAAGAAATAAAACCATTTATGCTAGAGCTAAGAAGTGATTTATTAGCATTACCGCAAGTGGAAGATGTTGCTCAAGCTATATCACCGCTTAGGGTTAATGGCATTCGTATCCAAACAATTGAAAAAACGGATGAGCGTTTATCAATTGAAAGCAGATACATTGATGATGGCTACTTTAAAATGACCGAGCAAACTTTGATTGAAGGAGATCTTTTTAGTGCCACTGATTTTAAAGATGAAAATAAATTAATCATTATTAATGATGTTTATGCAAAGCAGTTAGTAAGTGATGGCAGTGCTCTTGGCACCCGAATAACAGTAGGTGGAGATCTCCTTACTGTAAGTGGAGTCGTTAAGGGGGCGAAGTTGCCAACCGAAACAGAGATACCGATGCGTGCTTACATGCTGACATCACAAGCAGAAACAAGTTTTATTCTTAAAATGAAGCCACAGCAAACTATATCTCGTGAAATGCTGACTTCAATACTGCGAGAAGTCAGTAGTCAATTCTATTTACAGGAGTTGAATACTCTTGATGACACAAAAGAACAATTATTATTTACTCAATATACAACCGCAGTCACTAGTGCAGTATTGGCGGTATTAACCTTCTTATTAGCCGCCATTGGTTTATACGGAATTCTAAACTATGCCACTCAAATGCGTAAGTTTGAGTTAGGGACGCGTCTTGCGATTGGCGCTTCGCGCAAAGATGTGATTGGTCTTATCGTCAAAGACAATGTAGGGGCCGTTTGTATTGGTATTGTCGTCAGTTTAGTCGCTTTGTTAGGTCTGTATATTGGCTTCTCAGACGCATTGCACAGTTACGTTACTCCCGAATTGGCAGGCATGTTCCTGGCCACGCTGTTACTGATCAGCCTGATGGTATTGTTTGCTTGTTACTGGCCATTACGCCCTATTATCAATACGTTACCTATTCACTCTTTGCGTGATAGTCAATAACATCAGACAGTTATTGCTGAAAAACGGAGAAAATTGACTCCGACTACCGTGAAGGAAATTGGATTAAAGCCTGGTGCCAGTGTGACGGTTGATAGCGTGATACTGGTTTACATAAAAAAATTAGCAGCAGGAAAACAGATATGAGCGAAATTAAAATTCAAATGAAAAATATCTCTAAAGTTTTTGAAACTGAAGATATGGAAACCCATGCATTAAAAGACGTTAACCTGACCATATACAAGGGTGATTATGTGTCAATATCTGGCCCGTCTGGTTGCGGTAAGTCGACATTATTATCCCTTCTTGGCCTGCTTGATATGCCTACAAGCGGTGAGTATATGATTGAAGGTATGGATGTAGCTAACTTGTCACTGGATGAAGCTGCGAAAATTAGAAATAGTAAAATTGGGTTTGTCTTTCAGTCATTTAATTTGATTGATCAAATATCGGTATTTGACAATGTAGCCCTGCCACTGCGCTATAAAAAGGATAAACTCAGCAACGCAGAAATTGAACAACGCGTCAACAAATGTTTGGAAATGGTGAGTATGACGCATCGCGCTCAGCACAAACCTAACCAACTGTCAGGAGGTCAACAGCAACGTATTGCTATTGCCAGAGCATTGGTAGCAGAGCCTGCGATATTATTTGTGGATGAGGCAACTGGTAACCTTGACTCCAGTACCGGTGATCAAATTATGGATGTACTAGAACAGTTAAATCAAAATGGTACAACCATCTGTATGGTGACTCATGAATCTCGCTATGCTGATAGAGCTACAACTCAGTTCAGGTTGCTAGATGGTGAAATTCTGACATTGCCAAATCCCCCTGCAGCTAAGGAGGAGCCTGGTATAGAGCAAGTAGCAATTCAGGCATAATTTGTCTAAATTGCGATGATAGCGCTAAGGCGTTTTGAGTTAGCAAGCTCAGCGCCTATAACCTTTGTACTTGGTAAGGCATTATATTTTATTGTCAAAGAATAAATACTGTCTATAGGGGCGAACCTTGAAACAATCCCCTGTGCCATAGCGCTATAGCCGGCCAGGGAAGAATTTTATTCCTTTTACAAGCCTGTATGTTATTATCACTCGGTGAAGGAGCTTCCCACATATCCAGCTTAGACAACGACTGATAATAAGAAAGGAACATCTTGAATAAACCTCGTATTCTGATTGTTGATGACCGACGCGATATTTATCTAAGCACGAGCTTTTGGTTGGAGGACAACGATTACTATCCGCTTGAAGCTAACAGTCCAGAACAGGCGCGTGAAATTCTTAAACAACATAGTATCGACCTCATTTTGCTAGACATGAACTATTCCCGTGATATTACCTCTGGGGAAGAAGGGATTGCATTTTTATCTTGGTTATCTAAATCAGAGTTTAATATCCCTGTGGTGGCAATGACCGCTTGGTCCAATGTAGACCTTGCCGTCAAAGCCATGCAGTTAGGAGCCGGGGATTTTATCGAAAAGCCTTGGGAAAACCAGCGCTTGTTGCAAATCATAAAGCATCAACTTGCCCTCTCTAATTTGCAAGATCAGAATCAGAAGTTGCAACAACGGCTGGAGCCTGTGGCTCAGCAAGATTATGTGTGGCGTTCCTCCTGCATGTTACAACTGATGAAGCAGATCAGCAATGTTGCGGGTACTGATGTGAATATTCTGCTCACAGGGGAAAATGGGACTGGTAAGAGTCTTTTGGCTGAAAAAATTCACTCTTTATCGCAGTATCACTCAGGTCCATTTATTTCAGTCAATATGGGGGCGATTGCTGAGAGTTTGTTTGAGAGTGAAATCTTTGGCCATAAAAAGGGGGCTTTTACCGATGCCAAGAGCAATCGCATAGGGCGAATTGGGTTGGCAAATAACGGCACCTTGTTTTTGGATGAAATTGCTAACATTCCACTTTCTCAGCAGGCAAAGTTGTTGCGGGTACTGGAGTCCGGACAATACGAAATGTTGGGGTCTAGCCATACACAACAAATGAATACGCGCATTATCAGCGCAACGAATGCAAATCTTAATAAGCAGATCAACAATGATGAGTTTCGAGAAGATTTATTTTATCGCTTAAATTCGCTGGAATTTAGAGTTCCTTCGTTGCGAGAGCGCGAACAGGATATTGTCCCGTTGGCCGAACACTTTATTCGTATTTACACAGACAAATACCAAAGGCCGCCTATCACCCTCAGTAGCCAAGCACAAGACATCTTATGTGTCTACGATTGGCCCGGTAATATTCGTGAGTTAAGTCACCTAATGGAGCGTGCGGTGTTGTTATCGCAGTCAACAGAAATTTCTTCTCAGGATTTATCAATGTTGGTACCGCGTTCTAAAGAAAGTGAGAAAGCGAATGAAACCATGACGATGATGACATTGGAACAGGCTGAACGTAAACTGATCAAGCAAGCTCTGGTGACTACCGAGAACAATATAACTCAAGCTGCAAAACTGTTAGGTTTAACCAAGTCTTCGTTATATCGACGTTTGGAAAAGTATGACGAAATCCAAAGATAAAACCCTCGAAGGCTTTATCACTTTCTGGCTCACGCTATTTTTCTCATTTTTTTTGATCCCAGTCTTCTCTTTCATGTGGTATTTAGAGCTATGGGCTTGGGAATTTGTACTCGTGACTAGCCTAATGGCTTTTGGCTACATAGTAGCCATTATCCGATTTCGTAACCGGATTATTTTAAGCTTTCACCGCGCACTGTTGCATATTGAATCGATTAGACAGGAAGACTATAAACAATTTGCCAAACCTGTATTTCCAAAGGGGACCGCGGGCAAATTTCATCTGCAACTGAAAAACCTCAGCAAAGATTTGTCAGAAAAAAAACAGCGCTATGATCAACATGCATTTTTGGTATATCAGTTAATTGATCAATTGGAGACACCAGTGATGGTATTTAACCAGAAAGATCAATTGACCTACGCCAATGGTGCATTTAGTCACCTTTATGAGACTCAACCATGGCAGCGGTATCGCTATGCCTCATCTAAGTTGTTGGGGGTGATTAAAACTGAAAATGGCTGGCAATTACAGCATAAAACCCAACAACAGTGGCAAATCAGCCAAAGTACCTTTATTGATGCTGGGAGAGCGCATCAGCTATTGATATTTACCAATATTGAGTCGGCTGTCAGGAGCAGCCAGGTCAAAGCCTGGCAACAAATGATCAGCGTTATGGGACATGAGATCCGAAACTCTCTTACGCCGGTTTCCACTATTGCAGGGAACTTATCCACGCGGACAGAAAATATGCGGGATAAGGAAGCATTGGCGCTTATCTCCGAACGTTGCTCGCTTTTGCAGGATTTTATCAACCGTTATGCTTCGCTGACTAAGCAGATCAACTTAAATTACGAGGAAATATCGGTTGTACAATTGGCTGAGCGGATTAAGCGGTTATTTACCCAAGTTGAACTTAAAGTTGTTATAAAATCTAAGTCGATTTGGGTTGATAAATCTATTATGGAACAGGTATTAATTAATCTCGTAAAGAATGCTCATGAAGCGGGAGCTCACAATATCACCTTGGATTTTCGTGAAGATAACAACAATACCACTATTAGAGCAATAGACGACGGACATGGATTTGCTAACCTGGAAAATCTATTTGTCCCTCTTTTTACAACTAAGCAGGAAGGGCAAGGTATTGGATTGAGTTTTTGTCGTAATATTATTGAGCAACACCAGGGCAGTATTAATTTAGTTAATAATTGCACTAAAGGCGTAACTGTTACCATAACACTGCCGCTAAAAACCCCAAAAGTTCGATAATAAATTGGCATTTTATCGCCTTTAAAAATAATGTTTGTGCAGAAATTGTGCTTTTTGTTTAATTACCCCATGATGTTTCTTTTTTCAGAGGGAGGATATCCCGGCCATTAAATCCGCTCTTTGAGGAGTTATGCTCTGAACTGTTCATGTTTGGCACGATTAAATGGAGAGCGAATCCACCAGGTATACCCTTACTTACTGCCAAGTGGCGTCTGCACGACTCGAAAACAGTGTGCTTGTTCTTGCAGCAAGAACTATTGCAGGTCTCAACGCAGCAAATAGAGAAATTCAGAAAGGTGATGCCGGGGGAAACCAACCCTAAGCTTTAATCTGTGAATGCGCATGTGGTATTAAGATAACCTTATCAGGAATAATTATTTTCCGCATCGGCTTTTCTGATGATAACTGAAATCCCCCACAAGTCACGGCAGTTGATATGAGCTGTTTTCTGCCGCGATAGACTCGGGAAATATTTTAAAAAATTTGGTGCTCGCGGGCGGCTTTTTTTGCCACATCATCATCACGCAAATCATAAATTTGTGTGGTGGCAATACTGGCATGACCTAAGAGCTTTGAAACGGTTTTAATATCTGTGCCGGAGGATAGTTGTTTGGTGGCAAAAGTGCGGCGTAAGTCATGAGGCTTAAAGCCGTCGATATTGCCGAGCAAGCCACGATTTTTTAAAATATAGTTCACTGCCGGTGGGGTCATCCCGGGCACACTCTGGAGAGACTTTTTACTGCTGAGTACAGGATCATCATATTTATTCATCCTGACAAACAGGGCACCGGCCTCGTTTCCTCTTAACTCTTGTAAATATTCCCGTAAATAGTCCGCCGTTAATTCTGAGTACCACACTCGGCGCTCTTTACTGCCCTTACCGGTAATAATAATCTCCCGCTGATTGAAATCTATCTGCTCAATATTAATGGCAACCGCTTCCGCACGGCGCAGGCCGCACGCTATCATAGTTAAAAACAAAGTAGCATCACGCAAACCAGCAAAAGAATTGTCATCACAGGCGCTAAGGAAATTTCGGATCTCTTCGCTGCTCAGTACCCGGTTGGCGACCACCTTGCTGGCCTTTAAATTTTTCACCAGCTTGATGCGGTCATAATTTTCATGGCTGATCTGCTTTTTCATAAAAGCATGTTTTACCGTCTGGCGCACCGCACACAAAATAGTATTGATGGTGGCAGGGGAGAGACCAAGCGTTTGAAACCGTCCGCGAATATAATAAACAATATCACTGTCTAATAACTCCCATCTGAACATCGCATGATCAGCCACGCCAAACAGCCGGGCAACATTATTCAAATGCGAACTCATGGTTTCCCGGCTTTGCTTGCTTTCCAGCGAAAGTAAATATTGAAATGAAGCGACATCGTTGAGCTTACGTTCAACTTGTACCATCAGCGGTTGATGCTGATGGTTTTGCTCCCGGGATATCACTGAGGACATAAGTGGCCTTTATCTTGTTCTGATTTATTTTCGCGGCTATTGGCTTTAAACACTGTTTATTTGAACAGTGCATTTCGTTAAATATAACCTAGATAGTCCGGCGTTGCCAGATAAAAGCATTCATTACTTACATAAATCATCATTTAAGTAAGTTGAACTATTTTAAATAGATACAGGGTAGGGAATAAATGGGTGCTCAAACAATACGCTCGGATATGTTTGGCAATAAAGTCATTTAGAACTGGCAAATATATGAACCTAAACTAATACTCGATTGAGTACATGATAGTAAAAATGTAGCGGAAGTAAATTAGCAGCGATTTAGCCAGGAATTTCTTTGGCTGAAATACGGAATTTTTTAGGTTAAAAAAATGGTTAGTGTAAGCCATGCGCATACATAGGGAGATACCATGGAATTTGAATGGGATGAAAACAAAAGACTAAAAACCTTACGAGAACGAAAAATAGACTTCATCGATATGATTGACTTGTGGGACGATCCAATGCGGCAAGAAGTCAGGGATCTGCGAAGCAATTACGGTGAGCCAAGATTTCAAACCATCGGTAGAGCCAAATTTAACATTTACTTTGTCGTTTATGCTGAGCGAGTATATGAAGATGATGCCGAGGTGATTCGCATAATTTCGGCCCGTAGAGCAAATAAAAAGGAACGTGAGATGTATGAAAAGCGAACGTTTTCAGCGAGGATAATATCATGAAGGAAAGAATTGTGCGTCGTACTAAAGAGGAATTAAAAAAGATGAAGGGGAATACCGATCATGTGTATGTCGGTAATACATCAGATAAGGAAATTGAACGTCAGGTTGAAAATGATCCAGACAGTAACATTCCTACAGAAGAAGAGCTTAAGAAATTTAAGCCAGTTAATAAGGATGATAAAAGTGAATAGCGATACTAAAAAGCCTGCTGGCAAAGAAAAAATTGTCCGAGTGTCAAAGAAAGATAAAGCTAATCTGGAGGGCGCTACAAGTTGGGCGGTTTTGGTAGCAGAAGAACAAAAGGAAAATTCAACGAAATAATATGCGCCAAAGGTGAGCGCGTACAAAATTCTGTGTCAGGGTCTAAAAATGTCTTAAATATCTAACACTTCAACAGCTAGATATGGACAATGCTGACTTGAAACAGGAATCTGACATTGTCACCGTTAGCCAGTCACCCCAACGAGAAATACGTCAAAATATTGAAATACAAGTTTTTTGTGGTTATGTAGAGTTTCGAATATCCTTTGACGTATTTTAGGGTGTAAAGGAATTCATTATCTATTGAAACCTAGAAAATTTGGATAGTTCGTTGTGTCTAAAAGCATGGTTGAAAAACAATCGTTTTTCATTAACCCTGTAACTTATTCAAAAAAATCGATAATTGGTTAATACACAAGATAAGAGACAGGGTCTATTAATTTATTATTTTAATCCGTCGAAAATAAGCGATTAAACATTGCTTGACCAGCGCTTGATAATACATATCTATCATCTAAGTTTTTAAACATTAAACCACGTTCCAAAAGCGTATTGTTGAGAGGTTGGCTTAATGGTTGTTTTATACCACACGCCTTTAGAATTTGAGCAGCTTCTGTTTCCGCACCTATTTCATCTACAAGCTTGTTAGATATACCTGATTTTTCATCAAAAAGAATACCAGGTGCAATCCCTTGCTTTCCTATACCTCTAGAGAGTATTAATAGAATTGTTTGCACATTTGCCGCAGTATCATTAAATTCATCGGCCTTATCAGGTCGTGTAATAAAGTAAGAAACACCATCTAAATTTTTAAGAGTAAAACCCAATAGCGTATAAAGTTCTTGATATTTATCAATATCATTCACCAACTCTCTGTACTTTGTAGATTGGACTAATTCTCCATCTACATACTCAGTTTCATTAATCATCTTGCCCGAGATTAAGTCTTTATAAATGGCTTGAGAAGCAATGTGGTTTAAGCCAAAATTATTCATTTGGTTTTTCCTCTAAACGCTTAATCATGTAGCTAAGCTTGTGCTGTTGATAAGTGATATCACTTTTTCTTAAGGTTTTTTTCAACTGCCATTTTTCATCAATAAATGGCAGTGCATCATAGATATCTGACAAACGGTAATCGCTCATTGAATGGCAAAGTAGTTCGTGTATTTCCATATAAACATCTTCTATAGATGCTTTAGCATCAAAATCTGACATTATCTTTTGTATGTCACGAATACGTTTTCTTTCTCTTAGGGTTTCTTTAGCTGACTGGCGCTTTGTAGAAGGTTTGCGCTTATTACTACTTAGTACTTCTACACGCTCTAATTTGGCTCTTATATATTCGTCAAGAACAAACCTTTCATTATTTTGAGGAATTTGAAACAAGGGAGATGTTAAGTTAGATCGCGACCAGTTATGTAAGCCTCTCATTACTCGTGAGTCTTCGAACAAAATAGACGTTGATAAAAGCAGCTTACCTTTAAGCTTTGCATCCATTGTTAAAACTGCTGCATTGTGCAGCTTATTAAAGCGCTCTTCAATGCGGTTATAAAGCACACGTTGTGATTTATCCATATCGACATAGCGATATAAACGCTGACGAATATCTCTTACAACCTCTGCATATGACAGCAATTTCATTTCAATTGAAGAAATATTACGATGTTGAGCAATAAAAGGGGTAGACTCTAATTGTTGTCGCATCTTTCGAATCATATACATAGCAGATGAGTCTTTAACCATAGCTTTTTCATTTAAGAAAATGAGTGTTGGTTGAATATTTCGTTTAGATATTTGAATGATCTCGTCAATGGCACTTCTTACTTGTTCGGTAGCTACAAGCTTATTGAAATCATGGCTTTCTAAAACCTCAGATAGGCGTTTTGAACTGCCGTCTAATGCTCGAACGTTATGTGCAATTTTAGCCAAAATGTCCTGCATAATATCCATCAAAGATATCAAGTGTTCCGTTGTCTCAGTATTTTCTGTGCCTAAGTTACAGTCTGAAGACTTAAAGAAGCGAAATAAGGTTTGTATTTGCGCCGTAATAATATCTAAATCAGGCTGTCCTAATTCTCTAATACGCTTTGAGTCCAAACACTGTATTGTTTGTAATAACCCTGATTGAATTGCAAAAATTCCTCGTTGGTTATTAACAAAGCTCAGTAACCCACAATCATTTAAGTTATTCAAACTTAAAGACGCGCTGATACGTAACTTTTCTTTTTTATCTCCTATTCGATTAGCCACATAATGATCAAGCACTGCTTCATATTCAGAAATCTTAAAGCAAGTCGCAGATTTAGATTCATGGGCATAGTAATCCAAAAGAGAGTAGTAAATATCTACGTGTTGAAAAATGAGTACTAAAGTACTCTTGGCGTTAGTTTCCATATATTAACTCTACAACTCTGCTTCTAAAGCGACATCTGGTATCACAGCTAAACGCTCTTCCATACCTGGAAAATAAATTGCCTCGGCTTTATGATGAACATCTACATCTGTCGCTTTAAAAATTGATAAATCATGGGAAACTTCCAGCACATTAACAATGATGCCAGTAGGAGCTGGATTAGCAGCAAACAAGGTTAAGCCATTTTCTTGCATAGCCTTTAGTACTTCCTTGAGGTTATGGGCATCAAGCTTACCTACTTCATCAAATATGACTGGCATTCTTAAATGTAAGTCTTCAGGTACTAGTCTTTTTAATAGTTGAGCCAACATAACTGCGTTAATCATACTATTAGTACCATTTGATTGTGGTACTGCTTCTACGCCATTTCCTCTATCAAACTGGTAGGATATAGATTCAATAATTTTAGAAATATTTATTTTGTTAGACTTTCGAATATAGAACTGAGTTTGGAAAGCTGATATTTGTTTATAAAACTCTTCTGATATTAAGTTATCTGTGACACTGATGTATCGTGATAGGCTTTTAATCATATCTAAGTACTGAGGATGCAATACTGCTTTGATTTGCACCTTTTCTAAATTAGATATTTTATATCCTGAGAGCTCAGTATTAATTCCTGATATTTCAGATTCAATGATTTCTTTTACATTTTCGATAATACGTGCAGAAGTAGCTGCATTATTGTTGTGTGCATTCAATCTTAATTTAAATCTCTCTTCAGCCGCTTTGATATTTTCAAAAACAGACTCTAATGCTGAGTAATGAGTATCAAAGCTTTCCTTACTTAATGTAACTTGGTTTTGCTCTTCAACAGATACCTTAATAACGTCAGCTTTTAGGAGCTGAAGAAAATCATCAAAAACATCTGTTCTCGACTCTCTGAAAGAAGACAATAAACTTTGAATTGCCGTTATTTCTTGATGAAGGATCTCCGCTTGAAATAAAGGTATATCAGTTGGTACGTCAATTCCATCCGCAACAAACTCATAATTAACAGATCTGAATGATTCATTTGCAATTGATTTTAGGCTGGTCACAAACTGGTTAATTGCTTGTTGATTGACATGGTTGGCCTGAAGTTCATTTTGCAGATCCCCTAGCTGATTTTTTAACGCGGTATAATTGTTTATTGCATTTTTTTCGACAGTTTCTGTCTCAAAAACTTTTAAAGCAAATAAATCTACTTTCTTTTTTGCTTCATCTCGCATGGAAATAATAACCGAGTAACCAGTAAGCGCTTCTTTTTGGTTGTTATAACTTTCTAATTCAGTATTTAACTCTGCTAATTTTTCAGCTCTTAATGCTGAGCTCATCTTAATAAAACCAGAGTTTTTTTGTAATTCTTTCGATAACTTTTCCTGTTTATCTTGAAGTTCATCAATTTGCTTAAGCAGCTGTTCTCTAGCATCCTGGTCTGATAACTCTACCACCTTGATGGGAGTAGCCTTATTACAAATAGTCAGGTATTCACCATCTTGACCAAATAATTTTACAAATGATTCGATTATTGCTCCTTGCTCAGTATTTAATTCACAAGATACTTCTGATAAACGTTTATTTAAACTTAAAAGAACTGACTTTCCGTGGTTGGAAAGTTGGTTAAATAAACCTAAGTTATTTTCAATTAAGCTCAATGATTCCGTTAAAGTTTCTTGTGTCGCCTTGTTTTTCGTAATGGACTGATTAATATCTTGCATTACTGTTTGTGCATTTTCTTGGCTATTTAGAGATTCAATATCTTGTGTACAAATCCTAATTTCTTCATCTAATTCTATAGTTATCGCATGATCCGAAGGTTGTTCACATAAAGGTGATAACCTTGCTCTAGCGTCATTTGCTAGCGTAATTTTTTCATTACAGTCATTTACCTGCTCAGTATATGTTTTTAATTGAGCTTTAAAGCCAGAAAGTTCTTTACCTAACTTAGTCTTAGATTGTGATGCATTTGTTACTTTAGGGTTTAGCGCTGTAATTTGACTTGATAGATTTTGCTGTACAGACTTGAGGTGCTGTTCGAATATAGCAATTTGCGAAGCAGTACCTGCAAAGTCTAAGGCTAGTTTTTCTCTTAATTGCTGATAGAGGTTTTTGTTTTCTTTGAGCCTTATCCATACAGGTTGATTAGCCTGTATTCTGGAAAGGTGATTTTCCACTTCCTTCAGTTCATCGAACTCATTTAGCGCATCAGTTATATCAACGATAATGCCATCGTTTTTAATTACACTCATGCCACGGCCATCAATCATATTACCGATAGCTTTTGGTAAGGATGTAGTAGAAGCGTCAGCTAGACTAAATGCCATTCCTACTAAGGCACGAACAGTTTCTACATTTGCTGTCGTGTATTTATTAGCCATAGGTAACAAGCTAAAGCGGGTATGGTTATTGTCACTGGAAGTTCGTGTGTAGATAGCTTCACCAATAGCTTGTTTATCGGTAAACAATACACCTTTATAATCACTAGTTAGCAGTAATTTTTTTACGTCAGTAATGTTGATGTCTGGTTGTAACTGGCCAGCCCCTTCATTTGCCTGAGAAGCTTCGTTCCAAAATAGATGTTCAATGTCATTATAGTCTTTTGGAATAGCAATTCGTTGATAACCAAAATCAGTTGTTTTAAATAAAACCCAGCAAAAATTCCCCTTAGGGTTTTTAGCATTACAAATAATGTAAGACTCAGGTGACGGGAAATAATATCGAAAAGAATCGACATTAGAGAAATAAGAACCACCTGACTCAAAACCAAACTTATTTTCACAGTCCTTAAAATTAACTTCTGGTAGTAAAAACAATTTTAATGCTGCTAATGAAGATGTCTTGCCCTCATTGTTACCGGCAAACAAAGCTGCATTCATATCAAGAGGAACCCTAGAATAATAATTAGACCCACTATTAATAAATATCAGCTCTAACAATTCGTAATTCGTAGGTAATGCTAATGGTAAAGAATTAGAGCTCATATCGATAAGTTTCCTGCTCAAGCGTTGAGTTGTAGTGACGAATTAAAGTGATTATTTGATTTGTTGTTTCGGATAAACCAAAAATAGGTGAAAGAGCATTTAGCTCTTTAGCCGTGGCTTTACGATTAGAATTTTTAAGTCGTGTTTGTATGTCACTAGGAATAAGGTACTTGGTGTTTGATGGTTCTAAACCAGCTTTTAAAAGGTTTGAGTAAATAATTAACCCACCTAGGTCTATATCAAATAGACACATAACCTTTCCCTGAAACTTTTTTAAGTAAGGGATAATCAATGCATTTGAAATACTGTTACCAGCTGCCCATACAAACTCTACGTCGTCTATATCAATTTCAACATCACAGTAGTTTTTGGCAAACTCAAAAGTACGATTGAAAGCCAAGAAGCACTCAAGATTTTCAATAATCAAACAATGCTGTTTAACTGGAGTGTCTACATCTCTACCTTTACTAAATAAATGATTATATGGCACATCATTATTAGCGATATTGGAAACTAACAACGCACCATCGACATTTACAGCATGAGAATTTCCTCTATGCGAGGCAGCAGTTCTAGATTTGACTGAATGGCTGTTAATTATATTGATAAACTTTTGTAATAAATCTTGAGATAAGACTTCAACACTATAGTCGTTTTGACTGTACCTCGTTACTCCAAAGGCTTGGTTAATTTCCTCCAGTTTAATGCCATGTTTTAACAACTGCCCTGAAAAAACTTTCCAATTTAATGATTGCTTCATTTCGATCTTCTGAAATGCCTTTGCTAATGTGGGCTTCATATCCATGCCTATTAAATCAAATCGACTTATTGAATCATATGATACATAACAAAAAGCAAAACACCAAGTGTTATTAGGGTCTTCTTTTAGGGTTGCTCATGTGTTAATGTATCATTTGATTCATAACTCTTCGGATTCTGATTTGGATAATACTGATACTCAAACAATTGAACGATTCAGTTTTCTAGACTTTCTATTGTTATTTAAAGGTCAATTTACTCGTTCGGAGTTAGTTGTACGTTTTGGTATAGGCGAAGCCACAGCAAGTAGAACAATCAAGTCTTATCTGAAAACACATAGTAGCCAAGCGAACTATTTAGGGCCTCGCTTAGGATACGTTACATCAGATACTTTTGCGCCCAAATTTAAACACCTCACTGAAGATGGGTTAAGTTATGTGGCTACCGGTGAATTAGTTAACAAATTTAATATCTCTAGTTTCGGTATTAGTATTCACTCAATCAATAAAAATTTATCATCAGATGTTATTGCCCCGGTAACTAGAGCAATCGTTAGACACTCTTATGTAAATATTGATTATGCTTCTACTACTAGTGGAGTTTCTAGCCGCGTTATAGCCCCCCACAGCCTCTTTAGGGCTTGTGGAGCATGGTATTTTCGAGCCTATGATTTGCAAACATCTTTTTTTAGAACATTTAAATTTAGTCGATTAAAACAGGCTGTTAACTTAGGTGATGTAGAAAAAGGTGCTCATAATAAAACTAAGGATGATGCTTGGAATCAACAACGTATAGTCAAACTTAAACCACATCCCAAACTTGAACACTCATCTGCAATTGAGCTAGATCTTGAGCTTGAAAGTAACAAAATGAAAGAGCTAATGATGTCAGAGGTAACAGTGGGGTTTGCTATGTCAGAGCTAAGAGTTGACTGTTCAAAGAAGCATAAATTAAACCCCAAGGAATTTCCTTTAGTTCTTATCAATAGAGATGAATTAGAGTTAGTGGAATCTATGATCATTGCGCCAGGCTTTTCTGAAAAATAATAATTGAGCAATACTTTTATTTATTCTGATAAAGATATCTGAATTAAGGCCGCTTCGTGACAATTACTGTCCTTTAGGTTTTATTTTTACGACTCGATGGTACCTTTAGTATTCATTAAGGGCAGTTCCGTGCGTATAGAAGACATTAACTCTTTGAACAAGTAAATGTCTTCTGAGAGCGAGGAGCGGTCATTAACATTGTTTATCAAATCAAACTTTCTGTATGCAATGCCACTGTTGTGCTGTCGTAACATTATAGACTTTTCTAACGTTTTTTATTGGACTGTGACAACACCGAAGCAGCCAGTGATTTTGTCACATCGCTATACTTGTCGCTTTGCAAGACCGATGAAGCGACGCTTTCCATTTCAGCACCTGTCTGGTGTGATGTTCCAGCTTGGCTAAGCACTGAACCAGCCAGGGTTTTCTGTATTTGAGAAGAACCACTACCCGTCAAAATAGACGATGCCAGTGATGCCATCTGTGATGAACTTTGCTTTTTGTTAGTCATAATTGACCTCCTTTTTCACGATTAAATTTCAAGCCACATACATAAATTCGGTATGGGCGATTACTGCTCCCTCTCCAATTTCGTGAGGGATCTTTAAACACCAGGGATATCTCACTGGTTTTTGACGTTCGTATTGGTAGACGGAAATGCTGGGCAGGTTACGCTTGTCGTATGCCTGTCCGAATCGAAATGCGATGCTGTTTTGAGATGCCAATATTAAATGTATTTGCTCTACACCTTGACCAAGCAGCATCTTGCAGTACTCAAAAAACTCCCCACTTAATCGGTCTTGTTTTTCTTTTGACCAGTGATTATTTCTATCTAGCGAGGGCAGTGATAGATAGTGAATGGGGAGATTGGTAAACACGGAAGAAATGGCCTGCCTGTCAACGGGATAAGACACCGATATCGCGAGTACAACAGATTTTCCTGTAATCGATGGTCGTTCAACCATGAACTTCTCTTCATCATCACTTCCATCCAATCTACGCCAATCCGTTTTATCTCGGTCCCAGTCGTATACGGTAATTTGACTTTCATCATCTAGCAGGTAGCCAGTATAGAACGAAAATGGGACCGGAAAAACTCCGCCATATGCAATAGTGATATCTGACGCAGCCGACTGGCTAGTCTTCTCTGCAATACTAATCTTTAAGTTACTAACCTTGGTTAACGCCAAATCAGGTCTAGTGATCACATTGTCGATAATCCGCTCCCTGATATCGTTCACTATCGTATCAACCAGCCAAGAGCAATTTCTTTTAACATACTCGCCCAACGGTGAATCTGACGTATCTACCAAGCCCCTTTGCTCGATAACAATGGTTTTCTTTTTAGCATTTCGCTTGCTTTCATCTCGATAGCGCTGGTATTCCCAGACTGCACCCCATACGATTGTTGCAATCCCTACAAAGAATCCAATTGTGAAGAATAACTGCGCAGTACTGGAAGATTGATAACCTAGCTCCAGTGACCTTTCTGCATCCTTGTATACTAAAGTTAGCGCCCAACTTCCGACCAGTGTCGCTAATAAAATACTGCCCCCAACCCTTAAAACAATCAGTGCTGGAGAGCGCTTTCGAAAAAACCAATCTGCGGCTTTTTCAATAAAATAGCTGATTGCTTTTTTCATCGTCCGCTTTCCTCAATTACATCGTGTTCAACACCTCCACCATCCCACACTCCGCTATGTAACCAAAACTCATAGTAAAACAACCACACGGACGCCCAAGGCAAAATAGTGTCAGCAAGAAACATAGTGGGTTGCCACTCGCTGACTTTGTTTTTTTTCTTGATTACAGGTAGGTAGAGGCAGAGCTGCGTCCCTTTAATACCTGTTTGATTCTGGTAGGTATGGGGGATTTTTCGATCTTCAGCCAAAGCAGATAAATCAGGATCTTTAACTATACAGACGGGAGGGTGACTGAGAGTATACTTTATAACCACCCTATACTCCCTTGAAAACGGCGTCGGTTTAAGTATTCCCTCCCACTGTACCGTCTTATCATTATCAATAATCACGACCGTTCCTGGGCAATATCGCTTAAGCGCCATATATTGTTCTCCAATGCCAATTAAGGGCAGCTCTAATCGCTTCAAAAACGACGGATCAGTCGCCATAGAATTGATTCCTCTTAACTGGCACGACATCATTGACAACTCGTGAGGTTGAGTGTGCCTTTCCAGCAACTGCTGCTGTTATAGCTCCTGTACCTAGCACAATCCCAAGGTTGCTATTACTTCGGTTCGCATTAACCGCTTCAACAATTCGATCCTTAGCGGCAAGTACAGGCCTTTCTCCGAATGCTCCTGACAACGCGGTAAAGACGTTATCCATACCTCGGTTATTTTCACTTGCCAAACGCTCAAACATATCTACTGTGGCCTGATGCCAAGCGTAAAAGGCTTCGCGTTTTTTTTGCCCTTCCTGCCTTTCCTCCCGATTCCACTTTTCAGCGTAATTTTCGGCTCTCATCGTTGGATTTGCGATTAACACTTCGTCATAAAAGGTCTCAATGTGATGTGGCATTAACTCGATAACGTCCAGTATCAAGTCGAACTCGTTATCATATTCTCTTCCAGACTTTATAACTTCGACATAGGCTCGGCAGGCCAACGTCGTGATTATCACTGAGATTGGCTTGAAATCAGCATGAGGGTTACCTTCAAGTTGGGACCAAACATCGCGATGGTGTTTTAGAATTTGAATAATCCGATTCAGCGGTTTCTTCTTCGTCTGATCTGGTAATTCAGCAACAGATTTTTTGGATAGTGCTTCTAAAAATACGTGTGACCTGCGTATGACTGGCAACATAGCGCAGGCTTTATCAAACCCTTGAGCCATGCCTTCTGGGTTCGATTCCTTAAAGCCTGTGCGCTTATCGACAACCCATAAAGGATGCCCCGGTAACTCCTCAAGCTCATATGCCTTGGCCGGCGTGATATCTAGGTGATAGTCACCTTTGTAGTTAATCCGAAGACCTCTGGGTAAATCTTCCACCAATTCCTTATATACATCACTATCTAGAAGGTGCTGCTTGACCACTTTGACGATTTCATCTCTTGTTGCATATCTAGCATTGGGTAAAAACAGGATCAGATCTACGTCAAATTCTTCCTGAGATAGAGGCTTATTTGTTGTCCGCAGTCTCATAGACCCCTGCGGATATATCTGCGCCCCTTCGAGCAAAGAATCGTCACAACTCGCCAGATAATTACCAACGGCGTTATAGGCTGTCTCGATACGCTCACGCTGTGTTTTCGTCAGGTCGAGGTTATCGAACACAGAATCCAGCATTTCCGCCAACATAGATTTCTGGTGCTCGCTTAGAGCACGAGCATTAGTAAATAACCTGGTCATGGCCTACCTCTATTATAGTTTTCCAAGTAAGGGCAAGCCCTTGGGTGTTGATGCATCACACATTAAGTGACTAAGGTAAGCTACTCCACCAATTAACATTAACCCCCTAACAAATTTTTCAACCGGCTCTGCTGGTGACCATCGATATGTTTTCAGCAATCCAGCAGAAAGTAAGGTCAGTACAGTTACACCATGAAAAAATTGTCTGTGGTTGGGATGAAAAGCAGGTTCTAAAATATCCGGCAGTTTTCCCATAAATGCTCCAACAACTGGAGCTATAGCAATATGGTGGCTGGCAGGGTGCTTATTTTTATCAAGTAAAGCAGTAGTCACACTAACCCCAGCTCCAACCAACATATGTGTCTTTGCGTTTGGCATATATTTTTATCCTAATTAATTCGGTAACATCTAAACGTACAGCTCTGTCCTATTAATTAAGACGGAACCCTGGTCAGAAACTGGACATTGTTTAGAAAATTATTTTTTGTCCTTACTAATTTGGTAACATCCAAACATGCAGTTTTGCCCTATACCTATTAAGGCGGAGCTCACGTAATAAACTGGACAATGTCCAGAAAATTTATTTTTGTCCGTCTTAGGGAATAGCAAATGAAGGAATACGACTACTACACGGTCGATGAGATATTGCAGGCGCTGGAGTCAAATACTGATGATGTACTTACAAGAGCGACAATAATTTCAAAAAAGTTCGTGAAAGAATATAGACTCGCTGTTGAAGCTGAAGATGTTTTTAATGAAGTATTAGCGCGGATTCTCGACGATACGAGGCATGTGCCTAAAGATGTCTCATTATCATTTTCGATTGGCCAGGTGATTAAGAGCATCTGCCAAGGGATGGCGGAACGAAATCAAGAAAAAGTTTTCAAATACTCAGAGCCAATTGATGACCACAACGAAACGATTGCTGCTTCAACCGCTGATAATGATGACAGTACAGATCCAAGGTGGAATATTTTATTGGGTCTTTTCAGTAAGGATGCCAACGCTATGAGGTTTTTATCAGCAACACAAGAAGGCCTGAATAAATCGGCAATCGTGAGTTCTGTTTTTGATGGTGATGAGAAAGCCTATGACACAACACGTAGGCGAATAGTAAGGAACGGACAAAAATACTTAAAGGAGACAGGATGATGGCTAACAAAGAGATAAACAATTTACTCGACGACATCATGATCGAGCATATTGCCAATGCTCCAGTTAGTGAGCTTATGGCTGAAGACAACCTAACTTCTGATGATATAGTAACGACGCAAGCACGATTTCTTGGTCGAGTGCATGAATGTAAACAACAATACAAAAAAGCTAGGCTTAAGAATGCCAGGTCGCAACTAGAAATTGAAAAGAAAAAGCATGAAGCCGTAGATGTTATGGCCTACCTGGCGACGAAAGGTAAGGATGCAAGAGATGTTCTTGTCGAACTGTTTGTTCAGCAAAAACTACCTGAGAATCTAACCCTAGCTCATCGAGAAGGAAAAGAATTTACCGACGAAGATGCTCAGCAAATATTAGCAAACTTGATAGCTATGGGAGCAATTGACGTTGACAATAAAGGCGATTAAGGATTTTGTCGAGTCGTTATATATTGACGAATTTGCTATATCAGAACCAGGTGAGATAGACATTGAAGCAATCGCATTTGAACAGCAGGCAATCGTATTAGAAAAGCCTCTAAACGGCTGTGAGGCAATGATTATTGGCGCTGGGGACAAGGCGACTATCACCGTCAATTCAACCAGCGATGCACCCCGAAAACGATTTTCTGTCGGACATGAGCTGGGGCATTGGTTCAAAGACCGTGGAAAAGTCGGCAATTTGTGTTCACACAGTGATATGGAGAATCCTAGTGGCGTTTCGCGAAGTCGTGAAAACATAGCCAATAGTTATGCTTCCGAACTTCTTATTCCTACCTATCTATTAAGGGAACCGTTGGCAGGAAGTAGGCTGGATTTGGACTTAATCAGTTCGGTAAAATCTGCCTTTGACACAAGCTTTATGATGACTTTGCGTCGTATCATTACTAGCGATCACCATATGGGCCACTTTGTTATTTATCGTAAAGATGGAAGCCGGTATCTGTTCGATAAAAATAGCAATTTACCTGGGTGTTTCTTTCCAACTAATACTGTGCCAGAAGGCTCAAAGATTCATGATTTGATTGTTAATAATGTTAAATCTGGCTCAGGCGAGGTGGATGGAAGTGTGTGGTGCCGGGAAGGTTGGGCGGACGATGCTACTGTTTACGAGCATGCGTTTCAATATCACGATGACATGTTTATAAGTCTAGTTTGGTGGAAAAATGAAGAACCTATTTGGCAGTGTATTAGTAGTAAAGAGGAGCTATGAGCTAGGTTAATGCTGGACGTTGTCAATGTCCGCAATTGGTCATAGCTGACCTTTTTCACTTACGAAAGGTCATATATCCAGTGACTGCTTTATGGTATTAGCAGAGCTGGTCAGCCATAAATTAGTGCTTTAATATTGGAAAATCACATAAGGCTAAGGCAGATTTTTCCTCCCTTCGGAACGAAGAAACAACTTTTAAAATTCACCTCAAAAAAAGACCAATTCACTATTGATTTCCTCGTGAATTGGTCTTTGCTTAATAATGCTATCCAAGCCCAAAAGGAGAGCATTTATTTCAATAATTCCATTGTCGAATTGTTGTAATAACAACCGTTACTACCCGCTGTTAAGTAGTAACTTAAATCGCAACCCCTGAGTGCGTCCACACCCAGAGGTCGCTAACCACAACGAATTCCGTAGGAGTACGTCATGGCTAAATATCATCATAGACCAGAGCCAGTCTCGGCAAAAGTAAAATATCCTATTTATCGGCAACTTACCGTGCAAGAAACTGTTTGCACCACAGCTTCAAAAACCCGAGGCATAGGGGTTAACTATGTGCCCGTCAAGCTTGAGCCTTGTGTTGTGCTCAGGGGAAAATGGCTGCGCCTGGCCGGTTTCTCTGTCGGGCAAAAGCTCAGTATTGTTGTCAATCAGGCAGAGTTGGTGATCACACCTAAACAAACGGAGCCAAACCTGTCCGCTGAAAACTAACCCCGGGCTTTATTGAAAAGCCATAAGTTAAGCTGCTGTATTTAAAGTAGGAACAGCAGCTTTATCTAACGGGAATAGCCCGCTCAAATCAGTTCAACAGCTAATGCATCGATGCCAGGCAGGTGTTATTTCTAGTATGGTTGTTTGTTTCTTGAACAAAAAATTGCTTTGATTAACTTAACAACGTAAGATTTTAGAAATAACTAGCAAGGAAAAGCTAATGTCTGACTATAAGGAGCGTAGTTCTTCGTATTTCCGTTTTCGTCCCCTGTATTTGCTGCTCGTGCCTTGCCTGTTTGCTTTATCTGTATTTAGTATGGGAGCCGATATGTTTGCTTGGTTTAAGAAAAAAGAAGCCTATTTATGTCCTGAGGTTAAAGGCGTAGTCAAAGAGTATGGTAAACCTGTCGCCAAGATTAAGGTGTTACGGCAACTTATTTACATGGATGATAAAAAACGCCTTGACCATGCGGTAACCGATTTTAACGGGAGTTTTTCTTTTCCTGAAGTAATTATTCAATCCAGAATTGCAAGCAACCCGCTTTCAGAGCAACGGGTGACACAAAATATTTATATTGAAAGAGATGAACAAGTATACCGGTTATGGGGAGCTGCCCAAACAACTTTCAAGGAAGTGCCCGAATACAGTAAAAAACTGTCATTTTTAAACTGTGAACTCACCAACAAACGTGTTGATTTTGAGTTTACTCACTACAATCCGAACCGTAAAAATATCGCCACTAGCATTTGCCGATGGCAAGAAGACTTTACACCTTACATGCTTTATGACGGTGATAAAGAATATGTAGTAAACAATGGAGATATCAACAGCTTAACGGATTGTTAACTAATGAATGGAACGCTCTCTCCCGCTGTTGCTGCAAGTGTTGCAGCAAGGGTTTACGATATTAAACATGCAGACAATTTTAAATTGCCATTGCATAGTAATTTTATACAGAACTTCAAACTCACCAATAGCCAAATTAAAGGGATCAGTGGTGGGTTGGTTAATCAGTTACTTAATAGAAGTACAGGCTTTGCCATTACAGCCAAAGGTAAAAGCCCGCAGTTTACCGATCACCATGTTATTGCCATTCGAGGTACAGAATTCACCTCTGCATCAGATTGGCTAACCAACTTTCATATTGGCATCACCAACGGTCCCAAAACATCGGGATGCACGGGGGGGGTCAAAAAACATTTCGCAGTATGCGACCAGCCTTTGAACGATATGTGACTGAGCATCGTCCTAAATGCATACACTGTATTGGTCATAGTTTAGGGGGCGCTCTGGCACAGCTTACTGCTATATGGGCGAGTGAGCGCAGTATTCCCGCGAAACTCTATACTTTTGGCGCACCAAGAGTTGTACTCAGTCACTTTTCCCCCGGCGCCGCACTAAATATTGAACATCATCGTATGGTGCATGGCACAGATCCTGTGCCATATGTGCCAACCTGGCCTTTTGCCCATACGGCAGGAGAATATCAGTTAGCTTCGAATGACAGTGCAAGGTTAAGCGCCTCGGCTCACCTGATGGAAAATGATGCACCCGGTTATATTAATACGGTAGCGGGGCATCAAGATTTTGATAGTATGGCTGGCAGGTTTCAAACTATGCATGATGAACCTGTGGTACTGCATTATGAAAATCGTCATCAGGCAAATTTTAGTCAACGCTGGCAACGCCGTATTACTAATGCATTGATCACCTTACTTAAGGTAACCGGGCAATATAGCGCTGTTTTAGTACAGGCATCTTTGTCTGTGGGGTTAACGTTTTATGATGTATTAGCTCGCTGCCTTGATGGCATAGCCCAAGCTTCAATAGCAGCAGGCGTGCAACTCAAAGGGATCTTAGGGCATATTTTAGTTTTTGTCGGCAAAGCCGAACAAAAAATAGAAGCGCTTACTGTGAAGGTTATCCGCTGGGTATTAGAGCTGATGATAAATACACTCTACAAAACCGCAAAAAATGCGATCGATAGGGTATTTTAAATAAAAATGATCATTTCAATAGTAATAAACGTGGCGCGACTAATCATTGGCTGTTTGTCTTTGATAGTCATAATTTAAAGCAGTAAATTATTGACCCAGCCCCCCAGAACATTACATTGTTCAACATAAATAAATAGAAACCGAATGTAAATAAACACCGGGCCTTTTTAGGTGTAGTGAGTTTTAGCGGCAGTACCGTGTCTGGTGAAGTTAATGCTTTGGCTATCGGTATTTGGCAGCAGGTGAATTATTAATGAAAGAGTTGAATAATGATGAGTTAGTTGGTTTGTGGCCGCCATTACTTAGTCTTGCAGCCTTTGCTGTGGTTACACTTTGTATTTTAGTGGGCACAGGGCTGTTTATTGTAATTGCGACTTTTGTTTATTTTGACGCTGTTAACCCTGTAGGGGCTGTTTGGGGAGGTTTATTTCTAGTTATTGTGTTTTGTTTTTGTAACTTCAAGGTGACCCGTGGCTCTGTCAGAGCTGCACAGGTTTTGCGTTGGTATAGTTTATTTATTGCCTGCTGTGCATTATCGGCAGTATTTATGGTTGAGCAGCAGGAACAGCTGATAATGTGCTTAATTTTGCTGGCTGCTGCGTGTCTGGCTTTTTATCTGATATCAGGTAAGCGCTATCAGAAATACCTTTCTCATCAAAAAGAAGTGCTTGCTATGTATCAGCAAGCTAAAAAAGAAGTTGCTACTGTGGCTAATATGTCTGATACAAAACCTCGAAATAAGTAATATTACCCTGCTCTGGCATGCTTGACTTATTTTTAATAGCACATAGGTCGATATAACCGTCACTTCTGCATAAAACAGCGTCGACAATTAACTCCGACGGTTTTGCACTGGATTGGCAGGGGCAAGTAAAATATCGAGTTCCGGTTTTTTGACCAGTTGTTCTATTGTTGAACCGTTTAACCATTTATCAATAATGCCATGCTTACGGCTGCCGAGAATAATAAGGTCAATTTTGTTCATTTGCGCATAATGTTCAATGGCAATTTCCGGGTTGCCGCCGCAAAAAGCCATGTGATCAGAGGGACATTGTATTTTTCGGCAAAACTCATAAACCCTTTGCTTATGGAACTGAGTCAGCTCTTTTGCATGACTAACCGCTAATGGCGGTATATACACTGAATGTAACAGTTTCCAGTCCTGTGACTGAAACCTTTCAGCTATGCGCCTTGTCAGCTTGTAGACATTTATGTCGCTTGTATTTTTCGGGTCATCGCTATGAAAAGGGTCTATAGCGCCGATAAGTTTACACCTTTCTCCCCACGAACGATTGCCAAGTATGATAACCGAGGAGTCAGTGTGATTAATGTACTGTAGTACCGAATGAGATAATTCATGCTTGCCTCTGATGATTATCCTTAAATCTTTATGTTCGGCATTATCATCAACTGTTTTCTGCCAATACTTATCGTATACATGGCTTAGGGTGCAGTTTTTAAAATGCTGCTGTATGGTTTGCTCCAGGGCATGGCTGGTTTGCTTGACATCTTTAGTAAAACTTTGCCAAAGGGTGGCAAACTCAGAGCTCAAGTAGAGCCTATCCAATAGGGTATCATGGGCATGGGCGTACCAAAACAGCTCAGCAGCATAAGCCTGCTGCAACAGGGCGATTTTATTAATTTCTGCCAGAGATAAGGAGTAATCCTCTATGATGATATGTAGCCTGGTCACTGCATTTCCTTCCCTATCAGATGATGATGTTCAGTTTAGTCCTAAATAGTGTGCATTACTAAGTCCATGCCGACAGATTGCCCTTTGTATCTTGGCCTAAATGAAAATAAATCTCCTGGGTTATATAGAAATTGCGTGTCTAAAAAGGTTATCACTAAAAATTAAAATCGAGATATCCTACAATTCAATAGAAAATATCAAAATAACAACACATAAACTGGAAATCATATGATCACAGCAGATGAGAGACAGCAGCTGATAAAATGGATACAGTCACATATCAAGCATGATGAACTGGCACTGCCGGTTATGGCAGCAAAACTGTTACCTGTTGACTGGGCAATAACCATAGAAGCAACCCCTTATTCCAGCAAAAAAGCCATGTGGCAATTGATCCCCGAAGCGCTAAAAAGCGAAACCCTGGCAGCGCTCAGAGACGAATCCCGCCATGAATTATTTAAAGCGGTAGGAAAACAGGAACTAATTTCTGTTGCTTTAGAGAGCACAAATGAACAGGTTGTCAGTGTTTTAGGAGAGCTACCCAAGCCGGTCATCCACAAAGCCATTGAAGAATTACCGAAAAAAGATCGGGCGGTGATTAGGGATGCGCTAGAGTATGACCCCAGCCTGGTGGGAAGATATGCCAGCCGCAGCCAGCGCCCACAGCTACCGGATCTTAGTGTTGGGCAAGCTAGGGAGTTACTGACAAGCCAACCTTCGATTGAAGCCATCTATCTGGTGGATGAACACGGTTATTACCAGGGCAAGGTTATGCTGCATCAGCTTTGTTACTGTGATAGCGGGCAAATTTTGTCGGAAATCGCCGCTGGTAAGGATGAGGTAGTGCTAGCCAATGAAAAAATAGATAATGCGGGCAGCTTTTTTAAGCGTGTTCAGTCGACAGAGCTGGCTGTGGTGGATGAAAATAATGAGTTTATCGGAACTTTTCACCTTAAGGATGTAATAGGACATATGGAAACTTTTTATGAAGCGAAAATTGCTCATGTGGGTAATGTCAGCGATGAAGATCTGTTTGCCCCAGTGATTTCCAGCGCCAGGCAGCGGGCTGTCTGGCTGGGGATTAATTTGCTTACCGCCTTGTTGGCTGCCTGGGTAATCGGCCAGTTTGAAGCAACATTAGCCGAAATTGTCGCTTTGGCAATTTTAATGCCCATTGTCGCCAGTATGGGGGGCATCGCAGGCAGCCAGGCGCTGACCTTGACCATACGCGGGTTGGCTACAGGACAGCTGTCTGACATCAATATACGGCTGCTGCGGGATAAGGAATTCAAGGTATCGGCCATTAATGCCGTCATTTGGGCGCTATCAGTCGGGGCTATTGCTTATTTCTGGTTCGACAGCGTGGGAATCACTCTTGTTATTTTTGTCGCGGTATTAATCAATATGACAGTGGCGGTGATGGCAGGTATTGGCATTCCCTATGCCATGCACAAGATGAAGATAGATCCGGCACTGGCGGGGTCGGTGATTCTAACAACCGTATCCGATGTCGTCGGTTTTTTTATTTTTTTAGGCGGAGCTACCTTAGTGTTATTAAGATAAAATTTAACAGGGCGGTTGTTTTGCCCTGTATGAGCTATTGTTTGTATTATATGGGGAACATGAGACTTCTGTTACATGATGGCTGGAGACATCTGTCGAACTATCCTGGGCGTTGCCGTCTGGGGTAAACATAGCACTTATAGTCAAATGCAAATCAACGAGTATGAAAAACACCGATAGGATATTGCTGTAATCGGGAACTCCTGGCACTTTGTATTGTTATGCAGAAGATCAGGCTTTGATAGAGGGAAATAATGCTATGGTCTTCTCGATCACCTCTCTTTTTTGGCTCTTGGCAAGATAAATCGCAAATATATCCCGGGAATATACCGGTGCTTCTTCAATGATAAACAGTTTGTTGGCCTGGACATATTCAAAAGTCATTTGGCTGGGCAGGTAAGCACAGCCGCCCGCATCCAGGATGAAATTCAATGCGATACGCGGCTGACCCATGTAATGCCTGGCCGCAGGAGCATTCTGAAATTCCCGCATATGCTGGCTGTTCACAGCTTCGCCATAATCCACCATAATATAATTATCCAAAGAAAAGGTTTCCTTGATGTTACCCGGCTCGGTTGCAACCAAATGCAGCGGCACCGTGGCGACTTTTTCCGTGATTAAATCTTCCACATATGGAGGTTCGAATAAAAAGGCAATATCAATCACCCGGTTCAGGACACTTTTTCTCAATTCTATCGGGGAATAAGTGTTGGTCAGCAAACTGATGTCGTCGATATTGCGGTGAATCTTTTGCAACCAGTCCTGTAAGGCAATATCCCAGATGGACATCATGGAAGCGATAACCAGCTGCAGGGTCTCATTTTCTGCGATACTGACATCCTGCTTGGTTTTCTGCCACATAAAAATAATTTCATTGGCGTGTTTAATTAAACGGTTTCCTTCCGTGGTCAGGGTTAAATGTTTTTGTGAGCGGTCAAACAGTGGTACCCCCAAGTCATCTTCAAGCAATTTTATCCGTGCGCTGACGGCCGACTGGGTAATAAATAAATTTTCGGCGGCAACTCTAAAATGTAGGGTACGACTGACTTCCAGGAATGTTTTCAGCAATTCTATTCTCATACGCAGGTTTCGCTTATCCAATCAAATATTTTAATTAAACCCATTAAAATATAACGTTTTATTTAATGAAAAGTGAACTATAGAGTTGATCTATATTTTTTACGGCTATTATTAATATCCACCGCTTCAAAAATAAGCGGTAAGACAGGATTATACACTATGAAAATCGCGATTCTATCAAGAAATTCAAACCTTTATTCAAGCAATCGCTTAAAGGAAGCAGGGGAAGCCAGAGGCCACCAGGTTGATATCATAGATACACTGCACTGTTATATGGATATTACCAGCAGCCGTCCCACCGTGCGTTATCACGGGGAAGAGCTTCCTCTCTATGATGCCGTCATACCCCGTATTGGCGCCTCGATAACCTTTTATGGCACGGCCGTGGCGCGGCAATTTGAAATGATGGGCACTTTTAATGTCAATGAATCGGTGGCGATTAGCCGTTCCCGCGATAAGTTGCGTTCACTGCAGCTTTTATCCCGCAAAGGCATAGGTTTGCCCAGAACAGGCTTTGCCAGCAAACCCGACAACATTAAAGATTTGATCAAAAATGTCGGCGGTGCGCCTGTGGTGATTAAGTTGCTCGAAGGGACTCAGGGTATCGGCGTGGTATTGGCCGATACCGCAAAGGCGGCAGAATCCATCATTGAAGCCTTTATGGGATTAAGGGCGAATATATTAGTGCAGGAGTTTATCAAGGAGGCGGGCGGGGCAGACATACGCTGCCTGGTGATCGGTGACCGTGTCGTTGCCGCGATGAAACGCCAGGGGGCAGAAGGTGAATTCCGCTCGAACCTGCACCGGGGGGGAACGGCGGAAGTTATAAAACTGAGCAAGCAGGAAAGAGAAACGGCGGTGAATGCCGCTAAAGTCATGGGATTGAATTTCTGCGGTGTGGATTTACTCCGTTCGCAAAGCGGCCCTATGGTAATGGAAGTAAATTCTTCCCCCGGACTGGAGGGCATCGAGACTGCCACGGGAAAAGATGTCGCCGGTATGGTATTTGACTTTATTGAAAAGAAAGCCAAACCTAATAGCAACAAGACCCGCGGCAAAGGTTAATATTAGGTTGCAACATATGGAATCACTACGTATTGGCGAATTTGATCTGTTTCCCGGTGAAAAACGGAAAATCGAATTACCGGTAGCCAAATTGTACACAGATGCCAATGTCTCACTGCCCGTGCATATTATCCGCGCAAAGAAACCGGGTCCGACGGTATTTATCAGTGCAGCGGTTCATGGAGATGAACTTAACGGTATCGAAATTATCAGGCGATTGATCAGCCAGAAAAATTTTAAAATCAGCCGGGGCACCCTGATAGCCGTACCTATGGTCAATGTCTACGGCGTGGTCAACCAAAGCCGTTATATGCCGGACAGGCGCGATCTTAACCGCTGTTTTCCCGGCTCAGCCAAAGGCTCGCTCGCGGGGCGGGTCGCGCATATTTTTTTAAACGAAATAGTCAAGCATTGCGACTATGGCATAGACCTGCATACCGGGGCTATCCACCGCTCTAATTTGCCGCAAATCAGGGCGGATATGTCCGATGAAGAAACCAAACTACTCGCGGAAGTCTTCGGGGTACCCGTGATTTTAAATGCCAACTTGCGCGACGGCTCTTTAAGAGAAGCCGCAGTAAAACTGAAGACTAAGGTCTTATTATATGAAGCAGGGGAAGCGCTGCGTTTCGATGAATTTTCCATTCGGGCCGGTATCAAGGGGATACTGAATATTTTGCACCATTTGAACATGGTGCATAAATCGTCTTCGAAAAAGAAAATGATCGAACCCTTCATCGCCAACGGCAGCCAATGGTTAAGAGCCAATGCCAGCGGCATAGTGCATAATAAAGTCGCTTTGGGGGATCATATTGCCAAAGGGCAGTTATTGGCAGAAATCGGCAGCCCCTATGGGGATATTATTGATCTCGTTAAGGCCAACCGCTCGGGGATCTTAATCGGAAAACAAAATATCCCGCTGGTGCAGGAAGGGGAAGCCATGTTCCATATCGCCTACTTTAGCGAAGCGAATGAAGAAATTGCCGAACAGATAGAAACGGCGCAAGAGTTGCTATTGCCGGAAATGGATAGCAATTAACCGGGAGTATAGGGTGAAAATGAGTGATAAAATTATTATTGGCCGGCTGGAGTCCATAGCACTGCCTGAACTGGCCATTGACAATCTGCAGGTAAGAGTAGATACCGGCGCACAGACATCTTCTTTACATGTCGATAACATAACCAAGATCATTAAAAATGATAAACCCTGTGTCAGGTTTGATATTCATCCGGATGTGCATAACGTAGACACAGTTGTGACCTGCACAGCGCCGATCAGCGATATCAGAAAGGTCAAATCATCCAACGCTGCTTCCGAGCAGAGATATGTGATTAAAACGCCGATCACTTTAGGGAAAGATACCTGGCCGATAGAAATTACCTTAACCGACCGCTCCGATATGAGTTATTTGATGTTATTCGGGCGTGAGGCGATTGGAGAGAGGTTCCTTGTCGACCCTTCAAAGGTCTTTATCAACTCGTGATGCAGGCCAGCTTGTCGGGCCGGACATGGCCCAGGATCAGCCCATTGAATGTAAAATATTTTCTTGTACCGTGCTTAATCAATATTTTTGATTGAACTGAGCTTTTTTTTGCGTTTGCCTGTTACGGCCCAATGCTTACAATGCATTATCTTATACTTTTTGAAATGATGAAGATGAAAAAAAGGCACTACTTTTTTGTTGATTTCCTGGTGGTTTTGTTTGTCGTTATCAGTTTGCTCATTTCCGCACTGGCGGTAGCGGCAACGGATACTCCAGAAAACAAGGTAAGGCAGACATTTGAGCGCATAGAGTCGTCTTTAACAGCCCTTAAAGCGAGCAACGGCATGAGCAAAAGCAATATCAGACTGGTATTGAACGAATATCTCCTGCCTGAAGTTAACAGCCGATTTTTTGCTTATAAGGTACTCAATAAAAACCTACTTAAATTATCTGACGAACTTAAACAGGAGTTTATTCAGGAGCTCTCGACACAGCTAATAAATACATATGTACACCTGTTGAGTAAATATAACAATGAAGTCATAGAAATAGGCCAGAGTCAGCTTTCGAAAAGCGGCAAAATAGCCATGGTCGACATTAGGATTAACGGGCGCGAAAAAAGTTATAAAGCCGTGCTAAAGTTAATCCAGTCAGACGCAGACGGCTGGTATTTTTTTGATATTATCATTGAAGGCATCAGTTTAGTGCAGACGAAACAAAATGAAATGAACGCAAGTTTTGGCAGGTTAGGGGCCGAAGAGACCTTATCGCATTTAAAACATATTAACCAAAAAGCATTAACGCTCACCCCTTAGGCACAGGAACAAAAAGGCTTTATCTATCATTATGAGTACTTGGTCGGAAATTAGCGAAAACCTATATCATATTAGCGTCTTGGCATTTGACAATAAATTCCTTGTTACTTTCCTGTTTGTTGGCTTTTTCTTTCTTATTAAATGGTTAATCATAAAAAGAATAATACGCAGGTCAACAGAAGGAAAAAGGTTGCAAATCAATGTAGTGAATAACCTTTTCACTTTATTGATTATTTTACTGATTTTTAATATCTGGTCGGAAGAGATTCAAAAATTTGCCCTGTCGATTGCCGCCTTTATTGTTGCGATCGTATTGGCGACCAGGGAGTTCATCCAGTGCTTTATTGGCTTTGTTTATATTTTGTCCAGCCGTCCCTTTCGTATCGGTGACTGGGTTCAGGTAGGGAATTATTATGGCGAGATTCATTCTACGGACTGGGCCAAATTAACCCTGCTGGAAGTGAATATCCATGATTATCAATATACAGGGAAAACCTTGTATTTACCAAATAGCCAGCTGATCACTTCCGCCATTAAAAATTTAAATTTTCTTAAGCGTTATGCCATGCACCATTTCACTTTGGTGCGCGATGACAGTGTCAATCCTTTTGAATTTATCGACGAGCTTTATGAAAACGCAAATTTATATTGTGATGACTTTAAGGATGTAGCCGTTCGCTATAATCAATTAATTGAAAGCCGGTTAGATATCACGATTGCCGGCCCGGAGCCACATATCCAGGTTGCCACATCTGAGCTTGGCCATACCCAGGTCTTTTTTACCATCTTCTGTCCTACCGAAAGGGCGATGGAGATAGAGCAGAAGTTGACCGGGGATTTTATGCGCCTGTGGTTTGAAAGAAAAGCGCTTGCTCCGGTGGATGCTAAATAACAGGGTTACTGTTAAACAACCAAAGCTGCGGTATAGAAAACCTGCCGCGGCTTTGAGCATTAAACGTTGGGGGAAATATGATCAGTGACAAGATCAGAGAATATTTTGATAAAGTTGTTGATATCGTTTTTGGTATTATTCTCATCTTCATCATGATAGGGATTGCCATAGGCACCTTTCAGCTCTTTTTTACCGCCTGGACGCTGTTAGCCCTGAAAGGGGTAACCGGGCATTACATAGACATTATCGCCGATGTCCTGACTTTATATGTGCTGATTGAACTGTCCCGCTCTCTTGTCGAGTATTTTAATACCCAAAAGCTTCGCCTGACCTTCATCATTGATGCCGGTATTGTTTTTATATTACGCGAAGTGCTTATCGCACTGTTTAAACATGAACTTAAACCTGAAATGCTCTATGCCTTATCGGCTTTTTTGTTGGTGCTCAGCGCACTCCGTATTGGCTCTGTGCTGCTGTATGAGCGTGAAAAACATATTTCCCAATAGCTATCCCTACCGGCGGGGCTGCTCTGCTTAAAGGGATAAAGGCATATGCAATACAATGGAGCATAATGCTGATAGCAGGCTTGTAAATTATAATCAGCGATAAGTCGGAAATACTATCGTCATGGTAATACAGCGTATCTTTGGCCCGGAAGAACTTACTGAGGAGAAAAGTCGTGCGCCCGGGGAACCATTGCCGGTAAAACCTGGCATTCAATATGTTGTCCTCTTCTTTTCCTGGTTTTTTTGCTGTCTGTGCCCGGTATCGGCGGTATTAGGCGACGAAATGCAAGATACGGGCACTGCCATCAAGATCATCGGCGTCGACGGGACGATAAAAGCCAATATCCAATCCCACCTGGCCCTGACCGATGATTTATTTCCTTTGTCGGTACTGGGGTTCCCGCGTTCCGATGCCTTTATCATAGATAAAACCAGGCAGGCATTGCAGACATTGGGCTATTACCGGCCTGAGATCCGGGTCACAGACCAAAAGCAGGGCAAAGTCTTAACGGTAGAGCCCGGCCAGCCGGTGCGCTGGCGCAATATCGATCTCCGGCTGACCTGCGAGCAGGCCTACCCCGAATTACAGCAACTGCTTAACCGGCCGCCCTTTAAAAGCGGGGATATAGTACATCATGGTGATTATGAGAATTTTAAGTCTGTTGTTCACCGTCAGGCATTTGAAATAGGACTGTTGGCATCGGCATTTGCCGTCAGCCAGCTGAATGTCGATACCGTACAATCTTATGCCGATATCATCCGGCAGTTCAATTGCGGGCAAGCCTATATCATTAACAATGATTACCTTTACCGGCACGGCACTGTCCCATCAGCTGCTTACGGGCTTTACCTGTCTCCCCCGGACAGTTTTACCAGCAGCATAAGATTATCGCCAGCCAACAGGCCTTGACCCACTCGGAGTTTTTTAAATTCGTGTCTGTAGAGCAAAATATCGATCATACGGCCGGGCAGGTAGATATCAGCTTTGCCTGTACAGACAAGGACAAATATGAACTGAAAAGCCTGCTCGGTTATGGCTCGGATACCAAAGGCAAGTTGGGGCTGAGCTGGCATAACCGGCAGATGAATGACTTAGGCCATAATTACCTGATTCGTCTGGATTTAAACCAGGTGATTGCCAACAGTGCCGATATCACTGCCAGTTTTCAGTATCAGATCCCCCAGGGGCGGGAGAAAAGTCAATGGATAAACCTCGCCAACAGCACGCGTGTCGATAGGTGCGAGTATTAACAGCCGGTTAAATGTTCGTTATGGTACAGGCATTAATGCCGATAACGACATTGAAGCCGGGTGGATCATAGAATACCGCCTGTCACCGGAAATTTCATTTGAAGCGATCAGTGGTAATGAAATCGGCACCAGTATTAGTTACAAAAAGCAAGCAAGAGAAATAATTTCAGCAGGCGAGGTCTTCATTTAGAGGCTCAAAAATCGCCCTTGAGGCAAGCTTTTTAAACCGCCCATATGTCAAGCAAACAAGCGGACATATCTAAAAACAAAAAAGATTCAAAGATTTACCCTCGCCACTTTTTCCTTGTCCAGGAACGCCTTACGGCACTTAGCGAATAATCAATTTTATTGATTATTCGCTAAGTTTTTTTTTGTTGGACTTTGTTTCGGCGGTCACTTTTAATTCTCAAATATTGCAAGCTGATTGTATGAACACAGCTTATTCTGCAGCCGTGGTTATGGTGGCTCAAGGTGAACTTAAATATTTTTACTGAAGGAAAAACGATGAATAAAGATACTCTGGATAATGTACGTGCCCGTTATAACGTACGTCATTGGAGTCAGGGCTATTTTGGTATCAATGATGCCGGAAGAGTATATGTAGCGCCAAAAGTTGAAAACCAGGAACAAACACTGGATTTAACGGCCATTGCAGAGATGATCCACAATAAGGGCCTGACCTTGCCTGCACTGGTGCGTTTTCCGCAAATCCTTCACCACAGGGTCCACAGCTTATGCGACGCTTTTAACCATGCAATCCAAGAATATGGCTACAGTGAAGAATATTTGCTGGTGTACCCCATCAAGGTTAACCAGCAGCGTGAAGTCGTGGATGAAATTCTCGCCAGCCAGTACAACCGTGAACATAAACAACTGGGTTTAGAAGCCGGCAGCAAAGCCGAGTTACTGGCGGTACTGGCACTGGCGCAAAAGGCCTCATCCGTTATTGTCTGTAACGGCTATAAAGACAAAGAATATGTGCGCCTGGCATTAATCGGCGAAAAGCTGGGCCATAGAGTCCATATCGTATTAGAGAAGATGTCCGAACTGGAACTGATCCTGGCACAAGCCAAGGAACTGGGTGTGGAGCCGCGCCTTGGCCTGCGCGTGCGCCTGGCTTCTCAGGGCAAAGGCAAATGGCAGGCAAGCGGCGGGGAAAAGTCCAAATTTGGCCTCTCTGCCGCCCAGGTACTCAAGACGGTGGCAAGACTCAAAGAAGCCAAGATGCTGGATACGCTAAAACTGCTGCATTTTCATTTAGGATCGCAAATGGCCAATATCCGAGATGTCCGCTTCGGTGTTGCTGAAGCAGCCCGCTTTTATTGCGAGTTGCGCAAATTGGGGGCCGGGATCGCCTGCATGGACGTAGGGGGCGGCCTGGCGGTCGATTATGACGGTACCCGCAGCCAATCTCATAATTCCATGAACTACAGCCTGGCCGAATATGCCAAAAATATTGTGCAGACTATAGGGGATACCTGCAAAAATTATGATGAACCTATGCCTGTGATTATTTCCGAATCCGGGCGGGCGTTAACTGCCCACCATGCCGTCCTGATTTCCAATGTCATCGGTGCTGAGTCCTATCAAGTGGAAGCAATAACCGCCCCGCAAGAGGATGCCCCTATATTGCTGCAGAACATGTGGCATTCCTGGCTACAGCTAAACGGGCGCAATGATGACAGGGCCCTGATAGAAATTTATCATGACACCCAAAGCGACATTACCGAAGTGCATCATCAGTTTGCCATGGGCTTATTAAACTTAAGCCAGCGGGCCTGGGCCGAACAGGTCAACCTGCGTGTATGCTACGAGTTAAACCTGCTGATGGATGTCAAAAACCGTTTTCACCGTCCCATCATCGATGATTTGGCAGAGAAACTGGCGGACAAATTTTTCGTTAACTTTTCCCTGTTTCAGTCGTTGCCGGATTCATGGGGCATTAACCAGGTTTTCCCTGTATTGCCTCTAGCCCACCTGGAGCGCTCGGATGAAACCCGTGCGGTATTGCTGGATATCACCTGTGATTCGGACGGTACCATAGACGCCTATGTTGACGGCCAGGGTGTTGAAACCACCTTACCCGCCCCCGCATGGCGGGCTGGAGAAGAATATTTGCTCGGCTTCTTTTTGGTCGGCGCCTACCAGGAAATATTGGGGGATATGCATAATTTGTTTGGGGACACCCATAGCGTTGTGGTCCTGATGGATGATGACGGCAGTGCCGAAATCACTGAAATCAATGAAGGTGATATGGTTGAAGATATGCTGAGCTATGTACATCTGGATGCCGAAACATTCGCCGAAACCTATCAGGCGTTAGTTAACAGCAAATTACCGGAAAATCAGCGCAGTGCGGTTTTTAAGGAGCTGGTTGCCGGATTGAAGGGTTACACCTATTTGGAAGAGCTTTAAGAGAGAAATCCGTATGACAAATATCTTTAACCAGGCAGATTATTCCATTTATTCGAATGCGATGACTTTTATGCGCCAGCCCTTAAGTTACGAGCCGGTCAATACCGATGCCGACGTGGTGGTATTAGGCTTGCCGTTTGATCTGGCAACCTCGGGCCGATCCGGTGCACGCATGGGGCCGGGCGCCATTCGCCAGGCGTCGGTACACTTAGCCTGGGAAGGCAAGCGTTTTCCATGGCCGTTTGATTTATTTCAACACATAAAACTGCTTGATGCCGGTGACCTGGTTTATGCCAGCGGTGATGCCCCGGGCTTTGTTGAACAGGTTCAGAATGCCGCAGAGCTGCTCTTGGCTGGGGGCAGAACCATACTGGCATTGGGGGGAGATCACTTTGTAACCTTGCCCCTGCTGCGTGCGCATGCAAAAAAATACGGGAAAATGGCTTTAATTCATTTTGATGCCCACACGGATACCTACAGCAACGGCAGTTGCTACGATCACGGCACCATGTTTTTTCATGCACCCAATGAAGGCTTGATCGACAAAAACAGTTCGGTACAAATCGGGATACGCACCGCCTACCGGGCTAGCAACCATGGCTTTAAAGTGATTAATGCCGTGGACGCCAATGATATGCCGGTGACGGATATTGCCGGGAAAATCCGGGAGACCATCGGCGATTTGCCCGTATATGTGACTTTCGATATCGATTGTTTGGATCCGGCTTATGCGCCGGGGACAGGTACGCCTGTCTGTGGCGGTTTAACTACAGACAAAGTGCTGAAAATACTGCGCGCCCTGGCGGGGATCAATATCATAGGCATGGATGTTGTTGAGGTTGCCCCCGCCTATGACAACAGCGAACAAACCTCGTTGGCGGCGGCGACTATCGCCCTGGAATTATTGCATTTGTGGGCCATCCGGCATAAAAATGCCAAATAACGGATAAAAGGGCGGCAAGCTCAACTCGCCGCTTTTTTTTCGGCACATTGATGTAATACCAATGGTATCAAGTAGATGTTCAAAATTCGATGAGAATACATTTTCAAGTTCACAGCTTTATCGTTCCAGAGTAAAGCTAAGCACCGGCATCCATGCAGGCGAGGCGTTTGATTGAGCAATAGCACGCTATTGGCATTGAAAACAACGCAGGACTTGGAGGTTTAAGCCATTGAAGATGATCGATTCATTATTTCGTTTGCTGGTAATTCAACTGGTATAAGGCATGCCGCAGTTGCATGAAAGCAAAAACGGCGGTGTCCGACAGGCGTAATGCTGACGATTCGCTCTTCGCGCCAGGGACAAACCACTAAATTTGTTCTGTTATCACTTGACCCTGGCTAACCGATAACAGGGTATTGCGCTCCACCTTAACCCAATCTTCCTTATCCCGGTTTAACGGCTCTGACGCCACTATGACGGCATTCGCTTTAGCCTGATAAAACAAGGAGGCCGGCCTTACGTCTGCTAACGTGGACAACCGGGTGAATATGCCGGTGTGGCCATTGGTCAGGGCAAAATTGATAAAGGCATTGCTGTGGGCATCAACCGCTTGCCGGTATCGGCTTATTTTCTCGATGGTAGTGCACATGGCCTTTTTTAGCGTCTGTGCCGAAGCATGGGGATCAAAGGCGATTTCATCTAAAAACAAGGCAAAGGCATATTCAGAGTCGGTATTGCCCTTAATGTAATCAAACGCCTGATCGGATAAGCCTTTACTGATATTTCGCCTGAACTTGCTGAATTGATCGAGCCGGCCGTTATGCATCCACAAATAGGGACCATATTGAAACGGGTGGCAATTGCTCTGCGATACCGGCATACCTGCAGAAGCATCACGTACATGGGCAAAAAAATGGCGTGTTTTAATTTTTGATGTGATTTGAATGAGGTTACGGTTACTCCAGGCCGGTTCAATGCTGACGAAGGTTCCCGGTATGTCATCATCATGTTCGGGATACCAGCCAAGACCAAAGCCGTCGGCATTTAGAGGGTTTGCCCGCATGGTGGCATGCTTGCTTTGGCTCACTAACGAATTGCTGGCGTTAAAAACCAGCTCATTCATTAAAATGGCTTCACCGCTATAAGCTAAAAACCTGCACATCTGCTTTACTCATATTATATCAGCCTACTCACCGGTACCGGGAATTCTCTCTCCTGAGCGGGGCAAGTTAAGCTATAATCCGGTAAATCAGGTATCTCACCTTAATTTGTGCCTTAAACAAGCACATTGGGACGGGATACCTGATGATTTTGACTTGCTTTCTGTCGACTCCGGAGGTTATTGCGTTGGCAACTTAGCGATACGACGATAATCACTCAACTCCAGCTCATCATTGATACAGTCAAGCAAATACCGGTTTAACCTTTTAGCATCAACCTCATCTTCTACAGCATAAATTTTGCAGTCTTCCAGAGCCTTCAATACGAAATCTGAAGGTGCTTCAGTCAGCTCAATCTCTCTGTCTTCGCTGTAAGCCGGTGCATTCATCAGTGCTAATAAGGACACTATTGTAAGTATTTTTTTCATCATATTTCTCTTTTCATCAATATTTAAAGCGGTTTTAGTGTTCCCACTCATCGTAGAGGGTATCAATTTCTTTTTTCAGTCTTCTCTTTTCCTGTAACGCATCAAGCCTCTCCTTGACTCTGAATTTATGTTTGACTGCTTTTTTAATAACAGCCTTATTAGCGGAGCCGTACGCAATTTCAAAGCCTGAAATGCCGGTAAGCGAATATGGCTTATCAAATTGAATATCATCGGTTTCCAGCTCATCAGTTTCATCATATGTAATAATACCCATGGATTTTCCTCTATAAATTCACCGTTGAATTTCACTGAATAATGAGCGCTTTTATATAACAAGAAAAGCAAAAAATTTTTCTCTTTTCGATAAATTCTTTTGATTAAATATCAAAAGAATAAAGACCTTTAAATAAAGCTCGGCTTGACGGGAAACAGCAATAAAGAGTAGTTATTGCCATTACGCTGCCAAGTCGGCTTAATGAATTTCAGCCCAAGATTTTTTGCTGTAATCCGCCACCTTAAAGCAGTGTCGAGTTGGCGAATGTCGGGAAAGAAAAATGGGCGGTATAAGCCGCCCATATCGAACTGAGTGTGGTAATGCCGCAGCTTAACAGTTAACCGACAGCTTCTTTAAAGTAACCGTCCGAGAAAAGCTCAGGTTTATTATATCGCTCACTACGGCTAAAGCTGTGATGCTGTTTCAACTTTTCAAGGGTATTAAGGTATTTTTTCCAAAGCCTGACAGAATAAAGCGAGCTTTCATCGCTTGTTTGGCAATCTGCGATAAAACGAACCTCTTCATCATTTTCAGGTTCGAGCATACCGTCAAAAAGCCGCTGCATGGTATTGCCATACATGGTCAATTCTTGTACTTCCCGCGTGTTAAAGCAACCGCTTCTTGCGATCCCGTGAGTATGACGACTGTCACCATAAAATGGCGTCTGTCCCGGACGTAACATAGTTTTCATGATAGTAACTCCAGTTCGGCCTCATGAATAAAATCAAGTAATTGCTCATAGCTTGAGAAAACAGGGTATGACTGTCTTTGCAAATCCAGGTTGACACAATCCAGCAAAAACTGCTCAGCTTCATCACCATCGAGATCATGTAGTTGCTTTGCACAAAAGTCATATGATGCTGCAACTATAGCCTTTGGGATGATAGCCACGTCTTCATTTTGTTGTTGAGCACTTGTCAGGCTACTAAACATAAGAAGGCTTAAAGCTGCAAATCGAAATACGTTTCGCACGTTTTTTCTCCTAAAAAATTTACACTGCGAATTTAATCGAAAATAAACAAAAATAAAAACTAAAAATATTTGTCGCGGTGACAATTTTTTCATATCAAAACCTAGCTGATACAAACGCATTTAGACTCTCCTTCAGGTAGCAGAAATTTAGTTCAGCCTTGATTTGAACATGTTTACGGTAAACACTTGTTTTGCTGAAAATATAAAGGTTACGTGATAATGTTTTACATGCAGGTTTCCAAAGTTGAGTGTTACTTATAGTTTTGAGTTGGCACTAGATCCAGGGGATACAAGGCAAAAAAAGGCTGCCTTAATTATAAAACAGCCAGTTCATGGGGCTGATGTACATATGAACTTATCCTGTGTTGATTAGTTTAGGCCGATAGAAATTCAGCATGTAACTTACCCTTAAAATTTGGGTTAACATTCGATGAAAAATACTAAAAAGAAATGATACTGTTAGTCTTGGTTTCTATTTAGGTGGAACAAGCGTAAGCAATACCATTATTTTATCGTCCATTAATTGGCTCCCCTATGCCGGTGAGGGGACTGAATGATGCTTTTTTTCGAAGCTTGTCAGCCGATCCTCGAAAAAAGAGGACTACAAAGTTGAGCTTCGGTATCGGCCATTGAAGCGCGCCCTTTTTTAAAGCCCTGAGCGATAAAATCCATGGCGTTATGACAACCTACCTAACACAAGAACGATTAACACATTTTGTTTATTCCAAAGTCGTTTAGTAGGTGAGGGAAAAATTTAAAGTACCGCGCTCAAGGTCGCTTCATTGCAAGCGCGATCTACAACTTGCTTAACGGCTTCTATCTTAAACTCTTCAGGGTATTGCTTGATGCTCATAAGCACCTCCCTTTTAGTTATTTTATCTAACTAAGAGGTGTCTAGGAAACTAATGGCGTATCAATAGATAGAAATATAGGGGACTGAACTTATGTTGATTTCATTTCTAACCCCTGCATCCAGAACTCACTTAACTGCTTAGCTGAAATGCCAGAAACAGAGAGCTGGGGCTCTGAATAGTCTCCGAAAATACTCTGCGCTAACTGTCTCCCTGCGGTTTGAGCAGCAGAAGTTTTAACGATACGCTGTTGATAAAAACCTGCCAGGATGTTTTCTAACTCATCTTTTTTTACTAAATTCCGGGCAAGATGCCAAGCATCTTCCAACGCTTGACACGCTCCCTGCCCAGAAGTCGGCAAAGGTGCATGGGCGGCATCTCCAATAATTAAAACATTGTTCTGATGCCAATAGGGCAGGGGATCAATATCATGAACAAAAATACGATTGAGGGACTCTTTTTCATAAGATTTAAGCACATTTTGTACTGGCTCAGGCCAGTTCATAAATCGCTGATGCATTTCGTCGTACCAGGCGGAGAGAGGCCGCTCTTTATAAAGGTGAGTACTCCATCCCCCAGCCCAAAAACATAAGCCAGCTTTAATCGGCACAATTCCAAAGCGCTCACCTGGGCCGCGAAAATCATGAATAACGTTATCTAAAACCTTCTCCTCCAACTGACTAATACCAATAATGTTAATGAAACCCTGATAACAGGGCTGCACCTTTTCTGGATATAATGTCTGACGTACTATTGAGTTCATTCGCCCATCGGCTCCTACCACAAGAGAAAATTCTTGCTTCAATTTCTCAATATTTTCTGCTGTTACAGAGCAATTGAAGAGTATTTCTACGCCTAAACTTTCTAACTCCTTGGCTAGTATGTTCATAAGATCACGACGCAATATGGTTACACTAGGAAATCCACTCAATGTGTTCACTTCTTCAATATCAAGCTCACCTTGCTGGATACCATAGTGATCAAACTGATGCATATAGCTAGGCACACCACCAAGACGCTTTATCTCTTTTTCCAAACCCATCTGTTGTAAAATAAAAACTGCATTTGGCCATAAGGTCACACCTGCTCCAATGGATGAGACTTTACAATCTCGCTCATACAGACTGACCTGATAACCTTGTTTTTTAGCAAGTATCGCCAGCGATAGCCCGGCGACGCCTGCACCGACAATGGCAATTCGATTGTTACTGTTCATATATTCTACCCCGATAATAAAATGCGGTAGAGATTATTACAAAGCCACCATTTAGGATAAATATGCTATTATTGCGTTGTTAATCCCATTTTGTGAGTGAATGAGTGAGTGATTGAAAAAATTGAACTTCGGTGGTTACTTAGCTTCCAGTCTGTATATGAACAACTGAGTTTCAAGCAGGCAGCAGAACAACTTCAATTGCCAACATCCAATGTTAGTCGCCATGTTGCTTTATTAGAGCAACAACTTAATTTAAGGTTATTGGAGCGAACTACACGTAAAATGACCCCGACAACTGCCGGAAAGCAACTCTATCAGTCTATTACCCCCCTCACACAAGGGGTGAATGAAGCACTGGAAGAAGTCTCTTTGTATGGGAATTCACTTTCCGGCCACCTTAAAATCATCTTACCGGACCTACCTTTCATGGCTGAAATCATTGCGGACTTTTGCCTCCAGCACCCGAGAATACAGCTAAGTTGTGATACGCAGTTAAACCCGGAAGAAGGTTTATTAGATGGCTTCGATCTGGTTTTGAACTTTGGCCGTGGGCCATTGGAAGATTCAGGTTGGGTTGCCAAGGAAATTCTGCGTTGGCCAAGTTGCGTGGTTGCCGCACCACAACTTCTTAAAAATCACCCTTTGCCACGTTCACTAGATGAACTGAGCACAGCCCCTTGTATTACCAGCTTGTCTGTACTTCAGGGCATGCCATGGCGATTTAAACAAAACCAAACTATTCAGGTTCAATCTAACTACAAAGTCAATAGCGGCAACATGGCCAGGGCCGCAGCACTGAAAGGACTTGGTTTTGCCATTTTACCCACTCATGCATGCCAGTCAGATATAGACAAAGGACTTCTTATCGAAATTGATTTGAACTGCGAACCGGAAGATCTTGTGTTATATGCGTTTTATTCTGGCAAAAAGTATCCACTTGAGAAAGTGAAAGTATTTTTGCAGCACTTACAGTCAGGACTTCTTGGGCTGGAATGAGTTGTTAATTAAATTTCCTGATCCCACATCAAAGCCTGACATGGGTTGTATGAGCTTGTATTGATTTGAATATTCACGGGGGTAAAGGTGCTAAGTTATTTCAGGCGGTTCAGTTCTTCAATGGTTTAACCCTTGTAGAACAGTAGCATTTAGCTTCTGAATCTGTAACTTCCGCTTCCACATGAGAACGTTAGTCAGATGATTTTTACTTATAGATTTTGGCCGTTAAATAGTAAACAGTAAGTCTTCCTTGACGACTCTTCAGCAGCGGCAATGAGCTTGCGTTCAATCTGGGATATATGTCCATGTTTGATCGGCGGCTTTTTCCTAAAATCATTGAGTTGGCCGATAAGTTAACTCGACACAAAGTGAGGTAAGACTAAAACCTATAATTCATTTCTAATAATACTTGTCGCCCGGGCTGCGGATAGTCATCAGCAATGCTACCGTTACTTGGCTCTCTTGCTTGAGTATCCAAAGCATTGTTAATAATAATGGCCGCGTCTACTCCTTTAATAATGTCTGTAAGCTGTAACTTGCTAGTGACCCATGTATAACTTGCTAACTTGTCTCGTGTATCAGTTATTGCCCGTACTCGGTTACCAACCCATTTAGCATTAAGGTTCCATGACCAATTACCTGAAGGTTGCCAAGCAATGCCTAAATAGGCCATGTTTCTCGGTATATCAGCTGTATCAACGCCTGCTTCATTTTCTGATTGAACAACAGAGTAATTAGCATCTAAAGAAACATGATTATACGGCTTCCATTTAAATGATAATTCAGTTCCCTTTCCCTTTAGCTCGCCAATATTTTGCGCTACATTGCCTCTTTGCTCTTCATCAAAAACAAACTTAACTAAGTCTCTCGCGTGATATTTATAGAAACTGGCTGATATCAGCATATTCTCGTTAACGAAATATTCTAAGCCCATGCCTGTTTCGATTGTTTCTACTTTTTCAGACTGTAAGGATGAGTTACCAAGGCCTACAGGGTTATTTTGTGAGTATAATTGTGCAATTGAAGGTGCTTTTATTGCAGTGCCTGCAAAAAACTTCATCGTCAAGGCATCACTAGTTTGCCAAATTAATCCTAATCTTGGGTTTGTCCTGGCTCCGAAATCTGAATAATTATCATACCTTGCTCCCAGGGTGAATTGTAAATTAGGCTGTAGCTGCCACTCGTCCTGAATAGATAAATAATAGAAATTTCTCTTAACATCAGGTAAATAAACATAAGGCGTACCGCTAACATCGGTTAAATGGCCGGTTACCACGGTTTCAGTTCCTAAAAGTACACTCGGGCCAAAGTTTTTACGTTCGGTGGCATTAAACTTTAAGCGCTCATAACCCGTTTCCCAGCGAAATAAGTGGTTTTCACTAATATTAAACAGATGGGTTAGCCGGTATGCTGTTACATTCCCTCCCGATGATGGCGTACCTATATAACCATCACTAAATAAAGCGACAGTTGTCGGGGCCGAAAAATCCAGATTACCGTCAGCCCCAATCGGTAACACGCTTCCTGCCGGGAATACATTTAAGTACGACTGATTCCATTGGTTTTTATAACTAAATGTCGCAATTAAATTGCTGTCAACATAATCGCTTAAGTCATATTTGGCCAAATACTGATTATGCTTTGTTGAAGCACTGCCTTTTGAATCCAAAGCTTGTGCAATTCCTCCTCCTAAACCCATATCAAAGTTTCGCCAAGTGAAGTAATTTAAACTTAACTTATGCCAATGCCACTTTGCCATTGCACTCATTACTTCATAGTGTTCGTCTATTGGCCCTGGAGCTTGTGATGCACTCGTAGCAAAAATACCGTCAAAAACCGATTGCAAATCAGTGTTAATAATTCTTTTGGGGTCATCATTTGACTTGCTGTAATCAAATGATAACTGTAAATGGCTATCACCTATAAACAATTCATGCTTAGCAAACAGATCATAGCTATCAAAACTACCAATGCGTCCGCCAACGTTTGTCTTCATCTCATTTTGTTGATAGGAGACCAAATTAATAATACCTGCAAAGGCATCGGCACCATAAACGGCTGAACCAGGGCCTTTTATTATCTCAATTTGTTTGAAACTTGTAAGTGGTAAATGAAAACCGTTGGAAATACCGCTACTTTGCATATTGTAAAAAGGCTCACCGTCTATCAGTATTTTAACTTGAGAAGAGTAATCACCGGACAAACCCCGGATGATGAATTTTTTATGATTATATTGGATCTGTGATTCACTGACATGCACGCCTGGCACACTTATTAAGACATCTGACAGAGTACGCGCTCCACGAGCTTGCAATTCGTCATTAGTGATAATAGTTACTGTTGCCGGAGCTTTGCTTGTTTTCTGCTTAAACCCTGAGGCGGCATAAACGACAGATATTTTTGATAGTTCTTCAAGCGACATATTAAAAAGTAACTTTGTTTCTTCGGCATAAAGAGCAGGAGCCACAGCAAGCCAAATAATACAAAAAAACATTCTTGTTATAGTCATATTGATAATGACCACCGCTAAACTTTAGGTTAGCTTTAAGTTTAAGAGCAATCTGGTTATTAGCTAGGCGAATTCAACCTGCAAGTGCACCAAAGCCCATAAGATATTATTAAAACTCTTCCAAATTAAAAAAAGTTATGTGTATGGCAAATAAAAAACACTTAACTACCCTTAAATGCGGAATTGGGATTTGGAATCAATGGAGAGAAGAAAAACCTGCCTTACAACCAGATCTTAAAGAAGCTAACCTTGAAGGATACAACCTTAGAAAAGCGAATCTTAGTAAAGTTAATCTCAGAGGTATTAAACTCATCCATGCAAATCTCAGTGGCGCTGATCTCCGAGAAGCGAACCCTAGCATAGCTAATTTCAGAGAAGCGAAACTTATTAAAGCCAATCTTGAAGGAGCCTATTTAAGAGGAGTTTCCCTGTCCGGCAAAAACTCAATCTTTTTGCCAATCAGGCAGAGGTAGTCATCACACCTAAGCAAACGGAGCCAGACCTGTCCGCTGAAAACTACCCCCGGACTTTATTGAAAAGCGATAAGCTAAACTGCTGTACTTTAAAGCTGATACTGCAGCTTGTACTTGAGAATTTTAATTGCCAACCGCAGAAAATATTAATTTTTTCATGCTCCCCGTTTGCTTGGCAAACAGTGGGCTTCATATATAAATATCTTGGTATTTAAGCAGTTAAGCCTACAGTGAATAAAGCTCTTTTTTTAAACAGATATTATTTTAGTCGGCTACTTAGCTAGCTGCATATTTGTTGCATATTTGCATTTTATTATTACCGCCATCAAAAGTTTGGTTTTGTTATAAGCATTTGGGTGCTTGTATATGTTTAGTTAATAGGTGTAGTACATGAACAAGTTATTTCAGAAAAATTCAATAGCAGTATTCATTAGAGGAACAGTCATCCTAAGCCTTCTCTTTGGCTTTCCTGTGGCCGTTTTCTGGGCGATGACAGCTGATACCTTATGGCCCTATTATGTTTACCTGGCTTTTATTGTTATATTCCCCGTCTACGAAATTGCCCGACAGCCTCATACGGTAAAAAGACAAACTTTAGCAAATAAAACCCAAAAGAGTGAAGGGCAACCTTTTAGCTTTAAGGAAAGTAAAAAATACAAAAGGGCTTTTTATTCTTAATATCAGCTCAGTATTGGCGTTATAGCATTTATGAGGAAAAGCCCGGTATCGCTTTTATCATCGGTTTGGGCAAGAAACGGGGGCAGTTGTCTGATAGCCAGGGCAGGTGATTCGAACAATATCGCTCCTTTATTTCCAGTATGTCAGCCCGGCGGCAAATGGTGCTTGGTCTCGCTTTGATATGCTTAGATATGCTGTGAGCGGGGTAGCATGCTCTTAGTTGAGCTACAGCTTTTTGCCCGCTCGAACCGCCACAGGTTCAATCTTCTACGGCTTGAGGTTGCAATGTACGAGTTGGCTTTTAAGCCGTTATAAACTTTAAAGTCTATTTGCACCCGCTTTTCTCTCACTTCCTTTTCCAAGCCTGCATAATTAAGCATCTGCCCATGGACAGATGGATTAATCAGAGATCTTAGCAGGAACCTTTTAGTTATTAAAAATCCATTCCTCTTCAACATAACTTATCAAACAGAAGCAATCGTCGGCTTATTTGTATCAGCAAAGTCGGCTTTTCTCGCCATATCTGTTTTTTCCGGTCGTGAAAAAGCCGAAAAACAGGGTAAATTTAGTTTCTGCATATTCTGTCCACATTTCTTTTTTAACATGTCAACCAGTTGATAGCCCCGGCACTTACTGCTTTGCCAGGGAATATCCCGGCCAGTTATACCTTGGAAAAATAGTGATTTAAATTCAGGTTAATTCGTCGCTGCAACTATCAAGTTTTACATCATCTTTCACAGAAAAATTATTAGGCGTTACATGAATAAAACAATTTTATCCTCTTTAGAAAACTATCCTGACAGCGAGGAAAATTTACAAAAAAACTTAGCAGACTTTGCTGTACCGTTAGAAAACGAGCAGTTAATAACGGCCAAAAGGGAAGCGCGTGCTCAAACTTTATATGCTTTATTTCAGCAAAGACAAGAACATATCTACAAGTAATTTACTGTTCATTGCAAACTGGCTAACCTGGCAGCATAACGCTTGCTCAACAGTGAAATACATACTGTTCAAACAAGGTTTACCAAGAGTTAACCTTATAAAAATACGGAATTTCTTTAAAGAGGAAGTGCCGGCGGATAATTGATTGACTAACAATAACCTGTTTGTTTAAATTCCATTTTCACCTGTTCATTAAGTTTGGTTTTCTAATGAAATTTTTTTCTTCTACTGTCCTTATTATCTTGTTGTTGGCTATTTCGCCATTAACCTGTGCCCAGTATACCAGTGAAACCTTACAGCAAGCCTTAGATGATATTTCTTTAAAAGATGAAAATGCCCGGCAAAAAATACAGGTAATATTAGCTTCACTGCAACAGGCACAGCAACCGGCTTTAACCGTGCAAGCCTTGCTATTTTTGATGAAAGAACAACAGCAAAAAAAACACTATCGCGAGGCTAAAACAAGTTACCAACAAGCCGCACCTATCATTGAAAAACACCAGCTGCACAAACTGCAAGTTGAAGGGTTAGCACTGTTAGCCCAAAATGAATATTGGTTAGGAAATCACGAAGCAGCGTTGCAATTAGCTGAAGAAAAATTGCTGCCGCTGGTAAAAACATATAGACCTGAACGACTGGGGAAAATATATTCTAATGTGGCGGGTTATGCGGCCACCATTCCCATGTTAGAAAAATCTGAGTTGTATTTTGATTTGGCCATCTCAGTATTTAAAGCTGAAGAAAACGTTAAGGAGCTTGCCCGGGTATTAGTCGCCAGGGGCGGTTTACTTGCTCAATATGGCAATATAAAAGCTGCCTTACCGCATCTGATATCGGCGATAGAATACCAATTAGTGCTTGATGATAAACAAGGCCTGTTTTCATCTTATCGTGCCCTGGGCAGGCTTAATCATGCAATAGGCAATTATCAACAAGCAATAACCTTTTTTAAAAAAGCGCTGGCGGTGGATTATAAGGCAAGCATACACATGACTTCTTTACATTTTAGTATGGCCGATAGCTACCTTGAGTTGCAACAATATGATGAATCCCTCAAGCATATAGATAAGTCTTTGCAGTGGGTGGGTAAAGGTCATGCGAGCACGTACGATTTAATTACAATATTACTGGGCAAAGTCTGGATATTAATTGAACAGCATAACCTAGATGAAAGCCTGATCACTTTACAAAAAGCCAAAGCTTTGGTAGATGAGCAAAAATCTACACGTAGTGATGAAAACCTACACCTTTCCTTTGCCAAATATTACCTTGCAGTCGGAGACATTCCTTCGGCCCTCAACAGCATCGAATTGACTTTGGCAATAGAGACTAGCCGAAGTTCCTTGATTATTGAGAAATATCAAGCGGCCGCCGATATATATGAACAAGCAGGGGATTACCAAAATAGCTCACTTTACCTGCGAAAGTTAAGGGAGTTTGAAAGTAAAAAAGCCAAAGAAAAAGATGAACAAAGGATTATTCAGCAACAAAATGAGATCAATTTACTCAATGCGCAGAAAAACACCGCCTTAGTGCAGCAGGAGTTATTAGAAAAGCAAAACCAGGTACAAGTACAGGAGGCCGAGCAGCAGGCTTTACGTTTATATGGCGGTATCGTATTACTTTGTCTGTTGGCCCTGTTTGGTTTTTTCTACTTACGGCAAAACCAGAAAAAACGTATTGCCCTGGAGCAGTCCAAATCGGTCATGGCATTAATGGAACAAAAAAACCAATTTATTGCCAATGTCGCTCACGACTTAAAAAACCCGTTAACTGTGATACAAATACACCTGGAAGCGCTCAAAGACGGCATGGTCAAAAATTCGGATGAAGCACATGAGATCCTTAATAAACGTATTGAAGTATTGAGTAATATTATTAACGACCTGCGGCAAGTTTCACTTGTTGAGGCAGGTTCGCTGGTATTAAACCCTAAGCCGTTTGCCTTTAAACCCTGGTTGCAACAGGAGATCACCACCTTTGCTCCTTTGCTTGAATCCAAAAAATTTGCTTTGAAAGCTTCGCTGGATATTGCCGATAACGTTTCGGTGGTTGCCGACCAAAGCCGGTTATCGCAAGTGCTTGCTAATATTTTTAAAAACTCACTGCGTTACAGTTATCAGCCGGGAAAATTAACGGTGCATGCCCAACAGAGCCGGCAATCGATTAAATTGACCATTGAAGACAGCGCACCGGCGGTAGCTGAGTCAGAATTGGCACATTTATTTGATCACAGTTATCGCAGCGAAGCTACGGCAACAATGTCGACCCAGAGCAGTGGCCTGGGGTTATATATTTGTAAGGAAATCATTGAAGCTCACCAGGGAAGTATTAACGCGTCACTCTCTTTGTTAGGGGGGCTGTGCATTACCATTACTTTACCTCTGGCGGAAGACAATCATGAATAAACTCACCATATTAATCGTTGAAGACGACATTGATATTAGTGATATCTTGCAAATGTATCTGCAGGCGGCCGATTTTACCACTAAGGTCTTTAATGTCGGTGACGGTGTTGTCAGCTGGGTTCAGGACAATTCACCAGCATTAGCCATTCTTGATGTCAATCTGCCCGGAAAAGATGGCCTGACTATCTGTAAAGAAATACGGGTATTCTCCAATATGCCCATTATTATGGCCACAGAAGAAATAACAGAAACAGATCGGCTCAACGGGTTAGACATAGGTGCAGACGATTATGTTTGTAAACCTTTTAGCGTAAAAGAAGTGGTTGCCCGGGTGAAAGCAAATTTACGTCGCTCAGTGAATAAACCGGAGTTAATGAGCAAATTAACACTTGATACCGATAAATTTTCTTTGAGCTACCAGACCGAAACCATTAGTTTAACAGCCATGGAGTTTTCCCTGTTCAAGTTGCTGTATTCGAGTCCGGGCCGGATTTATTCCCGTGCCCAGATTATGGACTTGGTCTATCAGGATTATCGCGAAGTCAGTGACCGGACCGTAGACAGTCATATCAGAAATTTGCGCAAAAAGCTCAATACACTGCCGTTAACAGAGAACTTAATTCATTCCATTTATGGTGCCGGTTACAAGTTTGAGGAAACTTAGCGAACTGTTATTTTTCCGCACCGTTAAGCAGCGGCTTATGCCAACTATCTTCCCACAGGGAATATACATATTTAGAAAAAAGGTAGCCTAAAAAAGAGCTATTCACTGTTGATCTCCCGCAACGTGAGTTTATCTTAAGTTGTGATAATTCTTATTCCACTAAACCATTACGTTTCAAACCACGCCTGACATTTTTACAAAGTTTACCCAAGCGGGATATTTCGCCAAGTTTCGGCACAACATCATTGCCAAGTTTTATTTCCCAATCACAAAGCTCAGTATCGACTATCTCCAACAGTTTTTTAGGACAGCCGATACAGGAAATCCCACAAATATTGGCCTCGGGAACATTAAAAGGAAAATCATTACGTACCTGAATAATCAGGTTTTGCATGGCTGTAGTAGCATCGGGTTTTCTATTCATAAACATAGCCTTATAGCAAAATAGCCTTATTTGCCTTCATCAATATTTTTAAACCAACATTAAATGCCAGGCAAAGCTTTCTCTATGGAAATTCATCGCAATAGAGCGATGAATAAGTTTAAAAACTTCAATCATTACCATTTTATGGCTTAAAAAAAGTTCTTAACATCAGCTCGCTGTCAGCCAATAAGGTCATTCTAACCATTGCAAAACAAACCAAAAAGACACAAAAAAGCAAACCATCTTTGCTTTCTAGGCAAATTGATTTAGGCTGATAGCCATGATCTTAAGGCGAGGTAAACCCAATGAGCATGCTTACTCGGCTTCATTATTTTAATTGTGTTGTTGAATCAGGAAGTATTTCAAAGGCAAGTAATGTTTTTGATGTTCAACCATCATCAATATCCAGGCAGTTAACGGCATTGGAAAAAGACTTAGGCGTACGCTTACTCAATAGAAGCAGCCGTACCATAGGGCTTACCGAGGCGGGAAAAACTTACTACCAATACTCGCAACGTATCGTATCTGAGCTGGACGAAGCCAACCGAAGGGTGAATGATCTACAACAAAACCCAAAAGGCAAATTAAAACTCAGCATGACGGTTGGTTTTGGCGAATGCTGTGTGCTGCCACTTATTCCCGCATTTTTAAAACAATTCCCGGAAATAAAGCTTGAATTGGAAATGACGGGGCGGGTAGTCGACCTGGTCGAGGAAAATGTTGATATTGCCATTAGAACCGGCCAGCTGCGCGATTCCAATTTAATTGCAACCAAGCTGGCCGACAATGAATTTTTACTGTGTGCGAGTCCGCAATATATCTCTGAACATGGCATACCAGATACTCCCTTTAGCTTAAAAAACTATGATTGTATTCGCTATCAATATGCAGGATGGCGTGACTGGTTTTTGATGGACGACAAGCCGTTGAAGTTGGAAGTTAAAGATGGCCTGACAATCCGTTCAATAAACGGCCAAAAGCAGTTAATTCTACATCATGCCGGTTTAGCCCTGATGCCAAGATGGGCCGTGCAGGAGGAATTAAATAACAACACTTTAATACAGGTATTAGAGCAATATACAATCAGTCCATATCAGAGTCTGACGGCAACCTATGCAATTTATTTAAAGCGAGAGCTTATTTCACCAAAAATTCGCGTGTTTTTAGATTTTCTAAAAGAGAATATTCAAATAAAATCCAGCTAAAGCAATTAATTGTTCAGTAAGCCAGGTGCTAATACAACACGGAAGAAAACGGATTTTAACTCCCGCCGATGCTCATAAACAGCCCCCAAAATTTACCTGAGAAAAGACCAATCCACTATTGATTTCCCCGCAAATTGGTTTTTCATTAATAGTGCTATCCAAGCCTAAACGGAAAGCATCTATTGCAACACTTCCATCAATGAACTGCTGTAATAACAGGCGTTACTACTAAAGCAAAGAGTAACTTAAGTCGCAACCCCTGAGTGCTCACAACACCCAGAGGTCGCTAACCACAACTAACTTCTAGGAGTAAGTCATGGCTAAATATCATCATACGCCAGAGCCGGCCTCGGCAAAAATAAAATATCCCATTTATCGGCAACTTACCGTTCAGGAAACGGTTTGCACCACAGCTTCGAAAACCCGTGGCATAGGGATTAATTATGTGCCCGTCAAGCTGGAGCCTTGTGTTGTGCTCGGGGGAAAATGGCTGCGTCTTGCCGGTCTTCCTGTAGGGCAAAAGGTCAGTATTGCTGTCAACCAGGCGGAGCTAGTTATTAGACCAAAACCGGCGGAGCCAAGCCCGGATGTTAAAAACTAACTCCGTGCTTTATTGAACAGCCATAAGCTAAGCTGCTGTATCTTAATAACAGGAATAACCCGCTCAGTTTAGTTCAATACCTAATACAATAGCGAACAAGCAATTACCTGACGTATGTCGAAGTTTCAATAAAAATTAAGCGGAACCCGGGCTATGGCTAATCCTGCTGATAATCCCATGCCTCCGTATCGTTCCGCTTAATAGTAGCCTCACCAGTATTTTGTTGCTGCTACAGGCTTGCTAATAACCGGCATTCGAAGCCGGGATCATGCTCTGGACCTGACAGGAAAAGCGATTGCTCCATGCCCGCTGCCGGGTAGTCATACGACACATAATACGGCAGTCCCGTATTATGCTCGACAAAAAAGAAGCTAAGCCGGTTACTTTGCCATTGTGGTGGGTGAACACGGTTAATATCAAATTCGGGATGCTGGCGGTACAAAGGGGCAAGGGTTTCATCAAGCTGCTCTTGCAGTAAACGTGATTGATAACTCTTTTGAAATTCGTCTGCATCAACAACAACGCTGTCGTGCTCTCCCCGGTGCAGAAACAGCACTATCTTGGCCGTTATCTCTGCCGTTTCGGCTTTTGTCAGGCAAGGGTAGTCCTGCAGCAGTTGTGCGCCCTGTAAGTAAGCCTTGTCGCCGGCCAGAATGATAAATGAGGGCTTTCCTCTGTCATCTTGTTGCTCACAGCCAATAAAAAGACTGTCGGCAATTTTCCATTGAGATTGTGTTTTTTGCATTGTGCCTCCTAGCTATATTGGCTCATGTCGGTGAGAATTGAAGTGGACTCTGAAAACCATTTATCGGCATCTTTAGTCGTCATAGCTCCATGTTCATCTATCTGAACAAATTTTACGGTACTATTTTGCGGACTCAAGGTATAGGCAAATTGTTTATGGTTATCGCCTGTGCCCCAGTTGGTATCTGCGACAACGACAGTTACTGCATCTGGCAACATGTTGCCCAGGCTGTCACGTGACTTCCAAAGCGCTTCATCGAGTAAATCACTGGATAAATGATCCGAGTTGCTCAATTGATTTACGCTTAACTTACTGTTTGCACTGCGGTCTATTGAATACTGTTTAAAATATTTATCCATGGCGCTCTTTATATTATCAATGACAACATCATGAAAATTAAGATCGTCGTCTACGTCATCTTCAAGGCTGATAGCGTGCTCAACTTTAGCTTTGATATTTGCTTTAAAATCATCTGTGATGTCCGGTAAGTTCGCAAGCACCGTTCGGGCATACCCTAACATGTCGCTTCGGGTTCCTGTGCCGAAGTCATCTATGTTATCGACACCTAAGTCATAGCCATCGCCGAAAGTGTCTGTCAGCCAGTCGGAAACACCATCATCTGAGGTCACCCCCGCCATTAACTCCGGGTTGAGTTTGAGTAAAAACGCATGGTGTCCGGTTTGGATAGGAACAGAGAAGTTTTCATTGGCTGCCAGCTTATTTTCCAATGCACTGTCATCATTCATACTTCTTAACGTTGTGACGATAAAATTTAACGAGTCCAGGGTCGGGCCTTGATCTGTATCCCCCAGCGTTACTCGTGTCGGTTTGTCGTCCAGTTCAAAGTAATGCTGCATGGTCACCCGGGTATTGGCGCCGGATTTGATCCCCCATGGCTCATAATTATCTTCTTTGGAATCAGGGGCTGTTGATTTCAATTTTGCCTGGCTGTAGACGACAAAGTCATCGTCGCCGGCATAGGCTTTCAGACCTGCCCCCAGCTGGGTAATAAAGGATTTGGCGGTGTCGTCATCGGCATAGCTTTCATCTTGTTTTAATTCGCTCACCGCCTTGTCGATAAGCGACTGCATCATCTCTTTATACTGCTGCTTATTATCGATTGAAACTAAGTCGTTAAGACGCTCACCTGACGGGGAAAATTGCATTTGGAAACCGCCGCGGTCTGAGCTGCCGTCTTCCGATAAACCGTCACCGGCTTGATAGTCGGCGTTATACAGTACATGCACATGTTGCTTGACCTTGGCCTGGATCTGGCTCACCAGCGCGTCGCTGACCCCTTGCTCGCTAAGGGAATCATCTAACTCTATGTCATAGCTGTCTTTTAACGCGGTCGCTTTAGCGTCTAAGCTGAGTTTTGGTGTGCTGTCCAGGCTGCCAAACATCATTTGATAGAAGCTGTTATTGGCTAATTCGTCTGCGGTGCCGTGCTCTGCCATCGAGGATATTGTGTATTCCCAGGCGCGCAGCAACCGGTTGTCGGTTTCAGCCGAGGCCAGGCTGTTGGCGGCTACCCAGGCTTTGGCATAACCTTTGGCTTTTTGCAATAAGGCGCCGTCGATATCATTGCCTTCGGCTAAATCAGATTTTACCTGCGCCAGTTGCTCGGCGCTGATATCAAACTTAGTGCGTAATACCTGTTTCAATATTTTTTCCGCCGTGATGTCAATGGTGTCTGCCGCGTCGGTATTTAATGCGGTAATGGCATCTTTGACTTTTTGCAGCTGAGATTCTGCGGCGATGCCGGAGGCTTTCATGGCACTTTTAAAGCTGGGGTTGTCCAGTAAGCCCACCGCCTCATCGAGCGCTTTTTCGTCCATTTTGGTGACTTGGGCATCGGCATTGATGGTTAATTTCGTTTCTAACGACTTGCTGCTCACCGACATATTGATGGGGGTTTCAATGCCGCCACGGGTCAGGGAGCCTTTTTCCATTAACGACTTCATGTCGGTCATAAACTGCTCCGGTTTATGATTTTTGACAAGAATGGCTGTAGAGGTGCCAAAGCAGCTACCGGCACTGCCCTGGCGTAAATCGCACATAAAGGCCGTTAACGCGGCCCGTCTGGCATCCGTTTTGTCTACAAAGGCTGTGATGCCAAATCCTAATGTCTGGCGGATGGCATTTTTGGCACTGTTGTGGGGGTTGTAATCTTTACAGACATTGGTTAATCCCGTCTTTAACTCATCGCTGTCTTTTAGCTTGGTCAGCATGGCGGCCATGCGTTTTGACTGTTTGGGATTAACAAGATCAGCTTCTAATTGTTCGATTGCCGTAGTAAGTTTATCCCTGTCAATGGTGCCGTTTTCCTTGATGATCTCGGCGGCAATGGATCGTGCTTTTGTTATGCCTGCACTGGAGGAAGTATCACTCATGGAGGATTCGACAATTTCCATGGGTACATCATCGCCAATGCGTGGGGAATCGACCAACTCCAGCAAACGATCCCGCATGGTGCGCACACCGGACTCGGCAAGCCCCTCGCGGTTGCCAATGTCCGGCGTCTGTGCTGAAGTGACCGATTTTCCATCCAGCAGTGCTTTCACCTCTTGATACTGGGCATCAAGAGAGGTTTGCTTGAATGCCGATACCTGATTAATAGTATCCATTATCAGCTCCCCTAGGCTTGGACCATGCCAATGGGCATGTCAGCAAAAGCATTAGCTAATGGCGCTGTGTTCTCTGTACCCTGGTTTGATACGGCTATATCGCTATCAGCGCAGAGGCTGTCACGAAATTCTTCATACAGAGTGACAAACCGGGCCACAGCCAATTCAAAATGCGAGTGGCTGATATGCTCGGAGGTTAACGTTTGGCACAATAAAACCTGCTCTTGAGCGCTGTCCAGCGCCAACCTGGCGCCGGCTAAGTTTGAGCGGAAATTGTCATGCAGCAAACGGGAAAACAAGGCTGCTTTATCGTTAAATGGCTCTTTGAGCACAATGGAGATGAGTTCAATTTGGTCTAGGACAACATCAAGTTCGAAGGTCACAATAATATCGGATTCTATTTTGATACTGCTTCTTCCGTTGTGGTCCAGCACCAATTCGCCTAAACCTAAGTCATGGTGAAGCTGTGCCAACACTTCTAATGATTTCATCTTCTGTTCCTTTTCAAGTTCAACATTCTGTGAATACTTGTCGGGGAACAATAGCTGATTGTTACCCAAGCAAAACACCTGTATTAACTGAGGAACAGGTTAGCGCAAGAAGTTGTCAATTTTTGAACAATAACATTTAAGGAAAAAAAATAACCATTTAAATACAAATGGTTATACTTAGACTTTGATAGTATCTATCAGGCAATGAGGAAGTGTTACCTTTTTTGAGCCTAGTACCCTGGGGCTTTCTATATACAATCTTAAGAACCGCTTTAAAATCAACTGCTTATTAAGATATGACAACCTTGACATCAATAACAGTAAGTGCTGTAAGAGAATGTAGTTTTACCTTTATAGCCTGACCCGCAGATTCGATGCACTATTAGGGAAATTAGCGTTTCATATCATAGGTTTTTTAAACAGCTCTTTACCGGCACTGAGTAAATGTTGAACCGCCGGGTGCTTAACCTTGCGCTCGGGGGAAATTAGGTAAAAGGTTTCGTGAATTTCATCGGTGCGGCCTAATATCTTGACGTTGAACTGTTCCACCACGTGGTTTTCTATAATGCTGGGGGCGCAAAATACCCCGTAGCCCGCCTGGCCAAAATATTTGGCTAAAGCCGAGTCGTCGAACTCGCCGATGATCAAGGGCGTGACATCGTTTTGTTCGAACCAGGACAAGAGGTTCATGCGTTGGTTGCTGCCTTCCCCGGCGATAAAAAAACGCTGGTTGTTCAGGGATTGGGGAAAGTCGTCCTGTAACTGCTTTGCCAGCTCGGTGGCGGCAAAAAAAGTGATACCGCATTTACCAATTAAGTGGTTATAGGCCTTGATCGCTGAGTTCGAGGGCAGGGGCGTGTCGCTGAGCACGGCATCGAGTTTGTTGGTGGCCAGCTCTCCCAGCAGTACTTCCAAACTGGTTTCTTTGCACACCAGTTTGATGGCATCGTCCATTTTGTAAATTTCCCTGAGAAAATTAAAGGAAAATACTTTGGCGATAATATCGGTGACGCCGATGGCAAAGCTGAAGGCAAAGTCGGTTGAGTGGTTCTTGATCGAGTTAACCAGTTCATCTCCCAGGTTAAAAATTTCATGGGCATACCCTAAGGTGATATGGCCGATGTCGTTTAACACCAGTTTTTTTCCTCTGCGTTCAAATAGCTGATATCCCAGCTGATTTTCTAAAGTCGTCAACTGCATGCTTAGGGTTTGCGGCGTGATATGTAAAATCTCCGAGGCCCTGGCGATACTGCCTGCTTTGGCAATGATATAGAAGTATTGCAGGTGGTGATAATTGAGCCTGGTCATCATAAACCCCGTGTAATTTTTTCTCTAAACCCTGGTAAGCAGTATGACAACAATTAACCTACTATCAACTTTTAGTTGATTATATGTCAATTACATTCGACTTTTTATTGTTTTATTCCTGTCTTATAACTATTGCTTATCAATTTTCAGTACTGAGAGGGAAGGCTATGTCAGAGAGTACCCTGATTCTTCACTGGAAGAATTTTATGAAAAATGATGCCAGTCCGGGCATCATCCTGGTGCTGAGTGCCGTTTTGGCAATGTTTTTGGCGAACAGCCCTTTGATGGCGGGCTATCTGTCTTTCCTTGAGTTTCCGGTGAGTATTCAACTGGGCACCTTTGCCATTGCCAAACCCCTGGTACTCTGGGTGAACGACGGCCTGATGGCGCTGTTTTTCTTTGTCGTCGGTTTGGAAATCAAGCGCGAGCTGTTTTACGGACAGCTGTCGCGGCCGGATCAGGTGATCTTGCCTTTTACCGCAGCCATTGCCGGTATTGCCGTGCCCGCGGTAATTTACGCCGCTTTTAATTATCAGGATATGCAGGCCATGAACGGCTGGGCCATACCTTCGGCCACCGATATTGCCTTTGCCCTGGGGATTTTCATTTTATTCGGCAAGCACCTGCCGCCGGGGCTGAAACTGTTTTTGCTGTCGGTGGCGATCATCGATGATATCGGCGCCGTCATTATTATCGCCTTGTTCTATTCGCAGGATCTGTCCACCACCTCTTTGATGATTGCCGGTATTGGTTTGGCTATTTCATTCGCCTTTAACCGCATGGAGCTGTCGAACAAAACCCCGTTTATTCTGGTGTCGATTGTGGTTTGGGCAGCGGTGCTGAAATCCGGCGTACATGCCACCCTGGCAGGGTTTGCCGTGGCCTGGTTTATCCCCGTCGCCCGGGAAAAAAGCACATCCATGTCTTACCAGATAGAGCATGCCCTGCACCCCTGGATCGCCTTTTTCGTATTGCCGCTGTTCGCCTTTGCCAATGCCGGGGTTTCGCTCACCGGCGCCGGTGTCGATGAGCTGTTCACACCGATATCCATAGGCATTATCGCCGGGTTGTTTATCGGCAAGCAACTGGGGATTTTTGCCGCCTGCTACCTGGCGGTGAAACTCAAATTGTGTAAGTTGCCTCAAGGCGCCACCTGGGGGCAAGTATACGGGGTGTGTTTGCTTTGTGGCGTCGGCTTTACCATGAGTTTATTTATCGGCTCCCTGGCCTTTGAAGAGCAGGGGCTGGCGTATCAGACACAGGTTAAAGTCGGTGTACTGGTTGGCTCATTATGCTCCGCCTTGGCCGGCGCATTAGTGATCCGCCATTCATCAGCGAAGCTCGCTAAAACTCAGTCAAATAACGGCAAGTTAAATAAAACAGTGGAGATTGGTCATGGTTCTGAAATTACCTCAAATGAATAACAGAATAAATAAAGCCCGGGTGTTAGTGCTTGTGGGTTTGCTGTCGGCAATGTCGTTCGCGGCAAGGGCCGATTATAAATCCGAAATTATCGACTCTTGCAGGGCTTACCAGGGCGGCGGGGATGTCGGGCATGTTAATGCCTGCAAGCTTTATATCGACGGCTTTATTGATGCTGCGGTGTTTACCGAAAGCGCCACAGTTGTTGATGAAAAGCCGGGCTATGCGGGCCAGGAGAAAGCCAATGCCTTTTTGCAAAGGGCGTATCAGACCCGTTTGCCGCGCCGTTTCTCCAGCGAGTTTGATGATATCAGCTATCAGTTTTGCCTTGAAAATGGCGAAGACCGTAAAGCGATAGCGTCTAAAATAGCCAAGACGTTAAATATTGCAGAGCTGGAGAACAAACCGCTGAAAAAAATTCTCTTTGAAACTTTAGTGAAAATATTTCCCTGTCAGCAGTAGCCAAAACTAACAATAAGATGAGGAATAAAGATGATATTAGCAGTGAATACCTTAACTATTGGAATTACCCGTGAAGCCGCTGCCCGGATAAAACACAAGGGCCAGGCAATGCGGGACAAGCATAAACTTGCATAATGAAAAAGCTGGTGGTTATCAATCAGATTTTTGCAGGCAAATTCTGCGTATTTAAAATCCGGCGCAGCAGCTTTACCCCTGTCAACCAGGTTATTTACACAAAAAAATAATTCAATCGGACATCTTTGATGTCATGGTTATTTATTCGCCGATGATAACAAACCGCTTCCGGGAAACCCGGGAGCGGTTTTTCTTTTCTCCATAGCAAAGTGGTGTTCATCTGAAAATTAACTTTTCATGATACCGCCTTCTGGCGTTAATTTTTAGGTACGATACTGATAATCAAAGGGGCTTTTGGTGACACTGTGTATTCAACCGCACCAATATCCGGCAATGAACCTCTCGGGTTGCCTAAAAAGTCTGTGGCCGGAATGGCGACACCGCCTACACTCCCTTGATAACCCTGGTTATAAGCCGGTGACTGGCTATCCTTCGGATAAGGCCTGTTTGCTTCAAGCTCCATGGTCTTAATATCGTAAGCCGTGTGGCGGATATTGGGATCTACCCTTAAAAAGTGAGGGTTGGTGGCTATGCTGTAATCGGCATCATTAAAATAGGTCGGCATATTATTTTCATCCCTGTTAGTGACGATAGTACAAAATCCTTCATTGGCGTTATCCCCGGTTGGGACATTGTTGTTAAACGCATTACAGGGCTCGCCGAAGTTTTTCACCTGATGGATAATATTGTTGTGAACCTGACGGTTGGGGAAATTTAGCCCTTCTTTATGGAAATACAAGCAGCTGTTTTGCGCATCTCCCGGCGTTTCGTCGATCAAACCATAAAAAATATTGTTAACCGCATACAATGACTGATTATCAATACCCATTTTCAGCCGGTCATTTGCAGAGATGATGCAGTCACCTTCAGAAATCAGGGTATTGTTCAAAAGTACGCTTTTATCATCGGCGGCCGCCCAGCCAACAATGACTGCCGTGCCGGCGGCGCGACAGTGTTCACCGTTGGCGCCTAGTGCCGCATCCTGATCAGTGTTCCAGCCACAGTTGGAAATAATCACGTTGTTAACCAGTTCGGCATTGCCGGTGAGTTTTAACTGGTTGCCGCCGTTACCTTCAATACGGGAGTTTTTAACTGTAATTTTACCGCCCAGCTCATGATAAAGCAAGTCGATACCGTCACTGTTGTTATACATTATCTTAGTGTTTTCAAAGACCCAGTCGCCACCGGTTTGCCCGGTGCCTAAGCCATCGCCATAACCGCCAAGATCCTGCTTGGCACAGGCATGCGGCTGATCATGGTTATCACTACCCGGCTGGTAGATTAATCCACAGCCGCTGAAGGTAATTGCCGAGTCTTTAAAAGTAATGGTACCGGTGACATTGTCTTCACCGAGGATATCGCCGTTCCATCCGGCCCCTGAGTTGGCGAATAATTCAACCCTTTCCAGGGTAACATCACCTAAACGCCCCGCACTGATGCCGGTAGTAAGCCCTTTGACACGGATATCGGTAAGTTTGATATTGTCGGCATCCGCCAGGTAAATCCCGGTATCGGCAAACGGTTTGTCATAGGGCTTGGAGCGATCGCAAACCAGGGAAGCATCCGGAAAACCACTGGCCTTAATACAGCTGCTGTGGTCTGTGATTTCCAGGCATGACATTTCTACATTTTCGCTGCCGTCAAGGGTAAGAAGCCGTTTGGCCCGGCCCGATCCCCATAACGAAGGCGGCGCGCTACAGCCCTGGTTCCAGCCTTCGCCGAGAATACGGGTCGGGTTGGCGACGGTGCCGGAGGGAATGCTTGGCATGACACAGTCATAGGCCCAGGCGTCATGACAGCCTCCGCTGATATATTCTCCATGGCGGCCCAGCTCATATTCTGCAACTGAACCGTCGGCATTATTGGCGATATTGATGGTATCGCCACCGGCAATATGAACGACTTTTTTTTGTGGATCGAGTAATTCGAAGATATGTTTGACGGCACATAAACCGTCTGGTGCCGCCTCATTATAAGCTTTATCTACAGTGCCGTTACATTGGCTTAAGGTGCCGCCGTCGGGGCGAACGAAATATTCTGTAGCATAGGCCTGGCTGAATACGCAGCAACCGAGCAGGGATAATAATATTTTTGACTTCATCCTAAAACGCCTTTAAAAAATTTAATAAAATATAGGGAGAATCTAATTGCTGACCTGAAAATAGAACTCAGCGGAAGTTTCACTTTCCATGCCTGTGGAACTGAAGGCTTTCATGGAAAAGTAATATTCACCGTTTGCTAAGTTGTATAGTGTCAGGCTTTCAAGCTGGGGATCGGTGACGGTAACCACAGTATCCGGGCTGCCCTGAACCGTGCCGTAATAGATTTTGTAGCCGGCGATGCCTTCAAGGGCGCTATTATCAACATTGAGTGTCGGCGCCTGCCAGTTCAGGGTGACACCGGGTCCGGCTGGGGCTGGTTCTTCTGTACCGCCTTCATTGCTGCCGCCTTCATTGCTGCCGCCTTCATTGCTGCCGCCTTCATTGCTGCCGCCTTCATTGCTGCCGCCTTCATTGCTGCCGCCTTCATTGCTGCCACCTTCGTTGCTGCCACCTTCGTTGCTGCCACCTTCATTGCTGCCGCCATCGGTATCGGTAGCGTTAAGGCTGAAAGAAAATACATGAGGGGTTTGGCTGGTATTGCCTGCTTCATCCTGACAGCGGGCATAGAGCAGGTAAGCATTGTCAGCTGCTACATTTGGCCAGCTGGCCTGGTGCGTCAGGCCGTCGGCTGAAGCTGTCAGCAAGTATTGCATTTGCTCAAAGCTGGCATAGGGTGAACGGTCAAAACGACATTGAGAAATCTCGTTCGTTTCCAGTAATAAATCAACACTTTGTGTTGTTGATGAAAAAGCCGCACCATTAGGCTCTGAGCGTAAAACCAAAGGCTCCAACTCATCGTCGGCAAAGGTGATGGTTAATTGCGGTCGGTACTGGACTTCCGTGTGATGTGAAGTGCCGGTAAAGTACTGGATGTTAGCATCATCGCTGGCATGGGTTAATGCCCAGCCGTGGTTAGGACATTGTCCCAGTTGCATGCATTGAACATCTGAAGTGACATCTACAGTGTAAGCGCTGCCGACGGCATCTGTTTGTGCCGGGCTGAACGCCGGTGCTTCATCAGCGCTGCGTAAAACCCCTGCAAAATAATCGGCATTGAGATCTTCCGGGCTGTCGGGATCCGATAAGCGCCATTTGATATCTGTGCCTGTACTGTCATCCCTGGACTCCAGGTTTGCGCCGGTGCGAAATCCCTCGGCCAGTTTCCAGCCGCTGGCATAACCCCCGCCCAGGTTATCCGGGTCCAGTATTTGGCGAACGTCAATATCGGATGTAGTATAGGCCCAGCCGCCCACCCGATAAAATGTTAACTTGGCATCAAGCACCCGGCCTTGTCGGTTAAGGTCGCCGAGGTCGAAATATTCAATATTGTAACGTCGGTTAACTCCGCTGTATCTGAAATAATGAGCCGTTTTGTCTATGCTCTGGTGACGGCCACCATCGAATATCACTGAAAGTGCGCCATCATAACCATTAACTCCCTGTTGATAGCTTATCTGCTGATCGGCATTGGCAGCATAGGCGCAAACCCCCAGCAAGGTGGCAACAACAGTCTTAGATCTGAATAACATGATAATTTTCCTGTTAAGTAAAATAAAAACAACGTAAAGATCGAATCTAAATAGCCTTCCCCTATGCTTTTTCTTGAGTAAAACAAGGGAAAGCCGTCGTCGGCTAAGGTAAAAATCAAAGCAAATGTTGAAAGCGGAAATTGGCTAAATAAATTAAAAAAGTGAATAACTGAGGAACGATCTCAAGCTAACCGTATATAGGGTGTGCTGTTACAACGGATCAATAATTGGATGATTGTTCTGTTTCAGTGTCAAATGTACTTCAATGATCATTTATCAACTGCTTACGGCCAACTTTGAAAATTTCATGTAGACCAACTGAAAACATTCTGTAATAAAAATGATGAAGGCGCAAGAGCTTGATAGAAGAGTCTTTGATATAAAAGTAAAAAATCAGGACAGAGTAAGCAGATATGGACACACAAAAAATAGGCCCTTAGCGAATAAAACACGCAATGCGGGACATCCACAAACCTGCACAGCTAAAAAGTAGCGGCTATACATCGCCTTTGGCTGGCCAGTGCTGTGGATTTTAACCCCGGCGTAATAACTTTATCCTGGAGGAGCCGGTTATGGCGATATAGACCAGCGCCTGTATGCCTTGTAAAGGCTGCTGCTGTCATAAAAACATAACTGCTGACATTGCTGCTCAACGGTTAACTTATTTTCAATTCCCCGTTGGGCCATGCTCTTTCTTACCTTATCCAGTAATTCGCTAAAACTTGTCTGCTCGGCTTTGAGTTTACGGTATAGGGTAGAGCGGCTCATATGCAGCTGTTCACAAACATATTGCTGCTGAGAATAACGGCGCAAGTCGGAAGATAATAAAACGTTTATTTGCTCCGACAGGCTTTTGTTAGCCGATAACTGATGCAAGATAGATTTCGCCCGCTCACCAATAACTTGCTTCAGGTATGGATTGGCATGGGGGATAGGTAAACGCATCACTTCCCGGGAGAGCACAAGATAATTAGATCCGGCACTAAAACGAATCTCTTTACCAAAAATCTTATCGTAATCATTGTGATGTTCAGGACGTGCATAAGCAAATCCGGCGCGGATCACAGGTATGGTAAAACCACAAAAATAACCTGCCCAGGCCAGTAAGGCCGACATACTCCGCTCGATTGCCGCCACGGGGTAGCTGCTGTCGAGAAATTTAAAACTCAGCACATAGCTGTTTTTCTTTTTCGACAAGCACCAACTTTCCGAAGGGTTCAGTAACATAATATGGCGGTTAAAAATGTCGAATACCTCTGCAAGCGTAGCCGCCTGAGAAATCCAATTGGCCAAAATACCTTTGGCTTTCTCATTCACCGTGCTGCCTATGGTTAAACCAAAACCTGGCTGTAAAGCATTTTCCTCTGCCAGCAACCATAAGCGCAGTAGATATGCCTCAGGTGATCGCTGCTCCTGCACTAGCGCCGAGGCCGGCTCTGACCAGTACTTGTCAGTGAAATATTGGTGAAGTGGGAAAGCGATCAACTCAATATCTTGTCGCCTGATGATGTTTAACGCCAATAACTGACGCGCCAGGTCAATCACGGCAATGGCTGACACAGACTTTTCTGACATGTTTTTACTGTTCTTGTTGAGCATAAGCCCTTTATTACCAGCCACTGACAAGGTTTTGATTAAATTGACACAAAAAGCCGCAAAGTTGAAGCCCCGGGACATAACTTAAGCAAAACAATGCCTTTAAGATAAATAAACAAAAAATAGGAGGCTGCTGATGTCATTTACCGCAGATATTTGCAATGAACAAGAGTTAAGAAAAATTATTCCGCCTTACCATCAACGTATGGATAAGCGCATTCAAACCACCCTAGATCACTATTGTCTCGAATACCTGGGCCAGGCAACACTCGCCTGCATCGCCTTCGCACATCCAGCCCTGGGGTTTTATTATCTCGCGTTAAACGAAAAGACCTTGCTGTCTGTCACACCCGAAGCCCTGAATATTTGCCTGCCCGCCAAGTCCAGCCAACCAGCCTTTAATAACGGGCAACTAAGCGGGCTGCTCACTGAGCAGAATAGCTGCAGTCTCTACTTTTTTATTCCCGGCATAGGTCATGGCTTGCGTTTAAATGGGTTTGCACAGGCAAATATGCAAACCGGCACAGGTGAAAGCACGCAAACCATAACATTCAATGTGCTCAGTGCTTATTTTCAATGTTCGCGGGCCGCCGTCAGGGCGGGTTTGTGGCAGCCGGTGCAAACAGCAGACATGCAAACAAAAGTTTTTGCTAACACTAACACCACCACGCTCACCGATGATGCCATAGGAATGATCGCCTTGGCCCCTTATTTACTATTGCTGAGCCAAAATGAACGGCAAGCCACCGAGCTTTCTCCCCGCGGCGGCCAAGCCGGTTTTGTCAAAGTACAAGATAACCATATTTTATTAATACCTGAATGGCCGGGTAATAAAGTGGCGATTAGCTTGCGTAATATTCTCAAGCAAAAATTTGTGTCGCTGTCTTTTCTTATCCCGGGTTGCGATTTCACCTTAACAGTACAGGGAGAGGCGAGCTTAACAGCTGACAGCCGGGTATTATCGGGCATGGCAATAAAAAACAAAGCACCTTTGCTGGCCATTGCCGTAGTTGTTAAACGGATAGTCATTCAGCAAGAGGCAAGCTTGAACAGTGCCTTGGTATGGCTGGCAGATAACCACAAACATGCCGGGCAGTTGAGTTCATTTTCCAGGGTCATGGCTGAGCATATCAACGGCAAAGGATTGTTGGGCAAAGCATCTCACCCTTTGGTTCATTCGGTGATCCGCCATGATTTAAAGAATTTATATTAGGGCTTAACCCCGGAAAATAAGCGAGTACCTACCCCAAAAAAAATTGATAAATATAAAAAGCTGAGCTCCCTTGTTTCATCGTTATTTTTGCAGACAGCGGAGTTCGCTATAACTCAGGTACAACAGTCTCAAATTTTGCTTTCCGATACCTGTTATTACCCTCTGTTTTCCCGCTGTATTCACTGCGCGTACTCAGCAATTAAAAAGTGTAGATTGTTATGAAATGCAGTCGCAATTGCTCATTTCGAATAACGGTACGCTCTACCTTGGCAATAATAGCTGTTCTGGCATAAACTTTTGTGGGTGACATGAAGTCTCAGTAGATAACATAAATGTATCAAATTACTTGTTATTGATTTTATTAATAAATACTGTCCTGTAACTAAATAAACCAATATCAATCTTAATATATTGGTTTATTCACCTGATAATGATAAGAACATAAATATTCACTTATATCATTAAGAATTAAATTCAGTAAAAACAAAGGTTCTGTTAGCCTTTCCATTGATACAACTAAAAATTGAAAGGGCATTTGTGTAAATCAACCAGGAAGGTCACTGTGCTGCTGGGAAGCATAACGAAAATAAGCCATATTAATCATATTTTTTCAATACAAAAGGTTAAAGTACTCTGTGGAAAGATAAGTACTTTTTTGACTAATCAAGAAAGCGATAAACAATTAAGGTACTGTAATTATGCTAAAAATTAAAATCTCTCACAAAATTTACTTTATGGGAGCAATACAGTTTTTACTTATCCTGCTCGTTGGTTTAATCGGTTATATGCAAATGGCAAAGATAGGTGCAGAGCTCGTTACCATTGCAGAAGAAGACATCCCGTTAACCAATAAAATATCCATTATTACCGAAAATCAATTAAAACAAAGCATTCTCTTTGAAAAGTTAATGTTTAAAAGTGCCATATTACTGCTGGATAACAGTGTTCCCGGCGATGACTACAAGCAATTAATAGAAGAAATTAAGCAGCTAACCCTGGATGATAAAGCGAAATTAAAAGAGACCCTCAACTTTATCAGCCGCATCCTCAAAATTGCCCATACCGAAGAAGTTACAGCTGAATTTAAATCCTTACAGAGACAATTAACCGTTATCGAAGCAGATCACTTCGAGCTGGCAGAGGCCATAGACAAACAAATTGACTTGTTATTGTCCCGGCAGCTTTCCACCGCCATTAAAATGGCCAGTACGACAGAGCAGATGCAGCACGAAATAAATGACAAACTGGTTGGTGTTGTACATGAAATTCAAAATTTTACCGCCCAAGCCGCCCTGCAAGCCGAACATGACGAACAAAGCGGTATCGTACAAATTGTGGTCTGGCTCGTTATCGCCTGTATTGTGGCAATGATATTGCCTTACCAGGTAGCTAAAAGCATCACCACACCAATCCACTTACTCAATGCCCGTTTAACCGATGTATCCCAAGGGGAAGGCGATTTACGTCAAACATTACCTGAGCATACCCACGACGAAACCGGGCAGACAGCAATAGCCTTTAATGCTTTTTTGAAAAAACTAAGAAATATCATTGCTGAAATAAATGCCTCGGCCGAACAATTGGCGCAATCATCCGGCACCGCCAATGAAGTTGTAGAACAAACGCTTGATAATGCAGAAAAACAACGTAATGAAACAGAGCAGGTTGCCACGGCAGTTACCGAGATGAATATGACCACACAGGAAGTGTCAAAAAATACCGGCCGGGCATCTGAAGCGGCAGAAGGGGTGCGTGAAAAAGTAGAGCAGGGCAATAACTCTGCGGTAGCCGGTCATAATATCATGGAGCAGTTATCGGTTGAATTAACCAATGCATCGCAAATTATCGAGCGACTCGCGGAGAAAACCACAGGGATAGGCACAGTGCTCGATACCATACGCGGCATTGCCGAGCAAACCAATTTACTCGCGCTTAATGCGGCTATAGAAGCTGCCCGCGCAGGAGAGTCCGGACGCGGCTTTGCTGTGGTTGCAGACGAAGTACGTAACCTGGCGCAGCGCACGCAAAGTTCAACCCTGGACATCCAGCAGCTGGTGGAAGGTTTGCAAGGTGAAGCAAAAAATGCCGTTAACGGCATGGTTAAGGGGAGCGAGCGGGCAAAAGTCTGCTTGCTTAAAAGCACAGAAACTACCGAAGCGTTTGAAAGTGCTTTTGATGCCGTTTCCAATATTACCGAGCTTAATGCCCATATTGCTAACGCCACAGGTGAACAATCCACAGTGGTAGAAGAAATAAACCGTAATTTACTAACCATACAAAACATAGCGGCTACCACCAGCGAAGGGGCAAGAAAAACCTCAGACGCCAATATGTCTATTTCGGTATGTATCAAGCAGCTGCACACCAGTCTTTCGCAATTTAAAGTGTGAGCAAGTCACCGGCTAATAAAAGGACCCCGTATCCCAGGATACGGGTAGACATCATGACCTCGTTATTAACATAAAAGGAAAATTACGATGTGTACTCTACACCCTAAAGCAATAGACAGGTCAAACGGTGATTTTCAGTCCTGTTTTTTAACTGCAATCTTCTAATTTTGCAGTTAAAACAGCCGGGGTTGTCGCATTTTGAGCCCGGAAGTATTCTATTCGACATTTATGTGGTGTGGCCGCCTGGGTATGATCAAAAACAGCAGGCGAAAAATTGCCATCAAAAGTAATATTGTCAGTATCAAATTCGACTAAACTGTTAATTGCTAAGCCTTTCCCTTGCTCTGAACCGTCTCCTCGCTCAATAAAATCAGGATAACCGTTATAAATGGCATAATATGTGTCGCCAATTTTTATATCGCTTACAGAGTTAGTGCTCCCTGAGATGATGCTTTTGGCATGCGCCATCACAATAGCACTGCTAAGGCTTGCTTGAAGTGCTTGCATTTCAGCAGCTCTGGCATCACCTGTTAAATCGATGAACCTGGGCAGGGCTGTTACGGCTAAGATACCTAAAAGTACAAGTACAACAACCAATTCTATTAGAGTAAAACCTTTAGCACTCATATACAGGACAAAATTTATATGTTTCTTTGGGCTATTGTATGTGAAATGAACAAGTTTGAACATTCTAATGGCGACGCTTGCACTTAAAGCTATTATTCTATTTGTCTTGAAAGGAATGGAAGAGCTATACCGAGATGACAAATTTAATTTCATAAAAACGCAGTCAGCCCTTGGCCAGAATCATCCTTTACCACAGTGGCTCTTTTATCTCTGTAAAAAACACGCCGCAATTGCTAAAAGCGATTATCAGCTCTAAAAGTTTAATTTTATTTCCACCGTACCAGCAAGTTTTGTTAAGGTTTGGTGTCTTGCCTTGACCAGGCCCTGATTTTTTCTACTTCATCCGGTTTACAGCCCAGCGACTCTAAAAAGTCGGCATGCATTTCCGGCAGATCCTTTTCAAACTCAACATGCCAGCGGTGCCTGGCTTCGGCATCCATGCCCGAGGCTTTAAGGATGTTGACCCACTGCTCTTTATTCATGGTTCTTGACGTTCTTATCAAGGAATCACGCCCCAACAGCCCGACAACTAATTGCTGCTGCAGTCTTAGTTTACTGATTTCACTGTTAAGGTTGATCAACCTTTGCTCTAACGCTTTGGTCGATTTAGTCTCGCCGGAATTGAGAATATCGGCGATCGACTCCAGCGATAGACCGGCTTCCCGGTACGTGGCGATCTTTTCCATGCGCTGAACATCACTTTGGGAGTACAAACGATAGTTAGCCTCAGATCTGGCTGAAGGCTTTAATAAACCAATTTTGTCGTAATACAGCAAAGTGCTTCGCGACAGATCATACTTCTTTCCTAACTGGTTAACCGTATACATAGGTGACTCCTCACTCTTTTTTTCTGCCGACTTAGCTACTATTGACGGTTACAGGTGCCGGTTGATTTTATCCACATGGCTGACGATCAAGTCCCGCCATTCGACCATCATTTTGGCATAACTGGCCTGATCGTAATGCTTAAGCAGCTTTTTATTCCCCATTGGCGTAAGCGCCGTTAATTTATAAGTAACATGAACTGTTGAGCCGCCCCTGCCATTTGCTTTTAATAATACATCAACTGTCCCGGTATCTGACTTCGGGGTTATGCGGTGATAACGGGCATGTTTAGTTTGTTTATCATAATTTAGCACCTGCCAATAGGTTGTTTTACCGTTATGCCCGGTCAAAAATACGGTATCTGGTTCAAATCCGTCGCCGCTTAAAATAACGGGCTCCCACCCCGGCACCCAAAGTCTTTCGCCGGGGCCGGTAAACAGAGGCAATGCTTTTTCAGGTGTTATCTCTATTTCAAACGAACCGCTGCGAGAGATAGTGAGTGCATTTTCTTTAGAGAAACCAGCTCCCGAAATATGTGAAAAGTCAGAATTTTCCGGACTTTCATGATGATTTGCGTATAAGTTTCCGCTAAAAAAAATGCTTAAAGCATAAAGGCTGCCGACCAGTGTTGTTTTGCTCATGATATTCCTCGCAGGTAATGAACCGTCTATAAGTAAGCCTGTACCCTAAAGTATGAAGCCATAGACAGGTCAACCGCTTTTTCATCAAGCTGTGCGAGGCCTAAGTCAGCTATAAAGCTTTTTATCATGGTTGTTTGACCTGTCTACAGGTTCACCCTTTAAGCTTCGCAGCTCTCCCGGTTTTCTGATGAACAAGGAGAGAAAAATTTTCAAATCGACATTTATTTCATTTTGACCAAGCAGCTAAATGAGGAAGACCCTGATGTATAAATCAATATTTTCAACGCTAGATCACCACCCAGGCATATCAGAGCTGTCAACTGCAGACATCTATGGCGCAGCCCGCAAATATGCTCAGCTGGCTGACGAGCTCGGCTACAATTGCTTTTGGGTCGGCGAACATCATTTTTTACAAAACGTAGGCAGTATTCCCAATCCGGCAGTACTGTTAAGCGCTTTGGCGCAATGTACCAAAAACATTCGCCTCGGACCGGCGGTTGCTGTTTTACCTATGCGTGATGCCGCCTTAACGGCAGAAAACTACGCTATGGTTGATGTCATTTCCGGTGGTCGCCTGAATATGGGGGTTGGCACCGGCCAGGTAGCTACCGAATACCAGCATATGGGCATCGACTTTGAAAATCGCCGCGACGCTTTCAGCCAAAGCCTGGAGGCCATCATTGGTTATTGGACACACCATGACCTTGAAGCCGAGTCTTCCCTGAATATACGGCCTTTACAGTCGCCCATGCCGCCCTTGTATATTGCGACAGTAACCCCTGACTCTGCATATCGTGCGGGTAAAAACGGCCAGTCGGTGATGACCATAGTCTCTCCCGGCGGAAAAACCCTGTCGTTGCTGCAAGAGATCATCGAGGCACATAACAAAGGTAAAGCCGAGAGCATTGCGGCAGAGGTAGAGACCGAAGTTGTTGTCACCGTATATGCCTATGCGGCAGAAACGAAAGAAAGGGCCATTGAAACTGCGGCCACTTCACTGAGAAACTTTTCCCCGGCACTACAGGATAAAAACCTGGCAGAAGTTCGCTCTGAGGTTCAAGGCATGGTCGCCAATAATACCGCCTTGTTCGGAACAGTCGGGCAAATTAGTGAGCAACTACAACATTACCGAAACATTGGCGTTAAACATATTAACTTTTTAGCAAATTTCGGCGGCATGCAGCCAGAGCAGGTAGTTGAGAGCATCAGGCTATTGGCATTAGCCTGATAAATAGCCGCTGATATCAGGGGAATAAATCATCAGCCCAATAGCAAAATATGCCGGCGAAGAGGCAGGGTAAACATATGTTTTTCAGCAAATTTCAAAAACTGTTTGTACCCCAGCCAAACCCGCCCGCCGATACTGCTGCGGGCTTTATGGAAAAGCCATAAGTTAAGCCACTGTACCAAGAACAGGTGCAGCGGCTTAATTTCGGCAACCACCACCGTCTTAGATCAGTTCAACATCCAAGGCATCGGCAAGGCGTTTGCGGTACACATTTAATTCGGCATACGGGCGCAAATTAGCGATAAGGGCGCGAATTAACGTTGAGTTTACCGCAGGTTGTGACAACTCATTTTCAATAAGGGATGATGTTTCCAGCACTAAACTTTTCTGGCTGGCCGCCATGTCTTCGGCCTCGCGTTTAATCGTTTCCAGCAGTTTCAAAGCCTTTTTCCGCTGGTGTTGTTCATTATCTATATTTTGCGTAAGCGGGAAATTCTCTTTGGTTAATAGCGGCGAAAGTGTGGAGTTGCTTAACGCGGTTATCGCACTGTCCAGGCAAAATGCCACTAAATGCGCACAGCGTTTTATTGAGAAGTCGGCATCGTCCAAGGTTAAATAAACCGTGTATTCCTGCAGTAATCCGTTTACCAGGGAAACAATATCATATAACCAGGGGCTGATATCTTTGCCATAAGCCTGCAGCAGCACTTTTTGTTGTGACAAATGGTAGTTTATACGGCATTCCTGCACCACGCTCATCACTTCCGAGTCCATGACTATCATATCATCAGTTAAAAATACTTGAATGAATGACCTTTCATTCAATACTTCCTGATATTCCTGTATCAAATATGCTTCCAGTAACAATACGCCTTTTTTATCTTCATTTTCCAACAGCTGATCGACTAAAAACTGGTTTTTTTCATCGGACTGTAAAAACAATGCTCTGACAATGTCGAGCTTGCTGGAAAAGTATGAATAAACCGAACCTTTGGCAATACCGGCGGCATCGGCAATATTTGCTATGGTGGTGCCGCGAAAGCCTTTTTCGATAAATATCGACTTTGCCGTCGCCATAATAAGTTCACGTTTTGAAGTCGCTACTGTCGACATAATACAGATGATTTCCTTGATCAGATTGCGGGCGTATTGTGCCACAAATTTGGGAAATGACCAATAAGTCAGTTGACATGTGACCAAGTGGTCAATACGATAGGTTCATCTTGGTCATTTCGTTGACCGTATGGTCATTTGAAAGAGGTATTTATGGATAAATCATCGGGTGATACCCAGTCATTGTGGCAACTGCTTTCTCCGCATAAGCCCGACAGAAAATCATTTGTCTACTTAGGCTTACTGGTTGTTATTACTACGGCGCTTGAACTGGTACTGCCTTTGTACTCCAGTCATTTAATAGACTCTATCGGCGCCAACGGTGTCGGCACTGCTGTGGTATTAGGTTTAATTGCCCTGGTTTTATTTACCGCCGTTTTTGAGGCGGTATTAGCCTGGTTTGGCGGCAGGCTCGGCCATCGAATAAGTTTTCGCTTGCGTTATAGTTTGATTGGCCGCCTGCTGCACAGCCAGAGCCAAAGTTTAGATCAGGAGCACAGCGCCGAGCTGAGTGCGCGGGTCGTTAACGACTCAAAAGAGGTTAAATCGGTATTAGCGGAAGATCTTACTGGCTTGCTCAGCGGATTGATATCTTTAGTAGCGGTGATCACTATTATGTTTGTTTTAGACTGGCGCTTAACCCTGGTTTTAGTGACTTGTGTCCTGGCCGGTTTTATTTTAATCACGCCGATAGCCTTAATGATGAATAATATCGGTAAGGCCACACAGGCGGCAGAAGCCAACCTGTTAAAACATGTCACCGAATGGCTGCGCTACGGCAAACTGGTGAAGTCCCATAATGCCGGGGGCGAACTGCACAAGCGCTCCCAGGACTTACTTGACGAATGCTTTACCCAGGAAATGCGGGCCACTAAAGTGCTGTCCCTGATCGGGCCTATCTCGAACCTGGTACTGATGCTGAGCATGATCGCCATTTTAGCCTTTTCCGCCTACTGGCTTGAACAGGGCACTATGACCTTAGGCACAGTAACGGCATTTCTGCTGTACTTATTCGGCCTGACATTCCCGCTAATGGCGATGGCAATGTTTTTCAGTAACCTGAATAAAGCCAGCGGCGCAGCAACGCGTTTATCGGAAATCAGCCGCTTGCCCACAGAACCTTCAGAAGCGCCGCTGGTGTTAGAAAATATTACCGATTTGGCGGTGAAAGACCTATGTTTTGTTCGCGATGACAAAACCATTTTAAACCAAGTGAATTACCAGTTTCCTGCAAGTGGTTTATCCATTGTGTTAGGCGAAAGCGGTAGCGGTAAAAGTACTTTACTCAATCAGTTTTTAGGTTTTTATCCCGAAACCCATACCAGTGTATTCATCAACGGCAAAACATTAGATGAATATAACTTGTCCTCGGTTCGCCAATCGATAGCCTGGGTTGATCAGGAGCCGAAGCTGCTGCATGCCAGTATCCGCGACAATCTGACTTTAGGACTTAAACAACAATTAACAGATGATGAAGTTTTCAATGCATTAAAGTCGGTAGGTTTACATGCCTGGCTAGAGCGTATTAATCATGATCTCAGGCTTATGGTGTCTGAACAAAGCCATCAGTTTTCCGGTGGAGAGAAGCAGCGTTTTGCCATAGCCAGGGCTATCTTACGGCAAGCCAAGGTATTGCTGCTGGATGAGCCCACCTCGGCATTGGATGACAGCAATAAAGTGGAATTGATGATTCTGCTCAGGAAACTGGCGGATAAAATGCGGGTTATTATGATCAGCCATCACCTGGACCTTATTGAACCTGAGGATAATGTTATTGAAATGGCTGCGGGTGAGATCATTAATAGCAATAGCTAATCGTACGGGTAAGTCAGTTCCACAATAATATGGAGAGAAATTAATATAGCGTTTCATTGAGCCTTCTGCGTTTGCTTGCCTTGAAGTTTAGCTAAGTGCCGGACTTCGGGGCGGCTCAATAAGTATCAAGGCGCTCAAATATCACCACCAATAAATACTGGCCGGATGCTCGCTGCGTTTGTGTTGTTTAGCTTAGAACTAACCATTGACTGTCCGGCTTTGCTGTTGCAAATCATTGCTATCTTCAAAGAGAAAACTTTTCAAAATACAGGACCAACCCCAGCGATTTAGCCATTTAAAACCCTGAATTTAATTTTTCAGTATCGGTTTATTAAAGTGGTATTCAATATGCAAGTATTCATTTGATTTAACTCAACAGGAAATCAAAATGATATTAGGTCATAAAACAATGGCAGAGCTGTTCAGTCAGCTTGGCCTGGCAAACACTGAAAGTGAAATAGAAATATTTATCAACAGCCATACGCTCGATCAAAGTGTTTCATTAGAGTGCGCCCCTTTTTTAAGTCCTTGGCAACAAGAGTTTATCAAAGATGCATGGATAAATGATTCTGACTGGTCGGCAGCAATAGATGCGCTAAATGTGGCTTTAAGAAAATAAAAAAAACAATTGTTACCTGACAAGTTTTTATAAATAGGGGCTATTAATAGCGCATTAACTAAGTTCCTTATCGGGTTGTCATTATGACAATGCACTGTTCAGGTGACTGCCCATAAAAAGTCAAATTGACTACTTTGATATTGCTTTATAGAAACTCTCACTATGTTGCAGATGAATTTTGTTATGTCATTGTCACCATTCAATGAAAGGCTCCAATCCATGATAAGTTGTCGAGATACCAAAGGAAGATTGCTGTCCTGCTTTATATATCAAAAGGGGTAAAGTATGAGATTTCATCAGTTAAAAGAAGTATACCAACACGTTATTGATATTAATAAAGAGCTAACGTGTTTATATGAATATTTTTTAGCAAATATAACGGATGAGAGAACACGCATCTTTGTGCATTTTGTTATACAGAAACAAACCGATGCCATCTCATATCTTAACGGGTTAATAAAAACAGAGTCAAAGAGCGTTCTCGATTCATGGCTTGATGAGGACATCGAGAATAAGTCGATAAACTACATTAGAACCCTAAAGCAGCAGCCGAATGTAACCATAGATGATGTGCTTGCTATTAGTGCCGACATCAATGAAAAAATAAACAGCTGGCTAATGATCATTATTGATGTCTCAACCAATCAAACCGTCAAAGAACATATTCAAAATCTTATTGAACTTCAATCATCTAAATACCAGCAACTTCTACATTCTGCCCATAGAATGGCTGATATATGATTGAATATTCATTTAATCATTTTCACAAGTAAAAAGCCGCAAACAAGCCTTAGATTTCACCCCAAAAAAAAGACCAATTCGCCATTGATTTCCCCGCAAATTGGTCTTTGATTAATAATGCTATCCAAGTCCAAAGGAGAGCAGTTATTGCAACACTGCCACCAATGAGCTGCTGCAATAACAGGCGTTACAACCAAGCAAAAGGTAAAGCAAACGTAGTAACTTAAGTCGCAACCCCTGAGTGGTAGCACACCCAGAGGTCGCTAACCACAACGAACTTCTACAGGAGTACGTCATGGCTAAATATCATCATACGCCAGAGCCTGCCTCGGCAAAAGTAAAATATCCCATTTATCGGCAACTTACCGTACAGGAAACCGTTTGCAACACGGCGACAAAAACCCGCGGCATAGGCATTAACTATGTGCCCGTCAAACTTGAACCCTGTGTGATACTCAGGGGAAAATGGCTGCGTCTGGCCGGTTTCCCTGTCGGGCAAAAGCTCAGTATTGTTGTCAATCAGGCAGAGCTGGTGATCACACCTAAGCGGCCGGAGCCAAATCTGTCCGACTAAAAACTCCCTCGGGCTTTATTAAAAAGCCATAAGCAAAACTGCTGTACCTTAAAGCGGGTGCAGCAGTTTTATATTCAAGTCTTGATACAAATGTAAGCGCTTTCATGATAGGGTTTGTTTGATTAACCAATACCGCGACTGCCTTAAATATTTATCAGCAAAGCAATGGTTAGTCAGGTTTTTTCAAGGAAGGGGAGGCAAGTTATTTGACAACTTGGCCTAAACAACTCGTTCCCCCAATAAAAAGATAATTATAAAATAAGGACTCTACCCATGAATATATTAAGCCCTTGGCCCGCAACTATTACGCTGGCGATATCATGCCCTTCTCCGGTGGCAATGGCCGGACATGTTGTCGAAATGAAGAATACAATCAAAAGGATTTCATCATGTTGCTGAGCCATAAAGCGATTTTACTATCCGTCTGTGTTTTCTTATTTTCATGTGATGATTCATCCTCAAATAACACCATGCAGATAACGGGAGTTGTACTTGATAACAGCGCTCCGGCACAAGCAATAGCCAATGCCAGGGTTCAGCTTATAGGCACTGAGCTGCAAGCATTTACCGATGCACAAGGCAGCTTCAGCATCGAAATAACCGAGGATATTGACCGGGAGCATTTGGCGGTTTCAGTGAGCGTGGAGCATTACCGCCCCAGAGAAAGCAATGTTTCACTGCAAAGCACTACCACCATCGGCCTCTCACCAGCGCATAGTTATCACTATCATCGACCGGTGCAGCTGACCGACGATATTCAAACCGGAGATCTCAACAGTGCGGGGTTAGACAATACCCTGATTAATCAACTTATGAACAAAACTGTACTGGCTGACACCAGTGCAGGCTATCAGGAGTTACACAGTCTTTTGATCTACAAAGACGGTGTGCTGGCCGTTGAAGAGTATTTCCCCGGCAACAATGACTTTATCGATTTCAGCAATAATATTGCCCGGATCTCGACACCGGCACCTGTGCAATGGGGACGCACCGACAAACATTATATCGCCTCCGTCAATAAGGCATTAACGGCTACCGTGGCAGGTATCGCCTTTGAGCAATTTAATGTCTCAACAAGTGATGCCGTTGCGCCGCACCTACCACAGCAAAGCCACTTTTTTAATGACGATGCCAACAAAAGCGCCTTGAATTTTCATCATCTGCTCACCATGCAACTTGGGTTCTCATGGGATGAATGGGGCAGTAATGATCTGGCGTTAATGTGGCAATCAACCGACTTCACTGACTTTTTACTTAGCCGTGATAACCTGGGCCCCCAATCTGCCTGGGTATACAACAGTGCCAGCCCGAATATGCTGTTAAAAGCCCTTGATAACTTAGTGCAAACACCGATACGGGATTGGGCAGATGCCCAATTCTACCGTAAATTAGGGATCACAGATTACGACTGGCGCTCACAACCCGGAGGCCTGCCGGAAGGGGCGGCAAGGATGCATATGCGCCCCCGGGATATGTTAAAAATAGGCATTACCTATTTAAATAACGGCGTATGGCAGGGGCAGCAGGTCATACCCGCCCAATGGGTTGAAGAAGTTGCCAAGGTACAGGTGGCAGGCTTTGCCGGTGATTATAGTTACTTTTTCTGGCACAGGGAGCTTAATGGCGTGCGCTATCTTTCCGCCGACGGTGATGGCGGCCAATATATCAATATCTTCCCGGAGCAGAATATGGTGATAGTCATGACCCAGGGCAATTACCTGGAGTGGCCGCTATATGTTAACCAGGCCGATGATATCATGGCCAACTATATTATTCCCGCAGCCTATTAGCACAGGATATGAACTTTAACTGGCGTTGCTGAAAAATACCGGCAGCAGGCAAACATGCCTGCTGCCGGTAATGGCAAGGTAAATGCTGCAACTTCATTCCTTGCTGTTGCTTTCATTTTTTTTGTTGATAACTGCTCGTCAGCTTAGCCAGGCCCGACAATTACTGCCTGCCTATGCTCACGGTGATCCCCGTTAACTCATAACCGCTCCTGCTACCAACAGAAATATAGCGCAAGCCACGATTTGCAGTGATCACCAGTACTTCTTCATTATCTGCAGATATAGACTTGGCCTGAGCATTTTGCGGTGTGGCCCAGGTATCAGCATTAAAAAAGAGATCCGCATTACCGGTACCGCCTGTGGTGCTGATATAAAGGATGGTATTATCTTCTGCGACTTCAAAAAAGAAAGCGTTGTTGCCGCCTGAAATACACTCCATTTGATCCAACGGTAACCGGCCACCTTGCAGGGTAACCTCGGTACACTGCCTGGTCATGCTTAACGGCAAGCCATTTTTGTTGATGGCCTTTAATTGCAGGTTGTCCGGGTCACCACGTCGGGGATCCGGTAACCATTTGCTCATACAGCGGGCATCCTGGGTGCAGGGGTCGGTCAGCGCGTGTAAAAAGGCGACCAAATCAGCTTTTTCCTCATCAGTCAGCCCCAGGGGGAGCATAGCCGGGATCCCCAGATCACGTAAGGCCGCTATTTTAGCCAGTAAACCGCTGGCAATGGTTTCCGCTTCGGGAAACAGGGTCTGACAATTTTCGGTTTCAGCAAATTGTGCTTGCTGGCACCAAGACTTAGCTGCGACAAATGCAGGTAAGTGGTTATCGACATCATTGTAATGGTCCACCACTTGTTCCAGTGTTTCATAAGCACCGGCATGACCGTAAGGTGCTGTTACGCCGACATTGAGCAGGGTGGGGGTTCTAAATGCGTTGTTATTTGCTTCCAGCAGACTCTCGCCGCCACGGCCATGATCTTCCCACCCGGAATCACCATGGCCTTTACCGGGACCAATCTGTGGAAAGCCAACGTTAAAAAAGCTCTGGTTGGTAAAGGTCTCGCCGCTATGGCAGCCGGAACACCCAGCACCTTCAGGGGCTGCGGTGTAGAATAACATTGCTCCCCGTTTTGCCGGTTCATTCATGGCATTGAGATCCCCTTTGATATAACGGAACCAGGGGTTATCGGTCAGGTTCATTGAGTTTTCATAACTGGCGATGGCGCGCCTGACATTGTCAAAGTTGACGATATCTTCACCTTCTGCGCCCTGGCTGCCATACACCCCTTCAAACAGCTGGCGCCATTCATTTTTGGCCAGCTCATTAACACCAATCCCCGTGTTTGCCAGACGATGACCCAAATGATCACGAACCGCCTGATTGGAGTTACCGGTTTCAAAATTTTCGGTGCGCATTTCTTCAACAGAAGTTACCGGAAATCCCGCTTGTGCCATTAACAAGTTGTCGCCGGCAGCCTCGTCGGTTTCACCAAAGGGGGAGTCTGGCGTACTGATAGTGTCATCAGCGAGTTTTTCAACCCGCGAATCCCAAAACAGGCCTTGTGTCCATATCCAGGCATTCATCACCGATGGGGTGTTGCGGGGGTTATTAAAGATGCCGTCCGGGTGTTTTCTGCCATCACCGAGTAGCAACGGGTTTTCAGCATCAACGCCTACCGCCAGTGCCAAAGCATCTCCCCCGGCCAGATAAGGGTGATGACAACTGGCACAGGCTGTGTTTAGTTCCCCACCAAGCGCCTGACTAAAAAACAGCATTTTACCCAGGTCCGCTTCCGGTTCGTCGGGCAAAGGCAGATCAAAGTCTTTTGCCGGATCACCGGTGAATCCCTGAGCAGTAATGATCGCTTGTAAGTCTTCATCTACCGTTGCCTGAGCCCCTTGGGTCGTAAGACCCGTCACTAGCACTAACGAGAGAAATTTGTTTATTGCTTTCATAAATTTCTTCCTTTTTATTTTATTTATTTTCTCCTAAAAGCCAGCTTAGTTAATTGCCAAAACAATGAACTAAGCTCAACAAGCCTATGCCGGATGAAATCGACTGGCCAGTTTTACTCATGCTCTGCAACTAACTTTCTTTTTTCCTGCACGTTCTCTTCATAATCCTTGCACATTTACCGAATTTATTTACAAATCTTTACATGCGATACCACAGCAAAAAACAGAATCGAAATGGCTTTGGCAATTTCAATGAGGTGGTAAAAACATTCAATTTCTGCGGCCGGTTGGCCTTAGCGATTGTGTTTCTCGGTGGTGTATCCGAGTTTGTTACCGCTTTCGCTATTTCGCGGCCCTTTGTGGGCGCCTATGACCAGCGGGATGATTTTCAATTTTTTTGTATCAACAGTTTTAACGCTTTTGGTTATTCCTTCGCTTTACGTACTGATGGTTGAAAAAGCCGGTATGCCGGTTGTACCACATGCTAAGCAGCCACATTAATAATGGCTGTTGCATGACGGCTTTAATTGGTACGCTACTTCGAGTACTTGTACCGTGATTTGACCAGCTGCTAACAAGCAATGTATAGCCGGGATACGCCCGCAGGAATTAAGGTTACAGATCTGAATAATGAGCATATCAGGGCAGGGAGCTAGCACCGGAAAATTTATCCCGCGAGCTTGAAGATGGTGGCAGGGTTACCTCTCCCCTGATCCCGTGAAATACTTGCGGGGCTTACAGGCAGCCGGTGTTGCTGGTTAATCCGCTGGAGTATGTGCTCTTGAACCGGCATTGCTGAATAAAACGCTACCGGCCAGCTTTAATTGCCGTAAACATTAAAGAGCCACAGGAGATCACGGCACCTGAACTTCACTGATGATCAGGTTGCTAAACACCGACTCCCCTGCCGCAGCCGCATCATCATCCGTCACAAAAAACAGGTATTGCATTTCACCTGTATAGTACCGGCCAACAGGAATATTGTAACGGGTCACGCCGTCACCGCTGTAGCTGGCAAAGTCGCTGATATCGCTGGTGTCCTGGCTGCCGTAAAGTGAGAAGCGGTTCTCGGCGCTATTATTCAAATCGCTGTCAAAACCAATGCCGTGTATTTCCCCTTGCGCGTTACTGGCAAAATCAAACGACAATACCGTGCCGTCAGCAATTTGCCGCGGCATTTTGATGGCGCGCCAGAGACTGCCGGTCATGCGTAAAGTCGCACCGTCATCTTCTACACTGACATCGCCGCTACTTATCTCATCACCGGCATAAGCGAGTAGTTCATGGTCGGCAAAGTTCACCTGACTGTCATAACGCTCATAAATTTTCACATTGCTAAATACCGACTCGCCCACTTCGGTTTCATCGTTATCAACCAGGAAATACATACGGTGCTTATAACCACTGTCATGCAAACCAATATTGATCACATAGTGCTTAGTAGCGCCATCGCCGGGATAATTATCATAGGCAGCAACATCCCCGGCATCCTGAGTGCCGGCAAAATTTATGCGCTCTTTATAGCCGCCATAAACATTATCAACGTCAAAACCAAAGCCGTGCAATTCACCCTCAACAGCACTGCTAAAGTCCAGCTCAACCACGGTATTAGGGGTGATCACATAATCTACCGCGATAGACTGCCAGTTATTGCCGGTCAAACGTAACCTTGCCCCTTCATCTTCCACACTCACTTGCCCTGAAGTGAATTGGTCGCCATAGGGCTGCAAAGTATGCTCAGCAAAGTTAATGCTGATATTGGCCATAGGGGCGACCCATTTACCTTCTTCTCCCTGATCGGTGAAATTAAGCCAGACATTATCCACCGACTTGCCAAGCTTGGCCGCCATCAGGCGTTCATTCTGGTATTTGTTCACCGGCACGGCAAAACCGTATTCGCCATTGGTTTCAGCGGTACAGACGGCATTGCCGTCGTCCCAAACACTTGTGCTATCGGTGACATACCAGTTGCCGGCCGCATTTTGGCAGCCAAAAGCATAATGGTTGTTGTCGCAGCGATAGTCATAGAAACGGCCGCTGGCATTGTGGCGCAGACAATCCTGCTCACCGCCATTATTGTTCGGCTCTCCCTGCGCCCAGCTCCACAGCAAGGCATCAATCCGGGCATCGTCATTAGGGTGGATCTTATCCATACCAATTTGGCCAACGCCGCACGACAGGGCGAATTCAATATCAGCGGCACTGATTTGCGGGGTATTGGTAAACATTTGCCCCAGGGTAGTTCTGTCTTCATAAACGGTGATCATTCTGGAATTAAAATCCGCCTGATCATATTTTCCAAAGCAGTTGTGATCGAGCACAATATTATTATCCGTGCCGCCGCCACTTTTGCCGCTGGCTTTTTTATAACCGTTATACACCAGGTGCTCCCAACCACCGGCATTACCGCACTTACTGTTTAGCACCAGGGTTTTACCGCTGTCAAGGATTTCCCGGCGGCTCATTTCAACCGGTATGCCGTCTTCGCAACTCATTCCCTCGGGATGATAAACATATTCGCCAACAGTACGCTCGATGATATCGGCCGCTTTGCCGTACTGGCCCTCCATTTCATCCTGGAAATACATAAAAACCAATTCGCCGGGATTGGCCGCCAACCAGTCAGCCAGCTCCTCAAGGCCCTCTGATAAATAGCGTTCGCCGCCGCTGCAGCCTTCATGATTATCCTGCCCGTGGCATAACATCAATTTCTTTTGCCACTCCCAGGGCCAGGGACTGCTGATATTGAGAATATAATGGATATCAAAATTGAGGCTGCGAATCCCCATATCCAATAGCTGCGTGGTAGATAACGTATGATTGGGATCGATATAGTTAATACCGCTGGCATAAGCGGAGGAGTTAAAACTGTTATGGGCCTGTATCTGGGTTGCCTGAGAAAATGGCGCATTCTCATCCAAACTGGTTTGCGCCCGCAGCCGGACGTAATCATTACTGTTGCGAAATTCGGAAACAGACTCGGCTTGGGCTACGCCTGAAGGCATCAGCGATATCAATGTCAGTCCGATGACATAACGAAAAATGTTCATATAATATTCCTTTATTATGTAAATGATGCACCAGCCCCTCCGGACCTGGCAATAAGGTTTCTATTGCCAGGAAAACAATAAATTCTTAACAAATCATTTGCAAGTATATTGTATACGTAAGTTTTTTTATCATCTGTTAAGGAGATATCGCTGATATAAGGTGATTAATCTTGCTTATGAAACTAAATCAATCACTTTGGACGGGGTGCAGCAAGTTTGCTGAGTATCGTTAACCGCAACTTTTAATTTGTTATGTATGATATGTCCGGGAATACCCAGTGCCGTAGCTCCTTCGGGTACGTCTTTTGTCACCACAGCGTTAGCGCCAATTTTGGCGTTTTTTCCAAGGCAAACCGGCCCGAGTATCTTGGCACCGGCTCCCACACTCACACCGCTCTCAAGGGTTGGATGTCGTTTGCCTTTACCCGGGCTTTTTCCCCTTAAGCTTTTTCCTCCCAAAGTAACGCTATGATAAAGGGTTACATCATCGCCGTTTCCCCTTATTGATGATTTAACGTCATAAATAACACCATCAATAAAAGCAGTTTGAGGTATTCATGCTTACCGAGTGGAAAAATCATAAAGCACAACTTCGCAGTTACATCGACATGCGATTGGACGACCCGGATGTTGTCGACGATATACTGCAAGAGGTCTACATTAAAGCCAGCAGCAATTTACATCAGCTTAAAGTACGCGGCAGTCTGAAGAGCTGGCTATACCGTATTACCCATAACCTGATCATGGATCATTATCGCGCTTATCACAGTTATGACGAGTTGCCGGAAAGCCTGGCCTCTGAAGAGCAAGACCCGATAGAGGAAAACTATAAAACCCTGGCCCTTTGCCTCAAACCTTTGATTGACGAGCTACCGGATAAGTACCGTATTCCACTGCAACTTGCCGAACTGGAAGGTTTGAGCCAGCAAGATATCGCCAATAAGTTGGGGCTGTCGTTATCCGGAGCAAAAAGCCGGGTGCAGCGAGGGCGAAAGAAATTTAGAGAACTGATGATGAGTCATTGTGACTTTGAGATTGGCAAAGGCGGCGTAACCGACTTTTCCCCTAAAGATGGCAAAGGAAAAATGTATTATAAAACCCTGTGCAAATAGCCAAAGGAGCCGTTGTACCTTGGCTTATTATCTTACCTAAATACGGGCAAGCCACAGCGGCCTATGTTTGCGCTTGCCCGGACCATTAAGCAGACAGCTTCTGCTGTAGTCGTTTAAAAGCCTCTTGTATCTGTGTTAAAGACGAGGCGATATTCATCCTGAACATTAACTCGTTACCGCTTTCGAACCAGGCGCCGGGGGTCTGTGCCATGCGGGCATCCACCAGCAGCTGCTTAACCTGATCTGCCGGGAGGGCGGTATTGCTAAAGTCCAGCCATATCTGGTAAGTCCCTTCTACCGGGTACAAGCGTACCTGGGGCAGTTCCTGCTGCAAAAAATCTTGTATCCGGTTAATTGAATTTTCAAGATATTGCAACAACTCATCCAGCCAGGCCTCACCTTTAGTGTAAGCTGCAATAGTGGCGTAATTAGTCAGGACATTGCTATGACCCAGGTACATGGAATCCAGAGAGGCATTAATTTTTGCCAATAAATTCTGGTTGGCGGTGTAAATATAACCATTGGAAATACTTTGCATACCAAAAGTTTTAGAGGGTGAGCCAATCAAGGAGGCAAAATTCTCTCCGGCAAATCCTGCCATGCTATGAAAGCGGTGCCCGGCAAAGATAATGTCAGCATGAATTTCATCGCTGATAATAAAGACCTGATGCGCCCGGGCAAGCTTAAGCAACCGTGCTAATTCATCTTGTGTCCATACCCGGCCCACCGGGTTATGGGGGTTGCACAGCAACATCACTTTCACTTTACCGCTGGAGAATTGCTGCTCAAGGTCATCAAAGTCCATCCGATAATGACCGTCAATAACCTGCAGCGGACTTCTGAGCACTTCACGGCTTGCTGAGCCAATGACTTTTTTTAACTAATGATAGACTGGCGTTTGGATCAAAACACCGTCGCCCGGCGCTGTTAATTCTCGCATAAGCATGGCGATTCCTGTAAGTACCCCGGGCACTTGCAACAGGTTTTCCTGTTCAAGTACCAGGTTATGGCGACGTTGATACCAGTTAACGTCGCCATAACCTTGTACACATTCTGGCTGTTGAACTCATAGGCAAAGTGGGCTCTTTGTGCCAGCCTGAACAATTCATCGCGGATCGGCAAAGCAACTTCAAAGTCCATATCCGCGACCCAATAGGGCTCAACATTTGTGGTGCCATAGACAGAATTGAGCATGTTCGGGTCATGCCGTATAAATTTGTTCTCGTGTTTTACATTGATCTTGTCAAAATTAGTCAAAGGAGTCTCCCGCATTAAATCCATCGATAAAGCCTTTCAGGCCATTTGCAACATTTAAGACGCTCCTTGACCGGAAATGACGCAACTTTTTTAACTATCCGACATATTCAGAGCCGCCTGATTAACCCAAGAGCAGGTTATTGACCGCCTCCCTTGAATTCATGGCAGCAACCTACCGATTTATCAGATATCTTTCCTGAATAAAACAAATAAAAGGCACTGCCGTTACACTGGGATTTTTGTTTATTTCACGGTTTTTTCTTTTTCTTTAACAGCATGACGGGCAAATTATGACAAAAATGAAATATTGTATACAGATCCAAGGTCTACAAGGGGCGGGGATAATGGAAAAATTTCATTTAGCCTTACTCAAAATGAAAATTATTTGGCTTGTTTGTATTTATTGTTGTTATAAACGTGTTTTTTGAGTAAAAATTTGAACGAGTGCTGAGCCCTTAAGTGCTTGCTTATGCAAGCAAAGTGCTGTGACTAAAAGGATATGAATGACATTCTGCCGCTATTCTTTTCCGGATTTTAAAAGAGTAGTGTCATGAATGACCAACAAGGAAAATGAATATTGAATACTAAGGTTGGCAAATGGCTGATAGATGAGCAGTCCCACAGTATTACCCATGGCGATGTCACCATCTCCCTAAACCTGGCAGCTTTTAAGTTATTGCAGCTTTTTATCGCCAACCCGGGCGAGATTATTCCTTTAGCTAAGATTAAGGAGCAGATATGGGAAACGGAATTTACCACAGACAACCTGGTTTACCAGACAATACGGGCTTTGCGTAAAGCACTGGAAGGGGATTCAGGAAAAAGTTATATCAAAACGGTTCCCCGCCATGGCTATCAATTGCTGGTGAGTATTGAAACTTTCTCCCCGCCCCCTGAAAACATCGTAGAAAAAACAGCTGAAGCCAAAATAAAACCAGAAAAAGCCACTTTCTTTTTGAGCAGGCGGATATTTGCTCTGGCTATCAGCTGCCTGCTGCTGATAGCCCTGGTGACAAGGTTCTGGTTCAACAAACCGGAGCTAGTACCAAATTCCGGCGGACACCTGGTTTTTGTCGAACATAAACTTGAGGTGGCAGCTCAGGAAGATCAAATTATCAAACGTTATCAAAGCAGCATTGCCAAAGCTCTTAATACCTCAGGGACTAAGCTCGCCGCTAACACAGCTTTACTGACGAAGTTGGACCAATTAGACGATACCAAGAAATTAGTCATTAAATTTCTCCCCAAAAAGAAAGCCGTATTGAATTTGCTGTTTGTCGGCAAACCTTCCCGCCTGGCCCACCTGTCTATCCAACCGCTCAGTAAACTGGTTGATGAGCAATCTCTGGCAGCGGTTTCCGGTGAGTTGCTGAAAGTTTTTCATGATCCCGCCTTAAAGCAGGATAATTCAGGCATTGCCGAACTGGTCAATGGCAGCAGGCAAGTTAAAGCATTGGCATCTTTGTCTTTTGATCAGCCCGGGCCTTTAGCCCAGGCGCGCCGGTTGATCGGTGAAGAGATAGAAAAAAACAGCCTGAATGAACAGCAAAAAAAAGCTAAATATTATTTTATCGATGCTTTATATGCCTTTTACCGCATCGAGTATTTTGAAGACCAACATTTAAGCCAAGGCATAAACTATCTGCTGTCGCATTATAACCAAAGCAGCTATTCCCTGATAGCGGCGGCCTTTTACCTGGCTAATCAGGATAATGTTGCTATTGCCTTTGAGCTGTTGAAAAACCTGGATCAAGACCCTTTTATTACCTTTATCCAGGGTTTGTTTCATTTAGAGCTTGATGAAGAACTGTCGGCATTAAAACATTTTGAAAAAGGCTATAACAGGGACAGGCACTTTGAGGATAACAGCTACTTTTATTTTAAATCCTTAGTATTGGGTAAACGCAGACAAGAGCTTGCCGCCATCTATCCCGGGCTGGAACATGAAAATTACCTGTCAACGAATATCTATTATGTCTTTTACGACTGGCTGATGATAAACGGAAATTATACCGAAGCCATGAAGCTGCTTGCCCGCTTCAGCGGGCAATTACTTTGCAACACGGACCTGTACGGCAATATGGCCTTACTCAATAACAGCTTGCTGGCGTTTAATGCTGCCGATACGTGGCAACAGCACCTGGCTGCTATCGACAACAGGGACTGGCGTATTCCCTGGCTGACTTATGTACAAATGCTTAATGAAAACAAGCTTTCGGCTTATCCCCTTTGGTATGGGGATTATCGCAAAAGTATTTTAGGGGAAGATACTTTTGCCGATCCGCTGATTTTATCTTTTTTTGCGCAATTGGCGTTGGGGGAATATCAGGAGGTTAACCATGCCTTGCCTCTGTTGGCAAGTGCAGAAGCAAGCTTTAACAGCATGACTTTTATAGAAATAGCAACGGCAGTGATAGACGCAGACATTGCCAGGCAAGAAGGTAAAAATGAAAATCTGGCCCGGATACTGGCTCCGGTGAAAGAGCAGGCATTGGCGTTTGAATGGGATGAACTGGCTTTAATCAATCAAGTATTGGCCAGTTATTTTACCCTTTACCGGGACTTAACCCGGGCAGAAGTACATTTAGTTGACGGATGTCATAAAAACCCCGCCATTTGCCTGGGTTGGCAAAACATTCCCTTGTTAACTCCGGTTATGCAAACCGATAAACTTCAACAGGCCCAGGCAAGGGCGGAGCAGCTGATTCACCAAAGCCGTGAGCAGCTTAATAAGCTAAATGAGCAAATAACAGGACAATGTGCAATAGCCGACACTTAAACTTCTCTTCTGCCGCCCTGGTCATTCGTCTTTCATTCCGCTTAACAGGGCGGAACTCATTTAAAAATCACTTCAGGCAAGTAGCAGCTAAAACTTTACCTGCTTATTATAAACACAGGGCTTGCTTTGTGCGGCCCATCTCCCTTGTTAACCGTTTGCATATGTGAATATTCATCGTGGTATCGCTAAAGTCATGCTAACTTTTCAGCAAAACCTCCTGGCTTTGTTATCGCCGGTCAAGGGTCGATGAATGCGCAAGCCTGCCCTTAGATAATAAATAATACCACTTGCCAATATCTTTTAGCCGTTTCAATTCAGCGGCAATAACTATCAATCACGTGCAAATCAGCATAAATATCGTACTGATTTTCAATAATTCAGGCTGATTCAGAGCAATTCAGAACTATTCAGAACAATAAAGACCTGACCATTTAGTCAACAATAATGCGGCCTGTCGATTATTTTCAGAACAATATTTGATTTTCCTTGTCATTTCCCCGCTGTTGTTCGTATTGAGCTCATTTCAAAAATTATCATAATGACCCGGTGCTTATTTGAACAAAGTTAATTGTGACTTCTTCATCTAGGTACTTAACAGAATAATCAAAGGAGTATGAGAAATGAGCTTTAATAAAAAACCACTCAGTTGGCTAATTGCCTCAATATTAACCGGAAGCAGTGTTTCAGTTGTCGCGGCCGAAGTGATCGAAGAGGCGGTCACTTATGAGAACGGCGGGCAATATACCATTGGCACTGTGGTCGACCACAACGGCAATTATTACCGCTGCGAAGGGGCATTTTGGGCCTACTGCGGTAACGCTGCCTATGAACCGGGTAATGCTAACGGCTTTTGGCAAACAGGTGCCTGGACCTTAATCGGCCCGGTGCCAACAGAAGGTAATGCCCCCGAAGGCGAAGAGCTCAGCATAATGGCGGAAATAGACTTCTACCACGGGGAAATTTGGGGCACGACCAGCTCGGTCGAATATGTCTTTGCCACCGACCTGACTGAAATGGTGATCGCTTACCCGCCTAATACCATTGCCGATATCACCAGTGCCTGGGGAGCCGATGCCAGCATTGAAAAAACAGGTAGCAGCGATATTGTCACCTTAACCAAAAAAACCGATATCACTTATGAAGTGACCCAGGTTGGTTTTAACCTGGTCCTTCAAGACGATGTTGAATTTCGCAGCCTGGCCACCATCAGTGCCGTGCTTAACGGTGAATCGGTACAGGTAAACAATAACGGCGTTAAAGCGGATGCGGTTGTGGTTGAAGCATCACCGGTGCCCGGCTTTGATCCCTTCCCAAAAACCATAGACGACAGGGTGATCACCCATTACAACAGCGCCAGGTCGACCCATAAAACCTTCCAGAACCCGACTTATACCGATGCTGCCGGCAATGAGCATGAGTATTTAATCGGTGGTTACTATACCGACTGGGGCGTTTATTCTCCTACCGCCTACACCCCCAATGAATTGCCGGTCAATAACATGAACTTTATCCAGGTTTCTTTTGCCGCCATTTGCAGCGAGGGAGACGCCAGCAACTGGTTCGGCAATGAAAGTGCCACCATTGAAGCCAGACCGAAAATTGCCGAGCTTTGTGCCGACAAACCCACAGGCACTATGATCATTCCCGATCATTGGGCACACTACGGCAAACCGGATATGAACCTGCCCGAGTGGAAAAGAGAGTGGAACCAGACGGCTTACCATGTTATCGACTACAGCCGAAATACCCCCAACCCCTTTGCATCGACGCCGACCAAAGCATTCTATAATGTCGGTGACGTCACCCTGAGAGAGCAAGGGGGCTTTGATTATGCCTGGGGTTTGAAAAACGATTTATCCCATATGGAGCGGGTATTAAACCGTAACGGCAAAAACTTCGATATGTACCTTTCCATCGGCGGCTGGACCTTAAGTGATCCTTTCCCGGTCATTGCCAATAACCCAAGTTACCGAACCACCTTTATCAACAGTGTGATCAACTACCTTAAGCTCAATGAACATATCACCGGCATTGATCTTGACTGGGAATTTGTCGGCGTTGACGGTGCAAAAACCGGTATTATGGGAGACAGAGACACCAACAACCATACCAAGCTGGTTTATGAACTGCGCCAGGCACTCGATGCCCTGGGCAATCAACGCGGCGTTGACTACCAGTTATCCTCCGCCATGGGCACGGCGCCCAAACATTTAACCAAGGTAAACTGGCAGCCGGTGACCATAGACGGCGTCGATTACCCCGGCATCGGCGACATGTTAGATCATATCTTTATGATGTCTTATGACTACTACGGCGCCTGGGACAATACCGTAGGCCACCATACCGCCCTTTATACCAACGGCGAACTGGAAGGACACAGTATCGACAGTGCCGTGCAATACCTTAAACAGCAGGGGATCAACTCCCGCAAACTCATCATAGGCTATGCCGGTTACGGGCGTTTATGGGCCAATGTCAATCCGTCTGAGCTTAATACCAGCGGGCAATATGCCTTCCCGACCGAAGCCCAGGGTAATTCGCCCGGCAATATCGGTACCCTGGAAGCCGCCAACGTTGCCTGGCGCCATATCAAAGCAACCGCCTATGACGACCAGGGTAATTTAAAGCCAGGTTATGAGTATGTGCGCGATGAAAAAGCTAAAGCCGAATATCTGGTTGCAACCAATCCCGACGACAATAGCAAAAATGTGGTGGTCACGTTAGACACCCCATGGGCGGTACAGAAAAAAGCGGAATATGTGGTTGCCCAGGAGCTCGGCGGTATGTTTACCTGGGCACTGGATAACGATGACGGTGACTTGTTAAATGCTGCCAATACCGGCTTAGGGGCGAGAAAGTTATATGACGATATGCGCCCGAGCGCCAGGGAAAACTCCTTGATCCTTTACCGCTCTAAAGAAGCCGAGTTCTGCTCGAACCCTCATACCAAACTGGCCTATGCCAATGAAGTGTTGACAGATTTTGTTATCAACTTCCTGACCTTAGGAGTGAGCGGTTTAAGTAAAACCATAGAAGCAGGCATCAACGCCTTTATCGATGCGGTAACCGTCGACAATAAAACGGTACTTGAACTCACCGATGAAGAGTGGCAAATGTACTTTGATGTCCTGCGCGGTTTGGAAACCGCCGACGGTCAGCCACTGGATGAAAGCAAACTGAGCAAGGAATATGTCACGACGCTTGCCGACAGCGTACTTGAAGCCGGCGCCGGTGCCCTGGCCGATACCTTATTGACATCAACGCCGTTGTTGATCGACTTAGGTATCTCTATCGGCAGTGATTTCGTGCTCGACTTGATTATTCCGGCCAACGGCGATTACTGTGACCGCATCACCCGCGACACACTTGATCCCTGGCAGCAGTTAAGTAAAGATCATCCGGAGCTGAAACATAACTTCGGTTATTAAGTTCCATATTTGAAAACGAGGTTAGCTTATTCAAGTTAACCGTTCACAGCACAAGGCAAATATTCGTCAGCTGTATGAAGAGTATTTGCCTTTTTAAGGGGCTGAAAAGAAGCGGTGCATGCCTGGTAAGTGACCCGGGGCGATCTGCTGAAAGATTTGGCAAATGAAGCGGTTGAGGCGACGATTGTTGATGTTGCCACAGGCATTATCCTGGTGGCTTTTTTACTGTTTTTATCGGTCGGTTTTATTGCCATACGATTTGTTGTAGAGCCGGCTAATGCCTTGACCGCAAAGATCAAAAAGATAAAACCTGAAGATCTAGAAAAACGTATTAAAGTGCAGGATGTCCCCAAAGAGCTGTTTCCCATCGCCAGTGCCATGAATGATGCGCTTGAAAGGGTGGAAAACAGTTTTGAACAACAAAAGCACTTTATTACCGATGCCGCACATGAACTGCGTACTCCGCTGACGATATTTTTAAACCGCTTAGAGTTAAAAATACCACCGTCGACGGCAAAGGATAAGCTGATTAACGATGCCCGGTACATCTCCCGCATCGTCGAACAATTGCTTGACTTGTCCCGGGCACAAAATATGACGGGACAACAGCTGTCGACCCTTATCCTGTCGGATGTGGTTAAAAATGTTTGTTCGCATCTTGCGCCTATGGCGGTTGATAAAAATCAGGCATTGGAACTGGTGGATAAATGTGATGTCTGTACCGTAAAAGCCGATGAAGGAGAGTTGACCGTCATAATCAAAAACCTGTTGGAGAATGCCATCAAACACACTCCACCCGGCGCTGGAATTAGAGTCTCGATATCAAACAGGGCTTTTTCGGTTGAAGACTCGGGAAAAGGTATAGCCAGTGAAATGCAGGAGCAGATCTTTGAGCGTTTTTGGCAGGAAAATCAATCAGACAGAAGCGGCAGCGGGCTTGGTTTAGCGATCACAAAAGAGTTATTAAGCCATTACGATGCGACAATTTCGGTAAGTACCAGCTCGACTTTAGGCGGGGCAAAATTTTATGTTAAATTTGTTAACGGTTAAGGTTCAATCGGATTAGTTCAGAGCAAACCTGACAGGCAGCTATGAGCGAAAAGCGGGCGTTGAACCGAACCTTTTATAACGACTATTCCTACACCATGGCAGATGCTCCGCACAATTCATAAAATCAGTCGTAAGAAACTATAAATAGAGTTAAACGACTGAATTTCCGGGGTGAGCTGACTACATTTGAGTACCGAATTTATTGGTAATTTCTGGATATCCAGATCTGTTACAGTAAAGCAGGTGCACAATGAGAATTCAATCTTGCCATTAGGGCATATTTACTAACGCCAAGGCTCACAAACCGCCATAGAATGCTGAACAATTCCTATTTACTCCGGGTTAACGATGAATAATGGTGTTTTACTAACAGTGATAGTACCGCTGGCGATGTTTTTGATGATGCTGGGATTAGGAACAACCCTCACAACTCAGGCGTTGACGACGGCGCTGCGCAATAAAAAAGTGCTGGGACTGGGGTTGTTGGCGCAACTTGCTGTCGTGCCGGTTTGTGCGGCGCTGGTAGTGTTTACGGTTGATATGCAAGCGGAGTTCAAGCTGGGGATTATGCTGCTTGCCTGTTGCCCCGGCGGCACAAGTTCCAATTTATTTTGCCACCTGGGTAAAGGTAATCTTGCCCTTTCTGTTGCCCTGACCACATTTTCCAGCCTGGCGGTATTGCTTACCATGCCATTGATCCTGGAAATCAGCGCTCAGGCTATTTTCAGCACCGCTATGCCGCTTGATATACCGCAGCTGGAAATATTAAAAAGGCTTTTTTTCATGACCTTGTTGCCTGTCATGACAGGCATAGCCATCAGCCATTATTTTCCCGCTTTGGGCGAGAGAATTGCGGAGAAAAGCGGTCCGTTCGGCCTTGCCTTTTTGATCTTTTTAGCGGGTTTGATTGTGATGAAGGAATGGCAGAATTTAATCGCCTATTTGCCTGTACTTGGGGCAACCATACTGGGTATGACTTTGTTTATTTTAGCCTGTGTGATGTTCATGCTTAAAATAGTCTCTCCCTCAATGCGAGACCGTTTTACCATTTATATTGAAGCCTGCATTCAAAGCTCTGCGCTGGCGATGTTTATTGCGCTGACGGTTATGGAAAACGGCAGTATGGTTGCAATTCCGGCGGGTATGTATTCGCTGACTATGTACCTGATTGGTTTTTCTCTGGTGTTTTTCTATCGCCGAAGCCAAAGCACCTTGACGGAAAAGGGGATGAGCCCCAGCATGCAACAAGAAATATCCGAGCAACTGGCAACAAATTCGGACAGATAAAAGATTATTTATAACAAGGACAGTAGGGGCTTATCACAAGCTTTACTGTTTATGTGAGCACCTTCTTAAATATACCGCAGGCAATTTCGAAGAACTTGTCGTTTATCCACCTGTGTCAGGTAAGTTCGCTTATCAGCCAAGAAGGATTATTTCCCCGTCATCATACCCGGTAAAGTTAGTTTTCGGGTATCTGGTTTTACCTGTTGTTATTTCCTGGCTGTTAAAGTTCAATTTGAGATAAGGAGGTAATGCTCAGGGGAAATGTCATAGCTAACTTGTTACAATTTATAACATTATACTTTTGCCTTTCACTCAATGCTTTTGATTTTCATCACTTTTCCAAGTTATGCATTGGTGTTAAACGAAGCTGATACCTGGCAGCAAGCAGACGGTCAGTTCAATTCACGTCTTAGTATTACCATGGAACCGGGCAGTACTATTTTGAAACGCACAGATGGCTTTAACTCCAGCTTTTACACCGGGGATTTTGTCTTTAACGGTGGTGAGGTCTACGGCGGTATATTCCTGCGCTCCATTAAAGGGGTTTCCTTTTCCGGGACGGTTTTTCATGAAAAAGTCACGGTTATGTACCCGGGTGAAGCAATAACCGTTAATGGCGGCAGTTTTGCTGAGTTTTACGTATTGCCTATCAATGATGGCCTGACGATTTTAAACGGTGAATTCAGCGAACAGGCACACCTTATCAATATATACGACAATGTCACGATTGAAGGGGGAGTTTTTAGTCAAGGTATCAGGCTTTCTCCGGCTAATTCTGCAGATAAAGTGGCTCATTTGAAATTGGTGGGCACCAACTGGAACCTGAACGGTGCAGCTGTCAGTTTTGCAAACGGTGTTGCTGATATATCCAACCAGTTGGCAAATGGCGCCCAAGCGCGTGGTTATGCTATTTTACAAGGTACTTTGGCTGACGGTAACGATGCCGAAATCTGGATCGATTATGCTGAGGCCAGCAGCACAGTAACTTTACATGAAAGTACAAATATTATGGGAGCTATCGGCGGCCTTGACGCCATTACGGTAGAATGCAGTAATGTAACAACCGGGCAGGTGATCAGTTTTAACAGTTATGAAGGTGATAAATTCGACTGTAAAATTAAGGGCCTGGACACTTCTGTCGATGATGAAGTTGTAATTAAAATAACCGGCCAGTCTAAATAACTTTAGGCTTTTATATTCGATCTGGTGTACGGTATTTTTAACGGGTGCCGTACATATTAACAGGAAGAGCTGGCAAATAGGTAGAGGATGAATTGGAGGACCAAAAGCTGGAGCCAGATAAAGGTTTTGGTCAGTCTATTTATCTTGGCGCGATTACAAAGGAAACGCGGTGAATGATGCGAAGATCCGTTGTCGCGGATCTTCGCTCGAGATTTTTAGTCGGGCATTTTATGCAAGTTAGCCGACCCTGCACTTTATAAAGAGCAGGCTTTAAATTACCTGCTCTTTTTGCTTTTTATACATCTGCTTCACTTGTTGCTTGAGCTGTGAATCGAAGTTTTTATATAAGGCTTTGTATTTTGGAGCCAGGATAATGTTGGCTTGTGACAGGATTTCCTTCTGCTTTTTATTCTCTTTATAGCCATCTTTTACCAGTTTCCAGACACCGGTTAATAAATCAGCATCTCGCTTTACCGACTTCACCGTTGTTGCACTGCCGTGTCCGGTTAAGACAACAGCTGGATTTAAGCCTACCACAGCGTAAAGGGTATCAATCAAATTAGGGATATTTGCATGCGGCGTCATGATCGGCATCCAGTCAGAATTTAAGACGTCACCGCCAAAGATGATTTTTTGCTTTGGCAGCCACATCAAAACATCTCCCGGCGAATGCCCGTTATTGGAAAAGATGAACTCAACATCCACCCCTGCGAGATTGCGTTTTTCTCTTTGAGCCAATAACGAAGCAGGATACGCCATCTCGGTAGTACCGGTTGCACCTTTAGTCATGCGGGAAAAGGCATCGATATCTTGCTGTCCATACTTCTTCATGGTCTTTGTTGCTTGGCTACTGGCAATAATCTCAGCGCCGCTATTGGCAAAGGCAGCATTACCCAACCAGTGATCGGCGTGGCTATGGGAGTTCACCACCCATAACACAGGTTTATCTGTCACTGATTTAATAGCTTTTTTAATTTCTTTACCAATGGATTCAGAGGAGCCGGTATCAAATACCAGCACCCCCTTGTCGGTGACCACAAAGTGACTATTGGAATTCCAGCCTTTATTCTCTGGTGTTGGTAAGCCAAATGAGGGGGCAACCAGGCTATAGACATTTTCAGCAATGGGGGTTACTGAAAAATCAAAGGCAGTATTCGTTGCCTGCGCGCTGTTGGCCATCAAACCCGTTAAGGCAAGGGGCAGTAAAATTTGTTTAAAGATTTTCAACATGACTTCCTATAATTTCAATAGATTAATTTTTAAATTATCAAGTTATGGCGCATTAATGAGCTGGCTTTTTTATAACAAAGCATTGGCTTTAAGCGAACGTCTTTGAGATGAACATGTGGTTTTTTAAGTTGAAATCTCATTCTGATTTTAGCTATTTGAAATGGGATTTAAGCTGAACCGGCTTGTTTTACCGGCTGTTATTTAAAAACTGCTGATAGTTCCTGGCCGGGAGTTTTTGTTGTTGGTTATCAATGTCGACGACCCGGTAAAAGCCCAGTGTTTTCTTGGCAGGGCCCAGCTGGCATTGGCGCAATGCTTGTCTAAAGAGTCCATGAAAATATGTACTTTGGGGGCAGGTGCTCACGATGAGGATAGAGGGTATATGCCGCTTGACGTTAATTCATAACCTTCCTGTACCGGGATGTGCTTGCCGTTGCGTCAATGCTCATGCACAGTGGTTCTTACCAGGGCAGATAAACCTGAGCCCTCAGCCCTGGCTATTTTTACCTTGGCTATGGCGGGCTTAATCTTACGAAGATATAAAAAGTCATAACAAAAAACAGGTTTCATAAAGCATTTAAGGCACTTATCGGGTGCCTTTTTTATTTGGCCCGTTCATATAAAATAACCTGATACATGAAAGCCAAGGCAGCACTTTTTTGTTGAGCTGTACACTGCTGTTAGTCGTTTGACGCCAGTGTTAACACCACTTTGCCGACGGTTTTTCCTGATCTGAGACATTCGATGGCCTGATGCGCCTGTGAAAAGGCAAAGGTGTGACCAACATAAGGGGCGGCTATATCAATACGGCCCATTTGCGACACTAACTCAGCCATTAAACCGGTTTCCTGCCACAGCCAGATCAAATTAAATGCCATCACGGATTTATTTTCGCTGATCATTTCCATTACATCGTATTTGGGCCGTTTCAGGTATTGCCAGGCGGCTTTAAGATAATTCGGGCGATTTTTGCCGGGAGTAAACTCGGCAGCGCCAAAGACCACCAGGCGTCCCATGGGCTTTAGGGCATTGAAGCTGGCGTATTGTACTTCACCGCCGATTGCATCCAGCACCAGATCCAGGGTGATGTTAAGTTGTGTTAACTGGTCGGCAAAAGGTTGTTGGCGAATATAGCTTTGCTCAAAACCAAGGGATTTTAACAAAGCCGCTTTTTCCTCACTGGAGACAAATCCCACGGGGTGGGCGCCTAATGCCCGGCAGATTTTCATTGCCTGCAAACCGACACCGCCAGCGGCACTTTGCACCAGCACTTGCTGGTCTTTTTTGATATTGCCAAGCGCTGTCAGGGCATACCAGGCGGTTAAGGTTTGTACCAGGTAGGCGGCCCCCTGTTCGAAACTCCAGCTTTCGGGTAACAGCTGCAGATGTTCAGGTGTAGTATCAAGCTTGTCGACATAGCCCCCGAAACGTGTGACTCCCATGATGCGGTCACCGACTTTAAAATCGGTGACCGCATCACCCAGAGCTGTGACTACACCTGAATACTCCAGACCGGGAATAAAGGCACCTTTCGGGGTGGCGGAATAAAGGCCGGTTAAGGCGAAGATATCGGCGAAATTTAAACCAACGGCTTTGACTTCTATCCGGACCGAATCAGGAGCCAGTTCAGCTAAATCTTCTGTGATCAGCTTCAAGCGCTTAATAGCTCCGGCGTGGCTGGTTTTCCAAACATTTCTTGTTGTTAGCATAAAAAGACTCTTTCATCTCGGTTGACTTTCCAGAACAACTTTTGCTCATTGTTTATTTGCTTAAGCCCAAGGTTAACTCCCGGAGATAATAAAATTTGATTTCTGCATATTCAGTGCACATTTCTTTTTTATCATGAGGGAAAACCATAACGCCAATTATTTTATCTTTTTAGTGAAACGATAATCATCATTGAAGCCTGCCGTCCGGCAGTCAAAAAAACAGACTGAACAAGCACTAAGGTCAAATGTGCTTGCAAATAAAAAACCATTAGGCACTACATGAATAAATTAGCATTCTCATCTATGGAAAATCATCCCGACAATGATGTCAATGTAGCAGAACTCCAGGAAAAACAACCTGCTGAAAAAGTCATGGCGAAGCCCTTGATAAATGCTAAAAGAGAAGCCCGGGCGCAAGCCCTCTATGTTTTATTTAACCGCTATAAGGAATCAAGGTAATCAAGATTCACCCTGAATGCTGTTGTAGATGGCCGATGATAAAGTAAAACCAGGACAAAGGTTAAGCAGGGCAATATTAATAATAACGCCATGTTTAGCATTAAGATACGAAAGATTAACATGCTAAGGAGGGGCTTCACTTGATGCGGTTTTTTCCAGAAGATAAGCCATTGACTAAAAATAGCGGGTTTGTTTAAATCCGTTTTTTTCTTTCGATACAGCCTGATGAAACGTTTCTCTTTTGCCACCTTTATATTGCTAGCAAGCCTCTCCTCGTTCACTTTTGCTGAGCATAGCCCGGAAACTTTACAGCAGGCGATCGCGAAAATCTCATTAAAAGACCATGATGCCGAGCAACAGGCACTTGCCTTGCTGTCTTCGGTGCAGCAGCAACAGCAACCGGCATTAACGGCGCAAGCGCTGTTGTTTGTGATGCGGGCACAGCGGAAAAACAGAGATTTTGACGGTGTTAAAGCGAGTTATCAAAAGCTGGCGTTGATGACAGAAGAAAATCAGTTATACAAAGCCCATGCGCAGGGGTTACTGCTGTTGGCAAAAAGTGAGCGCATGATCGACAAAAATGACGTGGCCTTAAAAATCATTGAACAGCAGGCATTGCCGTTGGCAAAAGCGCATGCGCCTGAGTTGTTGGGGAATATATATACCGAAGCGGCCAATAATGTTGCGCTTATTCCCGACTTTGAAAAATTTGAACCTTATTTTCAATTAGCGATTGAAACCCTTAAAAAAGAACAAGACTTCAAAAAATCAGCCCGGATGCTGGCGATTAAAGCTAATCACCTTTCCTCGTACGGCAATATTAAAGCGGCCTTACCGGCATTGATGTCAGCGATTAAAGAGCAATTGGCGCTTGATGATAAGTCCGGGTTATTTTTATCTTACACCGCCCTTGGCACCCTCCATCATGAAATAGAAAACTATCAGCAAGCACTGGCATATTTTCAAAAAGCCCGGGACTTAGGGCATGAATCCGCAAGAAACCTGGCTTCCTTAAACTATAAAATGGCCTTTAGCTATTATAAGCTGCAGCAATATGATGAGGGTATTGCTTATATGGATAATGCGCTGGGTTATATGGTGAACCATTCAAGCAAAAAAGATTTAGCCACAGTGCACCTGGGAAAAGTCTTAATATTTATTGAACAGCAAAATTATATTGCCAGCCTCAGTACCTTAAATAAAGTAAAAGCCCTAGTGAAAGACGTTAATTCTGAACGGGTGCATGAAGATCTTCAAACCTCATTTGCCAACTATTATCTTGCCGTGGGGGATATTCCATCGGCAGTAAAAAGTATTCAGGCCTCACTCGCCTTTGAGACTACCCATATCGCCATGAACATCGAAAAATATGAAACCGCCAGCGATATTTATGAACAGGCGGGGGACTATGCTAAGTCACTTTTCTACCTGAAAAAGTTACGAGAATTCGAACGTGAAAAAGCGCAAGTTAAAGATGAACAAAGAGTGTTCCAGCAGCAAAATGAAATAAATTTGCTTAATGCGCAGAAAAACACCGCGCTGGTTAAGCAACAGCTGCTGGAAAAGCAAAACCAAGTGCAGTTACAGCAAGCCGAGCAGCAAAAGCTGTGGTTTTATGCCGGCATGAGCGCACTTTGTCTGTTCGCTTTGTTTAGTTTTTTCTATTTACGGCAAAGCCAGAAAAAGCGTATTGCCCTGGAGCAGTCGAAGCTGGTGATGGCGCTGATGGAGCAAAAAAACCAGTTTATCGCCAATGTTGCCCATGATTTGAAAAATCCGATCACTGTGATCCAGATACATTTGGAAGCCCTGAAAGACGGCATGGTAAAAAATCCCGAACAGGCACATGACATTCTTAGTCAGCGTCTGGCAGAGCTGACCAATAGCATTGAAGATTTACGTCAGGTATCGTTATTGGAAATGGGCGCTTTGAGCTTAAACCCCGAAGCGCTGTTGTTTAAATCCTGGCTGCAACAGGAAATAAATGCCTACCGGCCGCTGGTGGAGTCCAAAGGCCTGTCTTTTAGAGTCTCGATTAAACTCGAAGGTACGGCAATCGTGATTGCCGATCCGGGTCGTTTATCGCAAGTGTTTGCTAATATTATTAAAAATTCGTTGCGTTATACGCATCAACCGGGAAAGTTAACTATTATTGCCAGGCAGCATCAGCAAACGGTTGAGCTGCTCATCAAAGACAGTGCGCCTGCGGTGGCAGAGAGTGAGTTGAATGATTTGTTCAGTCATAGTTATTGCAGTAAAAAGACACAAGCCATGTCAACCCAAAGCAGTGGTTTAGGGTTATATATATGTAAGCAAATAATTGAAGCTCATCAGGGGGAGATCAGTGCGTCACTTTCAAACTTGGGGGGCTTGTGTATTAACATAACAATGCCGCTGGCGGATGAATAAAGATGAACGGACAAATGATATTAATTGTTGAAGATGATCTTGATATTGCAGATATTGTCGCTACCTATCTGCAGGCGGCGGGTTTTATGACCAAGCATTTGAGTGACGGCAATGAGGTTGTCGGCTGGGTAAAAAGCAATACGCCGGCGCTGATCATTCTCGATATCCATCTTCCGGGTAAAGATGGCCTGGATATTTGCCGGGAGGTGCGGGCATTTTCTGAAGTCCCTATTATTATGGCTACCGCCAAAATAGAGGAAGTTGACCGCCTGATCGGCCTGGAGATAGGAGCAGATGATTATGTCTGCAAGCCCTATAGTGTCAAAGAAGTGGTTGCCCGGGTAAAAGCCAATTTACGCCGCTTTGGCAAGCTCGCCAATGCGGCGGGAAAGTTAATCCTGGACAGCGACAGCTTTTGCCTGAACTACCAGGGGCAGGCGGTAGAGTTAACGGCGATAGAATTTTCCTTGTTCCACCTGCTTTACGCCAACCCAAGCCGAATTTATTCCCGCGGGCAAATCATTGACCTGGTTTATCAGGATTATCGTGATGTTTCTGACCGGACTGTGGACAGCCATATCCGAAATTTACGCAAAAAATTAAGTAAATTGCCGTTAGAGCATGATTTTATTCGCTCCATTTATGGTGCAGGATACAAGTTTGAAGCTATTTAATTGGCGTCTGCTTTATCGTTAGTGATGTCGATGTTTGCGCTGTTACTGATGAGGCGCCGGGAGTTTTTCTCTTAGTCTGTTGCTGCAATTTAAGTCTTTTGAGAAAACGTTGACTCCAAATGAAATATTATTGAGCTTTTCTGCTTTTCCAAAAAGCTGGCAGAGATGGACATGCAAAGACTTATCGCCATGAAAATCAGGCACTCTCAATCTGAAAGTGCCTGACGCCAATGCATTGAACTATTGAATTTCCAGCAGTTCTACTTCAAAAATAAGCATGGAACCGGGTGCTATTTTTCCTGCGGCCCTATTGCCATAGCCTAACTCTGCCGGGATGAAAAACTTAAATTTATCACCAACCACCATTAACTGAACCCCTTCGGTCCAGCCGCGTATCACTTGGTTTAAACCAAAGCTGATGGGCGCGCCGCGTTCTACCGAGCTGTCAAAAACAGTACCGTCTATTAAAGAGCCATGATAATGCACTTTTACTTTCGAACGGGCTGTGGGGTGCTCGCTCCCTTCGCCTTTTTGTAAAACTTGATATTGTAATCCTGAAGCCGTTTCAGTCACTCCCTCTATCGCTTTGTTTTTTACTAAAAAGTCTTTGCCGATAGCAATGTTCTCAACCGCGACTTTTTTATTATTTGCGCTTCTGGTGAAATAAAATACCACCAGTGCAATAACGATAGCTAAAACAACATATTTCATAACTCATCCTATTAATTTGTAGATGTGCGCATTCTAGCACCAGTCGCTTTTGGCGATAAACAAAATTGCATGCTTAAGATAAGAATAATCAGCTATAAATTTCAGTTTTTTGATGTATCAGGTGTTTAAGGCGTAATCCTGGGATAACTATGGCATTTTTAGTTTATGGGGGGATAACGGCTCTGTCGTGTTATTAAATTTAATGCAAAATCAGCATTTATCTTCTTTACTTGATCTTGTTAGCTGTCAGGGGCTTTAGAGCTCTTATGTTGTTTATTTTGTGCCAGGCTATTATTTGTTTATTTTGGCTGAAGCCATTTAGCAAATGGCACTTGAACAAAAAGAACTACATAAGTTTCTTCTGGTACTGTGATGCTGGGGTTAATACAGCGCTCATCATAGCCGAAGTAAAGCCTGAAATGAGGTTGTACGCATGCATGGTTTTTTCTTTGGCCGAGCCATATATAATATTGCTCCTATCCTGTTTATTTGTACGTCTTGCTGTTATGCCAAGGCCTGCCTATCACAGCAGGCCAGTGATGATAATCTGTTTAGTTTGAGTCTTGAGCAGTTATTGGCAATACCGATCACTGTAGCCTCCACGCAGCCGGAATCTCTGTTTGATACCGGGTCTACGGTATCGGTGATTACCGCCAAGGATATCCGGACTTATGGTTACCAATCGATTTCAGATGCCATCAGTAAGCTTGCTGGCGTAGAAGTGATCCACACCTATTTTCAAAAGAATTTAACCACTATCAGGGGAGTGTTGCAGGACAATTATGCCAACAAGGTACTGGTGATGATCAATGATGTGCCCAGTTGGGATGGTACTTATAGCGATAATAAACTCAACCGTATCAATATTCGTGATGTTGAACGCATTGAGGTACTTAAAGGCCCGAGTTCAGTATTGTACGGCACCAATGCCTATAGCGGTGCCATTAATATTAAGCTTAAAGATCAACGTACTGCCTATGCCAATGCTAATCTTCAGCTTGGTAATCATAGTCATCATGTACTGAATTATTCGCAAAGTTTTGATGTCTTTGAACAAAGCAAATTCTTTCTTGCGCTCTCAAAAAAACACCAGGGCAGGCAGCAAAGAGATTTTACCGCCGAAAACCAAGAAACCGCTCGAGTCACCGATTTCATCGATAATGATAACATCAGTGTCGTGTTGACACATGGCAAGCATAAAGTACTGGCCAATGCCTATGAAATTGATGAAAACTTTTTTGCTTTTGTTCCTTTTTTCAGTAGAGCCGGCGGTCCGCTAAAAAATGAAGGTTATATGTTCAGTTATGGTTATGAAAACGAGCTCGGAGCGCAGGGCAAACTCAACTATCTTTTTGCCTACGACAGGACAGAAAAAAGCTACTATCGCTTTGCCGACAAAAGAGAATCAAGCAGCAGAAAAAGCAGGAGAATACATCATCAGCTCAGTTTTAATAAGCTGTTAACTGATAGCTATTCTTTAGAGCTGGGTGTAGATTATGACACGCGCAGGAGCCTGGATTTTTCTAATTATGATTTTGCCGGAAACTTTATACTGGGGCAGAACATAACCGGCAGAAGTCTTTCTTCCTATGCTTTTTGGAGTCAATTAGGCGTAAACCATAGTAAACATCATTGGCTGTTCGGTGTTCGAAACACCGAAAATGAACTTTTCGGCACCAACCTGTCCGGGAGGTTAAGTTACCGTTATGATTTATCAGCAAAGCAACGGATAAAATTTATTGCGGCTCAATCATATCGTTCACCCTCCATCTTCGAACTTTTCTTTATTGATATCGGGGCAGGCGTTCATGGTAACCGGGAGTTAAATCCCGAAACCAGCGACTCTTTTGAAATTTCCTATCTGTCTGTAGCGCCAAACTGGTCCTTGCAGGCAACAGCTTATTATGCCTTTTATGATAATAAAATATTCAGGCGAATAGGCGACCTCATACTCGAAGACGGCACAGTTGCCCCCAATGTAAACATTTATAATAACGGCGAAGAGTTTACCGGCTACGGCGTAGAAATTGAGACTCGCTACCAGAGCAGGAACAACTGGGGCGCCATGTTAAGTGCTAACTATCTGGACGGTGACGATGGAGATAAAGCTGGCAGGGACGAGCATTATAATTTTAAGTTTGTCCCTAACTATTACTTCTCCCTGGGTTTGAACAAATCCTGGCATAATGTCACCCTGGCAGCCATGCTCAGCTATCGCAGCAGCAGTAGTGGGCCTGAGTCTCCCATCAGCTCCTCCATCACCTTAGATATCAATGCCAGCTATACACAAGACCTGGCTGGCTATCAGTTATCTCATAACGTCAAAGTGAATAACCTGACCAAAGAGCAAGTCAATATGGCCGAATACGTCAGGCGCCGTGGTGTTAGCCAGGTGCCAATTACCCACGGACGTTCAATAAGTTACCAGTTGAGCATTCTTTTTTAAGCTATGAGCTTTTAGGGCAAGGCAAGTTGCATCCTGGCATGATGTGATTGATACGTTTAAATGAAGCCGGACTCCTCACTTATTTTTGGACGCTGAAAGTTAACGGGTAAAGTTCAGTTTGCCTGTTCACAACTGCTACTACGAAGTGCCCGGCTTTTCTGCGTACGCTTTCGGTTCCTGCCTTGACGCTATGTGGTTTGTTGTTATACTGCGCGGCTCTTTTTACTCGCGATCTGCTATTAGCACCAGCAGGCAGAGCAATCCGTTGATAATTATATGCCCGAGGTTCTAAATGCCATTCTCAAAACTTGGATTATGTGATCCTATTTTACAGGCCGTATCTGAGCTGGGCTATAAAGCGCCCACGGCCATTCAGAAACAAGCAATACCTGTTATCTTGTCGGGAAAAGACTTAGTTGCCGCCGCACAAACAGGTACCGGCAAAACCGGCAGCTTTGTCTTGCCTGTGCTGGAGAAACTGAATTCTGAGCGCAAGCTGCGTGGCAAGCGTATTCGGGCACTTATCCTTACCCCTACGCGTGAGCTGGCGGTGCAGGTTGAGGCCAGTATTAGCCACTACGGTAAGCATCTGGAGCTGAGTTCCATGGCAATGTATGGCGGCGTAGATTCCCAACCTCAAAAACAGCGGCTGATCTGGGGCATAGACATTCTCGTTGCCACCCCGGGCAGGTTATTGGATATGGCGCATCAACGGGCGCTGCATTTTGATGAACTTGAAGTCCTGGTGCTGGATGAAGCTGACAGAATGCTGGATATGGGCTTTATCGACGATATTAATAAAATTATTGATCGCTTGCCTGAGCAGCGTCAAAACCTGTTATTTTCTGCCACCATTTCTGACGATGTTCGCCGGTTGGCGAAAACCGCCATCAGGGATGCTGTAGAAATATCGATTTCTCCCGAACGTGCGACCACAGCAAAAATTGACCAGTGGCTGATCACGGTAGATAAGGGCAATAAATCCGCCTTGTTGAGTCATTTGATTAAGGAGCAGCAGTGGGATCAGGCGCTTATCTTTATTGAGACTCAACACGGCGCCGCCAAGCTGGCGAGCCAACTGGAAAAGCGCGGCATTAGAGCCGAGGCCATTCACGGCGGCAGAACCCAGGCGGTTCGTGAAAAATTACTGGCCGACTTTAAATCGGGAGAATTACGTTTTTTAGTGGCTACCGGCGTTGCTGCCCGGGGCATTGATATCGATGAGCTTCCTCGTGTGGTGAATTATGATTTGCCGGATCAGGCAGACGATTACATTCATCGCATTGGCCGTACCGGACGTGCCGGTGCATCCGGTGAAGCCATCTCTTTTGTGTCAAAAGATAATTTTAGAAACCTTTGTGCGATAGAAAGTCGTTTGGGACATATTATTGAGCGCAAAGAAATTGAAGGTTTTCCCGTCAAAAAGGTAGTGCCGGTTTCTATTTTAAATTACGTGCCTAAGCACAAGCGTAATCAGTAGCGGCGGTGATAACTGCAGTGGTCAGTTAAATTTGGCCACGCTTTTCAATAAAACAAAACTTGGACAGCTAAAGCCTGACGCTGTTTTAATGCTCTAGTTACGCGAGATTCCGGCCCGTAAAAATTTGATTATGAAACCTGCAAGCTTGCCTATATGGAATTAATATTTTTTGTATGGCTGCCAGTTTTGATATTCCTGATTCCATCCTGATGTCAGTGACAGGTAAATTTGCTGCTTTTGCAGTTTATCAATGCCTTTTTGCAGTGCCTGAGCTATATTGCCTCCAACCCCGCCGGTAGGCAATGCAACTTTAACATTCAGCCGGGCAAAAAAAGTTCGTCTGATATTATTTAATTTAAGTTTATCAATAACAGGGTCAACGGCTGCCGCAGTAAAAATAAAGCCATCGACCCTGGCATGTTGGATCATTTTGATCGCCCCTTCAATTTTAGGGATCCCTATCGTTGGAAAATCAAAAAGGTTTTGATGGGCCAGGCTTACCACAATTTTGTATTGCTTTAAGTTATCCATAGCGACCTGATTCAGGGATTGGGGAAAAGGGAATAAATCCATCTGATAATTTATTCCGCCGGCATCCAGTATGCTGGCGATAACATTAGGTAAAGGTCCGGACAGGGTTTCGGAAGCGGAAGGACGTTTTGCAACGGCGACTTTTATCGTTTTTTCATTTGCATTTATTTGCCCCGACAATAATACCAGAAAAATAAAAGCATAGAGTTTCATGTTTACCGGCTGGTTTTTACGCAGATGAGGACACTTTCAGTAAGTATAAGGCAATTATGAAAAACAAGTTGCAGCCTGTATCGGCAAATTAAGGCCCATTAACTCTAGTCCATAACCGGTATAAGCCTGACATGCGTGAGCGGGCTATCAATACCGTTATGCTTTTGGTCAGTTTTCTGGTGAGCTGTCTCCCGGTCAATTTTTTTGACTTTCAGTTGAAAAGAAATGGCCGGGTAGGCTATTGCAAGTCGTAATAGCAAAACTGCAATAAGGCTCCCTTTTGCGAGCCACTTGCGCAGTATCATATGAGTTAGCTGTCCGGGATTTCATCAAGGAGTTTTTGCAATTCTTGCGGAATAGGCATCTTTTTCAAGGGATTGACATTGGCCCCGCCGGTGTTGCCAATAGGCACCCAAATCCGGGAAAAAATAATAGAGGCAATGATTCGGGTAACTTGTCCGAAGATTTCTTTATTATCGCCGGTTTTCCAGCCAAGCCTAAGCATCCACCAGTGAGATCTCGTGTGAGGGATAATGTATGACTGGCCAAGGATATGGGCCCTTTCCAGGTGATGAAAACTCTGAGAGTAATTACTCTTGTTATACGCTTCTTTTGCCAGTTGCATTTCCCGTTCGAATGCATTTTTGAGTTTACTTTTCATATTCAAACCTCTTTAACTGTTCAAACTCACAAGCATTAACAATAACTCGGAGTGTGTCTGCTTATAATATTCAAGATATCTAAAGAAAACTTGAATAAACCTGCTAATGTATCCCAGCCTGTGTTGATTTGAAGTCAGATCAGCTCCCACCTGCAACGGAGGATGAAGCCCGAATGAATCAGAGATAAGATAGTGATTCAACCATAAAACTGTGGTCAATCCTGCTTGTCTATTACACACTCTATAAAATGCCATTTGTAAAGACATCTGCGGGGGAAGTTGTTTGGTAACCGAGTACTTTTTATATGGTGATTCAACAGGTTTTAACCACAGCGTACTGGTAGGGAAAACTTATTAAGTTTATGGAAACAGTATCGGAGGGGCAAAACCGCTTTGTTCAGGTTTTGAGTGAAATGAGCTATTGCTGCGACTTTTGCCCTCGTCGCCAGGCTGCGGGTGTTTGCTGATGGAATTTTTTAAATTGCCGAATAAAATGAGTGACGTCTTGCCAGCCTAAGCTAAGCCCTATCTGCTCAACCTTTTCATCGGTATTTGCCAATAGTTCCATAGCCCGTTTGAGTCTGTGCCTGATAATCCATTGACCCACAGTGTATCCGGTTGACTGCTTAACCTTAGTTGCCAGGTAAGCCGGGCTGATATGGAGTGCCGATGCAACGTCTTTCAGGCTAATGCCTTCGCAGCTATGTGATTGAATATATTGCATCGCTTTGCTGACTTTGGTTTCTGCCCCCAAATCCACAAGGGTGAGTTTCGACGCTTTTCCGGCTTCGTTTAATATCAAACAAACTAAACTCTCTAAAACCTTGCTCGATTTCCCTGCCGTCAATTCATTTTGGACTTCATTAAACAGGTTAATCACGTAATCGAGCCTTGCTGAGGGTAACTTGAAGATAGGCAAAGCACCTTTGCGTACCTGGGCAAAAGGGCGCATCAGTTCATGCTTCTCATCTAAGTGAATTGAATAGGGGGCAAAGCTTAACCAGTGCACTTGCATATTTTTACCTTTAACTAAGGCGTGCGGCATACCTGATGGCACTAAGGTAAGCATGCCCGGCTTAATATTCACGCTTTGTTCGCCTTCAAAGGTAACGTAACCTGCCAGCATCAGGGTGATCACATATTCTTCATGAGCATGATGTTTTTCACTATGCAGTTCGTCGATATGAGCGAAGCCGGAGTCAACAGGGAGATAAGAGTTCAAACCAATAAAAGCCAAAAATAAGCCGATTATTACTAAAGTTTAGCACTGTGACTGTGCTTAAACCTAGGACAAAATAGGCTTATCAAAACAAAACAGGTTAAATCATATATGAATCACTGGAATGACGAGCACGCTTTATCTTATGACGAAAAATGGGGAGAGCTAGAGTTTCATCAGCAAATTCCTGCTTTGGCAAAGGTTGCGGCTGACTATCGCATTGTCGAAGTCGGTTGCGGAGGTGGCTACTTAAGCTTATGTTTGGCGCAACATGCTGCCGGGGTTGAAGTACTGGCCATTGACCCTACCGAAAAAATGATTGCGCTAGCTAAAGTAAGGCAACAAAAAGCCGATTTGCCAGAATATCAGCTTCAATTTATTAAGGCGGGGGCCGAAGAGCTGGCAGTGGAAGACGCCTCGGTGGATTTAACGCTGGCAGCTTTTTCGGTTCATCATTGGCAGGATTCTAAATTAGCCATGTCGCTCATTTTTCAAGGATTAAAACCCGGCGGACGCATTTGGCTGTGTGAAGACCTGAACACACCTATTGACGGAGATATGCAAGTGGATAACTCATTAAAATCATTTAACGGCATTAAAGCCCTGCTTGAACTGTCAGGCTTTACGGGGATTAACAAAAGTTTGCACACTTCATCCGAAGGTGAGTTTCTGGTTGTTGAAGCGGTTAAACCTTTTAGTTAAGTGCAGTCTCTAGCGAGAGAAAATTTCGGCTTATTGGGTAACACTGAGGTTAACATGGGTGGAGTATGCCGTAATTTCTTGCGCCTTTTGGCAACAAGCGACAGTATATTCAACTCGGTTTGTTTGATTTTGAGACTGTGATTTATGTTGCGTAACTGCCTATCACGACTACTCCTTATAAGAGCTAAGGATAGGCAGATGCACAGCCATTTCTTGCCGCATAACTTTAATTAACGGTATTTTGCTGATGTAATAAATTCACCGAAAGTTTCGCACCAAACAATAACCGTGTTGTACTTAGACGGATTAATATCGGGGGATACTTTCACGACAAAATTTTCAAAGGTTTTAACATCACCTACCTGTACCATAGTGGTTTTCAAGCGATTAAAGTCATCTTCTGTTTCCACGAACTTTGATGACAGATAGAGCTTATAGTCTGGACCAGGTGCGAGTTCCCCCATGAGTGTGATGAATTCTGAGCCAATAGCAACCTTGCCCTTACCCCAGTGAAGTGAATCACTGTCTTTAAGGTCTCTTTTGAACTCTGCAGAATATTGCGCTTTAGAGGATATTACTGATATTTCTGATGCTGTAGGAGAGGTGGGGGCTGTGATAATAGGAAGGACATAAATCCCTAGCGCAAATCCAATTGCTCCTACGAATAAGTGTGTCGCAATAAGCGTTATTAAGGTTTTTGCTTTCATTATCATCTCAATATAGCACTCATCGAATGCTCTGTTACCCAGGCTTGTACACAGGTCCAGCCAGCTTTGCCGGCCATCGCGGCTCGACTTATCAGGCGCATAAAAATACTATAGTTTGCCTAAACTTCTTTTTTCATAACTCCAGCGAATTCTAACCCGCCTTCGAGTTCACGAAAATCAACGTTTACAAGTTCCCACCCTTCATTGCCTAAAGCGTTAAGATAATTTTCTACATCTTCACGTTTTCTGCCTTTAAACAATCCGGCAGTTTCTACATCTTTTGAATCGACAACTTTATATTCAAATTTTTTCATACTTTATCCATTGGTCATTTTCGTCGAATGCCTAACAGCTTTTATTAACCGACAAAATGTCGTTATTAATTATGATATTTTGTCGCCTATACAACATTTATTCAAACGTTAATTAACCCAAATATCATATTAAATCGATGCCTTTGCTCATACTTTAAAATTTACTACCTAAATGAAAGTCGACTTTAATCCCTCAGATAAAGCCATTTTGGCAGACAATATTTATCCTATATAAATCAATAGTTCCTGTTCAGCAATGCTAAGTAACGTCATTAATACACTTTGCATGTTATAGAACAATGCCTGCGCCATATCTTTACCTTGCTAATATTACAACTTGACAAAAGACCGGTGGTCTCTTAACCTTTAAATAAGAGACCGTCGGTTACTTAAGTGGTATTTATGAATTGGCAGCGAGCAAGAACAGACGAAAAGAAGAATGAGAGAAAAGAAGCTATTTATGACGCGGCTTTGGCTCTGTTTAAAGAAAAAGGCTATGAAAAAGTTAGTTTCAACAAAATCGCTTCAGAGGCGGGTTTTACCAAGTCCAATATGTATCGGTACTTTAGCTCTAAAGAAGAAATTTTTTTGAATATCTTTGCAAGCCTTTTTGAAGCTTGGTTTGAGGACATTAGTCAGCGACTTAAAAAGCTCAATCAAGACGTGGAAGTTGAGCTTTTTGCAGAAAATTGGGTTGCGTCAAATATGTCTCATCCGCAATTTCTGGATCTGACACCGATACTTTTTTTGTCGCTCGAAAGCAATAGTTCTTACGAGCAGTTGCTGGAGTTCAAGCAACTTTCAATGAACTTACTTTATCAACTAGCTATTGAGATCGCCAGGGTATATCCGAACATCCAAGGTGAAAAGGCATTTCAGTTTTTAACGCTGAGTTTTGCCGCGACCGCTAATTATTGGGCGGCTGAATCCCACCAAAATGAGGCGCTGAATAAAATCTATCAACTCGAACCGTTTAAAGAGCTCAAACCAAACTTTGAAAAGAGCCTGAAGGCATCAGTTGAGGTAATTATTAAAGGATTGCAAGCCGTTTAGGAAAAACAAATATAACGCTAACCGCTACTCCAAAGCAGCGGCTAGAAAAGCATTAATTTGAAATAAGGTATTTTTTATGTCACATCACATTGAACAGACAATAAAAGTTAAGGTCCCGGCAGCGAAAATTTGGCAAGTCATGGGAGATTTCAGCAGCGTTGAAAAATTCGCTACAACAATAAAAACATCTCCAATAGTAAATGGTATTAATTCAGGGTTGGGAGCAAAGCGCTTATGTACTTTTAATGATGGCTCAAGCCTGGTTGAAGAAATTATTGAGTTCCAGGAAGGACAGGGGTTCAGAATGGAGCTTTCTGAGTTTTCGTTACCGTTAAAAAATATGTATGCCGAAATGCGTGTGAAAGAGATCGATGCCAACAGCAGCGAGCTCTACATGTCATCTGATTTTGTGGTGAAAGCGGGGCCATTGGGGTGGTTAATGGGGTTTTTAGTTATGGGACCAATGATGAAGGGCGTTTTCAAAAAGTTAATGAGTGGTTTAGCATATCACGCCGTAACTGGAGAGCGCATTGGCGAAAAATTACCGCCGAACGAAGAGCTAGCTAAAATAATGCTTAATTAGTTTATCATTAAACGAACTTGGCTCTAAGGGCCGAATTGTCGCAAGATTCCAAAGAAGCAGATGCCTTATATAAGAGAAAAATGATAGCGGCTCAGAAATATAGTCGCCGGCTATCATTTTTTCTTTAATATTCGGGTTACTCCAGGTCATTAAACACCTAACGTTCGCATAAACTTCGGCATAGGTTGAATTGAGGATGTTTATTGTTTTGTATTGTTTTTCAAGAAGTTGATAATTGATTTTGTCGTTGACTCAATTGATGCCACTTCTTGAATGATAAGGTCGCTATCTTCACGAACTTGATTGGTTGATTCTATATATATGTCTCGAAAATGATCGTCATACATGGATAAATACCTGGGAATCGTATTTAATGAATCACCGGAGGCATGTTTAATATGTCGCATAATTACACGGGACAGACAAACTTCCATAGGCAGATCTAGTAAAACCACGTAATCTATCAATGAAGCAATTGAATCTCTGCACCTGCCAAATGGCTCTTCGATAAAAATAAATGCGTTATTGCTCTTGGCTTTTAAATGACGAAGTGAATTGACAAATTTCGGAGTTTTGATCTCTGCTACATCAGCACCATGCTTAAACCATAGCTTCATATCATTTGGATAAGTATTTTCATCCGTATGATCATCAAAAAGTAAATACGGGCAAGAAAACTCTTTAGCCAATTGTTTAATTACCGACGTTTTACCACAACCAGAAACACCGCTTATTGCTATTACTTTCACTTTATCCATATTTATATATTTAGTGTATAACCCCTTAAAAATAGGAATGTTACTGCGCTTTTCCCGCTACGGCCAGCTGTAATACTTCCTTATTATTTTACTGGTTAGCTGCTTAGCCACCTGAGGATTTCGAAAATGTATTTTTCTGTTTGAATATTTTGGCCGCAGCGGCACTTTCCCCGTTTATAAACTCTGTTTTTGTAAAGCGTCCATTGATAATGGCACTGTGTTCAAAGCGCTTTTAGGTTGGATCAAATTTTAATCGCAAGATCAGCTGTCTCTGGATTATTCCGCTCGTGGTATTTTTAACGTTTGTCCAATTCTGATGGTATTTGAAGTGAGATTATTTATTCTTTTCAAATGCCCGACAGAAACCTTATAGCGATGCGCGACAACAGACAGTGATTCGCCTCGGTTGACTTTATGTACCCTCACGCTATTGGCAGCTAACAAAGTACCTTCAGACGGGCTACGGCTAAAATAACTATCTACCGCCGTATATATTGCTTTTGCTAACTTTTGTTGGTGGGCAGAACTGTTGAGATTCTTTTCATCTTTCGGATTAGAAATAAAACCGGTTTCGATTAATACCGATGGAATATCGGGTGCCTTAAGTACAGCCAAGCTTAATCCTTCCGGCTTTTTTTTATGAAGCTTAGTCACTTTTTTCAATTGCTTAAGAACATGTGTAGCAAATTCATAACTGCTTTTCATGGTATGTTCTTTTTTCATGTCCGCCAGGGTAATCGCCAGGTTTTTATCTTTGGTTTTTTTTATCGTCTCTCCTGCGCCCCCCAACAGCTCAGACTCTTTTTGACGATTGGCAATCAAACGGGCAAACTCAGAATTTGCCCTTCGTGGCGATTGTACTAATACCGAAGCGCCACTGGGTTTTGGCGAAGTAAATGCGTCAGCATGGATAGAAATTAATAAGTCGGCTTTATGCTTACGTGCTAATTTGGGTTTACGGTTATGAGCGACATAATAATCACCTTGACGGATCATCACCGCTTTCATGCCCGGATGGTTATTTATCAGTTTTGCTAACTTTTTCGCTATTTTTAAGGTGACACGTTTTTCATAACTGCCGTTGGCGCCTATAGAGCCCGGGTCATCTCCCCCATGGCCAGCAACTATGGCCACAACAATATCGCGATTGGTGTCAGCACTTTTATTGCTAACGACTTTACTGTCACGATTCTTATCATATAAATCGACAACCAGACGATTTCCATATTGGCCTATGGGCGCTAATGGAAAGACGGTTAATTGATAGTTATCTGCAAGCTCTAAAACGATACGTGTTGAATTTTTATTTTTTGGCTTACTCTTGCGTATTTTTTTTATTCGACGATCATCCTTAACCAGGTTCTGGAAGGAAATTAGTGAATTACTATCTTTAAAATCAATAACTAAGCGTTGCGGGGAAGATAGACTGAAATATTTATAATCAGGTTTTTTACTTAAGTCGAAAACCACACGGGTATTTTCCGGAGCAGGCCATACACGTATACCGTTAATGCTATTAGCTGCATGAACCTGGATAGAAATACACAGAGCAAAAAAGACGGCCAGTTGTTTCAGGGCATAACTAAAATTTATTTTGTTTTTGTAATTTGTAATCAACTTATTCCCTTAAATAAACATCAAAGTATAAGCGGCTTGGGTAGCGCTACTTCTCTTAAATTAGGTCGCTTATTTTCTAGTAGTGATGTTAATTCAAACCGCTTGAAATTACCGCAAAATACTAAAGAAGTCTTTTCCTTGTTTAGTGCATTGTAACCGCCAACAATTAAAGCTTTATCTATAAGTGATTTATTAAGGGTCAACATTGCTGAATAATAATCACCAATATAGCGGTCAGTTTCCAGATAATACAGTTCTATTTGAAAGAGTTCTGGAACATATGACGTTATGCCATTTAAAAAGAAATCTGTTTCCTTGATATCTTTGACAGGAAAATAGACTTCGTATGTCTTCATGTTTTTTCCTGCACCATTTTCAATTTCAACGGCAAAAGGAAGAAACGCTTTTTCTGTCAGCTCTCCACAAGCAAATACGTGCATTGCAAAGAAATATAAAATGAATACTGCAAATTTCAAATTATTCTCCAAAATGTATATGAATGATAAGGGCTTGCCAGCTAGTTACCGCATTAGGTTACAATTATTGCTTGCCTGCCATATGGAGTAAAAATAATGCGAAACCACCGAATAAAATAAGACCAACGACAACCATGATCGTTAACGTCTTCGATTCTCGCATAGAGTCTGTCAATTCTTTAGCTGGAGACAAGCCTAAAGCAATTAGGACATTTTCAATAATACTCAAAATTAACCTTCCTATTTATTGGCTAACGGTTAATTGCTGCGAAGAGCGCAGCGATTCTGATGGTTGAGCTTGTCAGCGGTACTCCCCCTGGACAGCTATTAAGGTTTTTACCAGATAAATTTACCAGGGAATAACGGTCTGAGTTTCAGAGTCAATAAAGCTGGCAGATGAAAATTCACCGGACTTGAATTTTTCTGCAACAGCGGCAATATTTTGCGCAGAAGTTTCCGTGCTGATCCCTTGAAACCCGGATAAACGTGTTTTAACTGATCCCGGATGTACTAAACCTAAAGTGATCTTGCGATCGATAAACTCCGGTGAAATCGCCAGACGCCTTACGACACTGTTCAATGCTGCCTTACTCGCGCCATAAAGTACGGAATCTGGAGAATCATTGAGCTCAATACTAGCCAAATGGCTGGTGATCATAACAATTAAAGGATTGGGCGAAGCTTCAAGAAAAGGAAACAGGGTTTTACTTAACAAAACCGGTGCAATGGTATTAGCCTGGAAAACATCTGACCACTCATTCATATTCATTTTATCAAATTTTGCCCCTTCAGACGCATCGCCTAGCGCAGCATTATTCACTAAAATATCAAGACTTTTGGCAGGGAAAACTTCGGCTATTCTTTCTATTTGTCTTGAGTCGTTGAGCGTTAAAGCTATAACATTTTCGGGGTTACCACCAAAACTTAACATTTGCTCACGCATTGATGTCAATTGCTCATCTCTACATGTGCAAATCACCTCACACCCCAGAGAAATATAATGTTTTGTCAATGCCAGACCAATACCTCGGTTAGCCCCCGTTATTAATACTGTAAGCTTTCTGCTCATAATTTACCTCTTTGTACTGACGCTGATATCGCAATAAGTTTCAGAGTATTTGTCTTGTTAGATATTCAAATACACAAAAGCACCCAGTGCAGCGATAACCAAAACATAAAAAAGATTGCGTTTATTTTATTACTGGTTTTCTGGCTCAATAACTCATGAATAATTTCATCTTCGGGCACCGCTTTTAGAGCTTTTAATGTTGCGCCTTTTTGACCATATTCTGGCTTTAAAGAAATTTCCTTTTTTAAATAAATCTTGAGAAGTCAACTATGCTCCCTAAATTCCTAACTATTGAGCATTTCATAAAATGTAAAATATACACTTTATACTCCTATATCAATCCATCTGCTGATATTTCTAATATTAAGAAAATGAACGGGATACGATATTTTTCCGTCTAACAATACTTTTATTTAAATATTTTTCGTAGGGATTATCACTATTGATATGAATGCGGTGCCTTGTGGGGATAAATTCGTGTTCGCTTGGTATAGAGTGTCATTGATTCATATGTTCACTTTTGTGATTAATTACTTTGTACCCGCATTTCAATAGCGCTATGCAGCCAATATTCAATATTGTAATCCACTAGCTCTTGTTGCTCGTTGAAGCGTTTTCTTATGATTTTTAAGCAGGCGGCGCCGCCGTTTAAGTTAAGCTGCTCGGCTTTATTATCGGGCAGGGCGGTGACGATAATGTCACTTTGCTCGTGGCTGACTTTGACTTGATAATCATCCTGAAAAATGGTGGTGATCGAGCTGTCCAGGGCTTTTTCAGTCAGGCCGGGAAACTGCTGCACCGGACAATAAATTTCTTCAACCATTACCGGACGATCATCGAGATAGCGGATACGGTATATTTCATAAAAATCGCTTTGCTTATCGAGGGTAAAGGCCTGACAAATCTCATTGCTGGCCCGGGTTTGCTTGCAGGTTAGCAATTCTGTTTTCGCTTTGAGCCCCTGGTTTTTTGCCAATTGATAAAAGTTAACTTTTTGAATGGGATCCCACAACAGGCGCTTCGGGCATAAAAACCATCCGATGCGGTTTTGCCGGTAGATCACCCCCTCGGCTTCAAGGCGCATTAAGGCCTCGCGTACCGTTACCCGGGTGGAATTAAACTGCTGTTGCAGTTGTCTTTCCGAGGGGAGTTTTCCCGGAGTATCACTTGAAAAAGTCAGGTCGGCTAAGGCCTCTTTAATCGTTTGGTATAATGACATGCTAATTATTCTTATCTGCTTTGCCGGCACTGGCGGCAAGTTTGGTCAGCTGGCAGTCTAACCAGTATGGCGGTTGTTCCTGATCTTCCATATGCTCTTTGCGCTTTACTGCTGCTTTGACCATATTGGCTCCTAAGCTTCTTACCGGCTCGGGAGGGAAATGTGCCAACGGGCCCCGGGCCATAGGCGAGCGGGAGTTGTTATTTTTCAAGTCTAACACTAAAGAACTTAAGAAATCACCACCTAAAAAGCTTTGTACCACGCCGTTGCCGGAATAACCTAAGCCATAGAAAATGTTAGGGTTATCCTTTAGCGCGCCAAAAAAGGGCAAGCCGGTGGCGGAGCGATCCGAAGCGCCGGTCCAGTTGCGGGCAAACTTTGCCGGCAATTCAGGGAAAAATGAGCTAAAAGCCTGTTTTAATTGTCTTTGATAACGCGAAGCTTGATTGAACAAGGGGCGCATCTTATTGCCGTAAGAAAAGTAATTACCGCCTTTGCCCAGCATCAAACGCCCCTCTGGCGTGGTGCGGTAGTAATGGACAAAAATTCGGCTGTCTGCCACCGCCATGCCATGATTAAGGCCTAGTGTCGCCAAAAGCTCCGGCATAGGCTCAGTGATCAGCATATCTGAAGACACCAATACTATGCTGCGCTTGAGCTCTTTAATTATTGCCGGGGTCCAGGCATTGGTGGCTAACACGCACTTCTTACAGCGGATGCTGCCAAAAGGGGTGCTTAATACAACAGGGTTAGATCTGTGTAGCTGAGTTAACGGGGTATGCTGGTATATTTTAACCCCCAAGGACAGCGCCACTTTTACCAGTCCCATTACTAACTTGCCCGGGTGCAAACTGCCTGCTGCCGGGTTGAAGATAGCGTCGATATTTTTTGCTGAGCCGCCCATCAGTTGTTTGTGGTCATTTTTTTGCCAGCCGCTCACCCGGTTTTGCTGTAAAAAAGCGTATAAGTCGTTTAATTGCTTTACCTGGCAGGAGTTGGTGGCGGTGTATAAACTGCCGTCAATGCGAATATCGGCATTTATGCCGTACTGCAGGCAGAAACGCCCGATGTCAAACACCGCCTGCTCGGAAAGTTTGATCAACCTTATCGCCTCTGCGTGACCATAGTGTTTTGCCAGCGAGGCATATTTGGTGGAAAAGGTCAGCATGCAGCCGCCGTTTCGCCCCGAGGCTCCCTGGCCGCAGCGGTCTTTTTCTATGATCACTACTTGGCTGTCGGGGGATTGCTGTTTGATTTTTATTGCTGTCCATAAACCGGTAAAACCGCCGCCGACGATGGCGATGTCGGCGGTGATATTGCCGTTAACGGCGGGCAAGTCAAATTCACCTTGTTCGGCTACGGCCTGATCAAACCAAAAAGGCTGAAAGACATTTGTCATTTGCTTACTTCCCGAATGTTATTGCTTATGATGTGCTGCAAAGCGCTTATGGGCGTTCGCCGCGGGCGCGTCTGGCCATGATTTCCTGTACCACTAAGGTGGCATCGGCGAGTGAGTCCACCACATAATGGGCGCCAGCCTGATATAAGGTGCTGTAGGCCTGGCTGATGAGTTCTGCCTGCTGATCCAGGGTTAATGCCTGCCATTCCTGCTCGGTTAAGCCGATGGCGTTACCGGTCACGGCAATGCCGACACTCCACATACCGGCGGTTAAACCTTCGGTGATCCCCGGGGCGGAATCGTCAAATTTGATGCAGTTGGCGACATCTTTTACCCCAAGTTCAATCACGTTTTGCAGCGCCATCCAGGGACCGGGGCGGGAGCCTGGGGCTAAATCATCGCTGGCGACATAGCTGTCGGGTTTGTAACCAAAATCGGCGGCGACCGGCACTAAAGCTTCCATGACTGCCCTGGGGTAGCCGGAGCAGGAGCCGATTTTAATGTTTTGGCTGGTCAGCCACTCAAGGGTTTCCAATACCCCGGCAATCGGCTCGGCATGTTCTACTACCTTGGCGATTTGCAGCGGCATAAAGGTTTTATAAATCTGATCTACGGTGTTATCCGTCATGCTCTGGCCGAACCGGGCACGCCAGCGGGCATCTACTTGGGGCAACAAACCTAAGGTTTTGATGTGATCCCATTTGCCCATGCCCATGGGAATACGGGCTTCGCTCAGGCTGATGTCGAAGTTGAACGCCTGTTTGAAGGCCTCGACAAAAATGCTGGTGGGGGCAACCGAGCCGTAGTCAACCACGGTACCGGCCCAATCTAAAATAACGGCTTCAATCTTGTTCATGTTTACTCCTGGTAATCATCTGGAAAATTTGTCTGGGAAAATAACCGGCTCAACCATTTACAGGTAAAGGCAAAGCCGGTGTTATTGGTTAGAGTGAGGCAATGGCTAGAAAAAGTCGTATTTAATGCCTATTTGTCCGCGCAGGCCGTAGTATTCAATCTGGTTGGGACGCTGCGCTGACCCTGTGTAATATTCCAGCGGCTCGTCGGTGAGGTTGTTGAGCTCCAGATACACCATGGCATTGTCGGTCAGGTAATAGGAGGCAGTGGCGTCAACACTGGTGTAGTCACCATAGTAGGTATCTAAGTCGGCATTGCTGCCGTGATCTTCAATATATTCCCCTTTATGGTTGACGGCGACACGGGCGCTAAAATTGTTGTTGTCAAAGTAAAAGGCGAAGTTATAAAGCTCATCTGCCTGGCGGGAGATTTTCACTTTATCGTCACGGCCGGGGATATCCATTTCTGAGTCCATCAGCGTGAAGTTAAAGCTAAAGCCAAAGTTTTCCATCGCCGGGGAAATAAAACCTAAGCTGGTGTTGGTGGCAAACTCGATGCCGTGCAGCCAGGCATCGTCGCCGTTGAGCGGGCTTTTCACCGTCACCGACTGGTCACGGTAGCTGCCCTGGTAGGTTTGTGAAAATACCGGGTCGGTGATTTGCTTATAGAAATAGCCGACGGAGAACATACCGGCATTATCGAAATAGTGCTCGTACATTAAATCAAAGTTGTTGGAATAGGTGGGGTCCAGTTCCGGGTTGCCCGACTTCAACTGGTTTTCCATTTCCAGATATGTGGCCCCCGGCGATAACTGGCCAAAGTCCGGACGGGCGAAGGTGCGGGTTAACGCCATTCTTACCTGGCGTAAATCATCAAGCTCATAGGTGAGATGCAGCGAAGGTAATACCGACCAGTATTTTTTACTGCCTTTTTCCGGCTCGACGCTGGTGCCGCTGTCATTTTCTACTGCAACATAGCCGTCAACTTCGGTGTCGGTATGGGTGGCCCGGATCCCGCCTAACAGGGTGAGTTCGTCACTTAACTGGTAGGTGGCCATGCCGTAAAGTGAGGTGTGGCTTTCAGTTAAGTCAAAATTGCGGTTTAAGCCGCCGCCGTTCTCAACGGTTTGTGAGTCGCCCGGCAAAAAGGTGAGTTTGTGTTGGTTTTGTTGCCACCAGCGCTTTAAGTCGTTGACCGGGATCACCTGGGAGAAATGCTGGTGGTAACTGAGCGGCATATCGCCGTCGAGGTAATCGCTACGTCCCGGCTGGTCTTTTAACTCAACCCCCAAGTCATCGGCGATATCTGCCATGGTCGGTGTCGGGCCGTATTCGGCTTCATTCCAGCCGTAGAACTTATCGTAAAAGCTGGCGTTGCGCTCTTTTTCACGGTATTTAAAGCCGGTTTTTAATTCCAGCTGTGCGTTATAGGCATGGGTTAAATCCAATTGCAGTACGATTTTGTCACGCTCTTTAACATCTATGCCGTATAACTCGACATCGGCCAATACCGCCTGCTGCGGGTCCATGACCCAGTCGTCCGACAAATGGCTGCCGATTTCACGGCCGGGATCTGTGCCGCCGTCTATGGTGTTATACACCAGGGAGCTGCCGGTGTCACTGCCGTTACGCTGGCCGACTTCATCATCAAATTCCACCGCTTGTTTAAATTTAACCACGTAATAGGCATTGTCTTCCTTGTTAGGAATATCGCCGTATTTAAAGGTATTTTCATAGGTGCTTAATTGCCAGTTGAGCTGGGTGTTTAAGTCAAGATCATGCTCGCCGCCGATTTGAAAACCGTGCATTTCGGTGATCAGCTCATTGTAGATTTCCTGTAGCTCCACCCGGTTTTTATTAAAGCGGATACGGTGTTTGTAATGGGTTTCTTCATCGCTGAGGGTGCCGTACATGGCTTTGGCGAATACCAGGCCGTTATCGAGCAGGTATTCCGCCGAGGCATTTAAGCCATAGGTGGTGCGGGTGCCGGTATAGTCGCGCAGCTCCAGGCGGTGAACACCGGCGATACCGTCGTCGTCAATGGCGCGGCGTGGCTCATAGTTATCCGTGGCCCAGTCTCGCTCCCAGGCGGTGGCGTTGACCAGGTAACCAAAACGCCCGTCTGCCGAGCGGTCGCCGTATAAAACATTAAACGACTGGCTGCCGCCTTGTGCTTTTTCCGAGTCGCCGGCGGCGATATTGATGGTAAAGATTTGCTCGTCCGGAGCCCGGCTGGTGATAAAGTTAACATTACCGCCGATGGCATCACCTTCCATATCCGGGGTAATGGCTTTGGAGACTTCCACCATTTCGATCATATCGGTGGGGAAAAAGTCAAAGGCGACCGCGCGGCTGGTGGTTTCTTCTTCCGCTGTGGGCAGGCGATCGCCGTTAATGCTGGTGGAGTTCCACTGCGCCGGCAGGCCGCGTACCGCGACAAAACGTCCTTCCCCCTGGTCCCGCTCAATGGAGATGCCCGGCATGCGTTGCACCGCCTCGGCGGCATTGCGGTCGGGCAGTTTACCTATACCGTCGGCAGATAAGATATTTTTGATATTGTGTGCTTCTTTTTGCATATTCATGGCGAGCATGTTGCCGCGATGCATATAACCCAGGGCTACCACTTCTTCAATGGCTTGTTCTTCCTGTAAAGAGTCTGCGGCATAGCTTAGCTGCAGAGCGCCGAGATTGACTTCCTGGTTGTCGGTGACGTTAATCATCACTTCTTTGGGCTGGTAACCCAGATAATCAATTTTTAGGGTATGCTGTCCGGGAGGTAAACGGCTAAGATTAAATTTCCCCTGCTTGTCAGAAGCGGTGACAAAATTGGCGCCAACAATAGAGATCTTAGCCCCGGATAATTTACCAGAAGCATCACTAATTTCACCTATCACCGACCCGTCGGCAAACGCATTTATGCTGGTTATTGCCATGATGGCTGCCGCAACTGGCTTGAGCTTTATCATTTTATGACCCTTATGTTTATGTTGGCACTTAACTTGTGAATGACTGAGTTGTTTAGGTTTTTTCTGGTATCTTTCTTTTGGTCTATACCAGTGTTTTTTATAATGTTAGACTGAGGAAATGACAGTTTGGTTACAGTCAAATGAAGGAAATAATAAGAAATTATTAATTGGTATATACCAGCTTGATTCGATAAAAACAGCCGGTAAACTAGCGGAAAAACTCACTGGAATCCCTGTAATGAAAAAAGACTCAAGCATTGCCGAACCCTGTATCACCTTTGATCACATGCCTTCAATCCAGCAAAGCAATATCAGGCTGCACAAGGTGGAGGTTATTCGTGCCACCCAGGCAAATTTTGCCCCATTCGGCCGTTTGGTTAAAAGCTATGATAACGAGCAAGTGATCATTGAAACCTGGCCTGCGCCCGGCTGGCGTATGGTTGAACAAGGCACGGGCAATGAAGGAGGCATCACCGAAGGCCGGTTTATTTTCGAGCGCAAAGGAGGCTTGATGCTGGCGCGAAATCATGCGGTAGACGGCAATTATATCTCCGGCTGGTTTGCCGATCCGGCAACAGCATCCGAGTCGCAAACCGATGTTGATTACAGCCGGATACTGATCAGGGAGGCTAACTATCACCCGGACGGCGGCCAGGTATTTTATCCCGTCGATGGCACCCCTTTTATTGCCTTGTTGGCGTTGCCGGGGGATGATATTTCTCCGGATGACTTTGTCGGCTTTTATTGTGACGGCAGCTTCGGTATTCAGATTTTACCGAATATCTGGCACCAGCCGATATTTCCCCTGGCGGCAAATGCGCATTTTCAGGGCAAACAGGGCAAGGTACATGCCTGTATTGCTTGTGACTTTGTTGAAGAGTTTGGTTGTTATTTAAGCTTAGAGATGACAGTACCCAGTGAATGAAATTAAAGCAAACAATAATGAATGAGGCAAGGGGAGTATCATAGAGCAAGTATTACGAGTGTTCGTTTTTTGGGCTGGCAAGTGTGCTTCACTTTACATGAATATTGGGTGCTTCCTGGTTTGTTAAGATAATCGAATTTGAGCTGTTATATAAAAGTGATCCCAAGTAATCTGTAGGTTTGAATAATAGCGATCCCCCGGCATAGCACCGGGGGTAATTAACTCTTTAAATAGTAAAGTTATTGAGCAGTAAAGCCAAAAATGGCTCCATCTGCCCAATTGCGAAAGATACCTTCAGGAATGCCGCCATTACTAAAGTCATCCTGCGCATCTGCTCCACTGCCCAGATTACCTCCGTTCCAATAACCTACTGTGCCTGCTTGGCCAGGCAAGTCTGTGAAGATAATTTTGCTCGTCACTTCCGGGGTAATTGCTAACACGACGGCACCTCTGCTTAAATCCGGAGTTAAAGTGTCATCATCATAGCCTATATGGGTAAATGTCTGATTTCTAAAATCACCAAAAGTACCATTTAAGATAAAGTTATCCTCGTTTGTGGTTTGCCAGTTTGGGTTACGACTTACTTCATCCCCGGGGAATACAGCCCGCACCAGGCTAGCCAAAACCGGATCCGTCGGACTTCCTATTGTGTCATATCCTGTCACCAATAAGTTGCCGCCTCCCTGAATATAAGCTTCAAGGCTATCGGCAACATTTTGCGGTGTACTATTACCTTCGCCTGCGCCACGAGCTCCCCAGACAACGAGATCGAATTGGTTTAAAAGAGTGGTATTAAGCAGGTTTGCATGATTATTTTCCCATTCGTTATTGATCACGGTTACCTGGTGGCCATCGTTAAGTAGCACAGTTACAGCACCGTCAAATCCTCCCTGGTCTTCAATTAAAAGAATCCCTTTTCTGGCTCTAAGCTCAATATTCCCCACATCGGTAATTCCCCCGCGGACAAAGGGAATAGGTGTACTGCTACCGTGAATAAATTTTCCAGGAGAAGCTTCAAATAGAGCATTGACTACGATATCGCCAAAAATAGTAGGGACGTTGTCAATGGAAAAACTGCCATCTTGACCTGTTGTTGCCTGTAAAGAGGGAGCTACAGCTAAGAGCTCATTTTCACAGAAGCTTTCTACTTCTACCACTTCCGATGTATCCGGATCTAAAATAAAGTTATCTTCACATTGAAAAGTGATCACTGGCAGTTGATTGACTAAAGGTAATGCCGTAGGGAGCCCGGCAGCGTCAAGTGATGTAAACTCAAGCTCAATCCTTGTAAATAAATTTTCATCATCTTCTCCCATAAAGAAGTTTGTTACCGGGTTTTCGCCTTCTAGGCTGAAAGTAAAACCATCGGCTGTAGTGCCGGATAAGGTTATTGCAACAGTGGACATTTGAAGGTTGGCGATCAGCTGACCTGAAAGATCAACAGGACCTGCCGGGGCCAGATCGACAGCCTGATCTGATAATGTCAGGCTACCCGGTGAAAATAACATAGTTCCATTGATATCTATAGCCACCTGCTCAGTTTCTGAATCATTAACAATAGGTCCATATAACAGTTGACTGTCAGCGGTTTCAACTAAATGGTTAGCTAATGGGATTAATGCCGTAGCACCTTCAACAGGATTAGCACTTTCGTCTATAACAACACCAACAACGGTTGTTAATGGGTCTGGGATCAGAAGTAATTCAAGTGCTGTTTCAGCTGCATTATCATTGGTATCAATAGCACCTGCTGTTAGTTCAAATGAGTTTCCTAAAGTAGGTACCTGTATAGCAAACTCGAAAGGCGGGGTTTCGTCAACCTCGAATATACCAGCATCCTGTGAAAATAAGGTAACACTTGTTATCAAGCCATCATCGGTGGCATCAACTAGCACGTTAATATTATCTCCTTTGACTAGTTCCTGCCCGGTGACCAGGTTGGTAAAGGCAACTTCAGGGGAGGTCAAATCCGGCACTAAAGGATCATTGCCTAACGCAATTTCCTGGCCGTCAGTCAGGCCGTCATTATCAGAGTCCGGATTATTGGGATCGGTAAACAATACCACTTCATCGATATTATTAAGACTATCGCCGTCATCGTCACTAAATGGATTCGCCCCGGTTGTACTTCCCGATAGAGCGACTTCGATGCCATCGCTTAGGCCATCATTATCACTGTCCGGATCCAGCACATTGATAATACCGTCTCCGTCAAAATCACCAATGGGCTCATTACCGTCGGATACACCATCCAAATCGGAATCGGGAGATAAGGGATTTGAGCCTAATGTTACCTCAGCACCGTCAGATAAACCATCGCCATCAGTATCTGGGTTATTGATTAAGCTGCCTTGTGCGAATTCTTGTAAATTAGTTAATCCATCGCCATCGGGATCCAAAGAAGCATCGCCGGAGTCGGCTGGATTTAAGCCAAAAAGTACTTCGTAGTCATTAGGTAAACCATCTCCGTCGCTATCATTACTACCGCTGACAGTAACACTCTTTGCCGCAAAAACACCACTGTTAAGAATGCTGATAAAAGCGGTACCACTTTGATTTCCTGCTGTGACTAACCCATTGTTATCAACACTGGCAATAGAGGTGTTACTGCTGGTATAGGTTGTTCCTTGCATTTCCTGGCTGACATCCAGGGTGCTGCCGTCTGAGAGTTCAGCCAGCACAAGCAGCTGGACGGTTGAGCCTGCTTCTCCTATTATGCCACCGCCTGTGACGCTCAGTGACTCAACACTTGGCGGGATAGGTCCCAATCTGATGTTTCCGAGTGAAACAGGACTGCCTTGTGATAATTGAAAGAAGTCGGATAAGCCGCCATAAACCAACAGCTCATTTTGACATAAAACCTGTGCTCTTAATAAAGCAGGTCCTGCCGGAACATTCGGTACATTATAAGTGCCATCGGGATTCACTCTTGCCGTGCGATTGGCAATGCTGACTGTACAGTTTTCATCCAGAACGGCAAAGTTTATCGGAACAGGTTCAAAATCTTCCAATAAAAATTGATGATGGGTTTGGCTTGCTTGACTCGCCCAAGAAATCAGGGATAAACCTATGATTAAAAATAATAGGCTTTTTGAGCTCTGCATTATCTCTTTTCTATTCATTTGAATTTCCTCATTGCGATTCTGAGCATTTACTGGCCTAGTACCGCTTGAATGGTTTCTCCTGTAACCGAATCGATGACGACTTTAAATCCTTGTCCTTTTTTACGACTATTCACATCTAATGAACTGAACCAAATAATCCAATGGTTGTTTTTAAGTTTTGTGGTAATTTTTTGATTCTCAGTCGAGTAACCTGCTTTAGTGGCAGCCTGTTGTGCAAGGGCTATCGCATCGGCTTTACAACCGATTTTCAGCTTCTCTTTTTTGGCCATAGGAATATCCAAGGTTGATATCGCATAAGGTGGTTTATTTATGCTCCATAAGATCACGCTAAAAATTAAAAGACCTATATAATGCAATGTCTTTATTATAATGCTGTTATTCATTGGATGTTTCCTCAATCGCCACATGATGTCGGTGAAGTCAAATCACCTCTTGAACCAAGATCGTCAACAGTACCATCAACGTTTACACGGTAAATTCGATCATTGCTTATGATATAACAGGGAACTCCTTGAGGGATTGTTGTATCAATGTCGCCTTGTGATGGCTCCTGAGCATAAATCGAGGCATCAGTATTGGGATGCGTATGAAAGCCGCCGATAGTACCTGCGGGTTGAGGACCCGGGGTTATTGAGTCACCATCACCCAAGGGCCAGGGGTCTATCGTTATTGAGCCATCAGGATGCTGGACAATCCATCCCCCCTGCTCATGCCTGCCCGGATTATCTTCGGCTAGTCCTCCGCCTGGATTTGAGTTGGTCCAGGCATCTCGAAATGCCTGGCGCAAATCATTATTTTTCAGGGGATCGTCGCAGTTGTCTGTTTCTTCCGTTGGCGGTGGTGGTGGACAATCAAAAAACCAACCTGATTTGCGGATACCACTACCGGGATCAGAAACTATGGTCGCGCCATCGGTTTGCACTGTGCCGGTACCAACACTGACAAATTGCTGTAGATCATGATCAAAGCTAAACATATTAACGATTTGATTTGGGGGAAGACCTAATGAGTTGGGGACGGTCAATTGAACCGGTGGATCAAAAAATACTCCGGCAGGCTGCAATGTTCCAACCCAAGGAGGAGCTGCACCACCAGAAGGCGGCATAGGGACCTGATCATTACTGACTTGAGTCACCCCCATTGCCCCCGTTGTTGAGCCGTCGGGAAATGTTGCCGAATTTGCAAAAATTTTCATGGCGAAGCCTTCGACTCCTTCCATGGTCAGGACGACGTCTTCGTTGCCGCCAACCGTTTGAAAATTCGTTGCATCAAGTTCAGGTAAAAATACTGGATTACCAAGGGAATTATCGATCCCAGAGATAACATTGATGACATATTCCAATGTCGGCCAACGGCCGCTTCTGGTGGTGGTAGAGCCATCGACAAGCAATAAACCACTGCCGATAGGCACCCCCTCCAAGGCAAAAAGGCCGTTTGTATCGGTTACTGTCTCAATCAGCGGGTCGGTATTTTCAATTTGAACCGTGGCATTAGGTACCGGTATATTTTCTGTATCCAATACAACGCCAATAAAACGGGTATCGGCTTCGATGCCGGTCAGAACCGCCGTAGCAATAAAGCTGACGTTTTGAGCTAATCCATCGAATGTTGCTGAGACACTATTATTATTAATTCCTGGCGTATCTCCCAGAGTTAAAATCGCAGCTGCACGTCCATCTGCATTGGTATTGACCGTTAACGAGGTTGCTCCTGTCAGGTTTCCGTTACCTAAACCAATTTCAAATGTTACCGGTTGATCAATGCAAAAATTCCCGCCATCATCAAATGCGACAACTTCTAGGGGATTAGCCAGAGCAGTGCTGACTCCTCCCACCTGGTTTTCACCCGATAAAGCTAATAACTGGCTGCAGGCACTGGGATTAGCAGAGGCAAAGAACTGTAACGGAGCAGAAAAGCCTATCCCGCTAACTTCGAGGCTATTGTTACCAACACCAACACGGTTACCTAAAGTCCAATCAAGTGCAACCATACCTTCACTATCCGTCAGTAAATTATGGACTAACTGATTATTGCTGATCGCAGAGCCTGCCGGTTTAATCAATCCGGTATTACTTGTAACTTCAAATTGCAGCAAGGTTTCGGCTAATGGTACACCTGCGGCATCTACTGCACGGACAGTAACCGGTTGAGAGAGTATTTGGTTAATTTCACCCGTTTGATTATTGCCGGTAACAGTTTGTAATTGCTTTCCTATAAGCTCTTGTCTGGTCACATTTACTTGTGCTGGCGTACTTTCATTGCCTGCCGTATCTCTGGCCACAACGGTGATTTCATTTAATCCGGGGACGATCGGGAAGTTGACGATTTGGAAGCTGCGGTTAACTACGCTTGCTACAATACTGCCGGTACGCCCAGTAACAGTAACTTGACAATTTTCTTCATTCACCGTACCCGTGACAATATCATTTACATTTCCAGAAACTTGGATGGTATCGGTTGTGACAACTTGATTGTTTTGAGGGTTTGAAAAACCGACGGTGGGCGGAGTACTATCTTTAAGTACCATTACATTGGCAGTGCCAAGCCCGCCGGTAGTATTTCTTGCAACCGCAGTTAAAGTGTTATTGCCCTCTATTAATGGTATAGGAGCAGAAGAATAGCTGTTTTCCTGTAACGTGGCAGGGAAGCCATTGACTTCTATAGATTCTACTGAAGTTCCAAAAGTACCAGTAACAACAAGGCTATCTTGGCTGGTCAGAAAACCCGAAACAGGGCTGGTGATGCTGATATCCAAAATATCAGGTGTTAAAGGCGATTCAAAAAATGTGCTGGTGTTAAAATTAAACCGTACTCGTGTTGGGTTTGAAAAAATGACGGGGTTACTCAATTGGTCTCCCGGCTCAAAGATTGGGGTATCAAAACGGAAAAAACCTGCCCCCAAATCACTGTTATCGAGATCGTTCACCACAGTAACCGCCGAATCGGTAATATCTGATATCGCTAAATAAATAGGTCCCGGATAAGACTCGCCGGCATTGTTTGTGATAGTTGCGCTGTAAGTGATCTCTCCTGTACGGCGATTAAACTGGCCAGCGGTTAAACTGACATTAAGGTTATTAATTTGTGTGAGGTCTTCTAAATGAATACTATCTGTTGAGTGAACTGTATTGACATGGAAAAATAAAGCTAAAAAAAAACATAATAACATGACTGTTTTCACAGCCCGAAGTTGTTTAAATTCCTGTTTATATACCATGGAATTTCTCCTTACGAGTGTGGAGTGTGTCTTTTTGAATCAAGACGGCCAAAGAAAGCTTGCCTGCATTTGAATATGAACTAACAGGCTTTTTAATGTATTAATCGAACATGTTTATTTTTAGCTGGGCTTTTTTCTTCGTATTGCTTTTAAAGCCATTAATGCCGCTAATAACAAACAGATGGTTGAAGGTTCTGAAACCGATACCAGTTGTACATTCTCAATAACAAGAGAGGAATCAAAGCTGGTATCTGTAAAGCCTGCATTTAGTTCAAACTGCAACCCCAGTGTTAATGCAGTCAAAGGAGTTAGATTAAATGAAACAGTACCGGCACTAGAGGTATCAATGAAAAATTCGAAATTAGGGCCTAGACTCAAACCTGTTGTCGCATCACTGATAAATGCCCCGAATTCATTATCCTCATCCGCAGCTTCAGTAAAATCATAATCGAATCTAAGTAACGTATTCTCCTCGGGTATAATAACATTGGGATCACCTAACCCCGGATCATTAGAAAGTAATACCGAAAACAGGGCTGGGTCTTCTGTCAGTGTTGCCATAGAGCCATCGGCAGATACCGCCACAGATGGATCAGCAAAAAAATCATTCAGGTCAATAAACATAATTGCAGCATGCGTTATGCTCGAAAGCATCAGCCCAGTAAAGAACAGTAAAGTCATATGCGTTTTTCTAATCATACATCCCCCTTCATATACACAGATTATTAATTAAACTTGATGACTCATTTAGCCATCTGCGCAATCCGGTTTTGCTGTAGAAAAGGATCCGTGATTTTCCGTCCCTGCTTTACAGCAGGTTTGGCGACTGCAACCACCACTTATATAACAATTTGAAACTAAAGCCTTAAATCATAAAGTCATGTTGATTGAGAATTAAATTCACTGATTGAGTTGGGAAAAATACCAAGTCAATCTCACCTCTAAAAACACGGTCTTGATATCCTATTTATTCGAAATAAATAGCCCAAGCATATTTTTTAAAGATCCATATATGATCTAAAAATTTCCCGCTGACAGTAGGCAAGCATCACGCCATTATTGGCTAGGTTGAAAAAGCGGTTTTGTTGGATAACTAAATAAATCATCTCAAGTAAACTTTGATGAAAATAAAAATACAGGTGACGGAAACAATCAGCTAAGATAACTAATTTATAATGTTACAATTAATTGTTAATCCGCTTTCATCTCGTTGAGATTGTGCAAGATATTTTAATATTGAAAGTGATTGATAAGCGAACTGATAATGCACATTGAATTCAGCGTGTAGGTGGTTTTTTGTTGGCAATTTGTGGGTTTCAAAGACAAAATTATTGATGTTTGGCTTTGGTAATCCTGAGTTTAGTAAAAATTGTAACCTTATCATGGACTCCGTTTTAATATGGACTTTGGCCCAAAGAATTTTATTGTCAAATATAGTCAAGTTCCTAGATATTGTATCTTTGCAAAAATATTATAATTCAGTGCAGTAACTTTAATTAGTCAATTTTTTTTACATTTTTTCGGGGGAGCTTTTAAACTAACTACCTAAATCTATAAACATTTCTGATTTAGCCTTTTAAAATTCTCTAACTATCTAAAAGACATTATCATCTAAGATATTAGATATTATGAATATTTATTGTTTTCCGATTTCCTGCAATTATTACTCTTTTTCTGTCAATATCTTTTACAAATATTAAGGAAACAATAGTGTTTCTATATCAAATTAGATGATGGTATACGGCGGTTTTCAATGCTCGGTATTTGCCATTGATATGGCGCCTTATGTGGTGATATCGATGTGCGGCCTTAATGGATATATTGTTCGAAAAGTCAGTAAAGAAGATAAGTGGCAGGGCAGATTTTGGGAGGGCCTGCTTAAATATCAAGACTTGCCTTATGGGGGTTAAGGTGTGATGATTGGAGTAAAATTGAGCAACTTGATGAAAAGTTTGTAAAAATTCGCGTATTTTAGCAAGGCGTTATATTTACGCCCGTCAGTTAGGAGCAAATATGTCAAATATATTTATATCTCATTCATCAAAAGACAAACCCTTTGTCAAGAAACTTGCTAGCGCGCTCCTGTCTGAGGGCTTTCCTGTATGGCTGGACTCCTGGAAACTAGAAGTGGGTGATTCGCTCATCGACAAGGTTTATGACGGGATTGAGGCCAGCAGCCTGGTGCTACTTGTCGTATCTAAGTCCGCGGTAGAATCAGGCTGGGTAAACCGGGAAATCAATGCGGCTCTTGTCAAAGAAGAAACAATAGGGCGCAAATTCTTGATCCCATTAAGAGTAGACAGTTGTGAGTTTCCTTTGAAAATTGCTGATCGCCTATATGAAGATTTCTCATCCTCATTCTCTGCCCCTTTTTCTCGGCTTGTCGAACTCTTGGACAAATATGGCGGCAGAGATATACAGCCGTCAAAAGAACGTGAATTACTCGCTCTTAGTTTTTCACGAGAGGTACATCTGAATACATCATCCTTGACTAAAGCAATAGATTGCATTGCTTCTCGTCAGGACTCATTATCGCTAAGCAGCGAGCAAATTGTGATAAACAATGACGAGGTGTACGAACGGCAACTCAGTCGATTACATCAGCGCATTGATAATATTGAGACAGACCCGCACTTTAGCCCAGATCTGGAAAGCTGGCTTAACTATGCACTTGATTGTGTAAAAAGTGGAGAGAAAAATATCCGCAAAGGAGTGGCGTTAATGGTAAATAACGGCTGCTCCTCTGAGGCCATCTACTGGTTTACCAAGATATTACGAGGGCAAATCGTGTACAAATTATGGTCCGCTCAATCCCCGAACGACCCCAAAAATTCTGAATATGGCAGAATGTGGCAGTCGGCATCACTTGGCAGTAATGTCTCTGCTGCTGAATTCTTTGAGGTTTCATCTGTCGAATCAGTGGTTGTGTGGCAGACCTCGTCCCGTGATTTTTCCTTTAGCCTGTGGGTAGGCGAAGATGAAATTAAAAGGATCAGAAACGATGAGGGTGTATATGAGGGGCCTGATATCCTGATTGAGGTCTGTAGTTACAGAAACCTCGATAAATATGTTTATCCTCAAATAGTTATAAGGCATCTTGTTAATGGCATAACCCCTGTTCCCTGGAAGCTTGATGCTTCCGATGTACTGGCAGGAATCAGCTAAAATACGTCTCAATTTAATCATAAAAAAAAGACTATTTCACTATTGATTCAGCCAGCTTAATAGTCTTTATTTATAGTGCTATCCCTTCAACCAAGGAGAGCATTTACCTCAATATTATCTATTCAAGCACCGCTGTTATCATGCAAGTAACGCGGTAACAGCAATAACCCAAGTCGCAACCCCTGAGTGCGCACACACCCAGAGGTCGCTAACCACAACGAACTAACCAGGAGTAAGTCATGGCTGAACATCATCATACGTCAGAGCCAGGCTCGGCAAAAGTAAAATATCCTATTTATCGAAAACTTACCGTATTGGAAACCAGCTGCGAGTCAGCAGGGAAAACCCGCGGCATCGGCATTAATTATGTCCCCGTTAATCTTGAGCCTTGTATTGTACTCAGGGGCAAGTGGTTGCGGCGGGCCGGTTTTTCTGCTGGTCAGAAAGTTAATGTAGTGATAGATCAGGAGGAAATTGTCATCAAACCTAAGTATGTCGCACCTGAATAGGTTTATCTAGACTCGGTTATAAGGAAGCTGGCTGTTTGTTATTGATAAGGAGTCAGCCGGGCGGCTGCGGTTAAACGCAGTCGCTCGGCTTGGTTTAGCTTCACCGCCGGACCGGGAGCCGGATAGATAGAGGTTGTTGCTGTTGCACACCTTAGCTGCATCAAGGGGGCAGGTAATTATTCTGAGCTTTATTTAAAAGACGGTAGCAGCAAATTATACGGTAAGTCGTTAACTAAACTCAGTACCTCATTTTTGCCCAATTTTGTCCGGGTGCGTAAGTCATACATATTGGATATGGCATTGGCAATAAAAATAAAGACCTTGCCGGGAGCGATTTATCAACTGGTGTTTTCTTCCAATGATATTATTCCGGTTAGCCGGGAAAAGACTAAAGCATTGCATCAGTAATTTTGAGCATTATGGCGAACTTTTCTTATTAGACGATATAAAGCAGTATTTTATGCAGGGAAAATGTTAATAATTATTTAGAGCAAGCTGATATAGTTGAACAATTATATATTTTAATTAATTCAGTAAGCCGACATAATGACGTGTTTTATTACGACATTTTGTCGGTTAATAAGCTGTTAGCTTCACTGGAGTTGTAATCAATAATGATGTTCAAACAAAAATTAGTATTAAGTCTCGCATTTCTATTTTTATCGGCTTGCGCAAGTTCAACTAAAAATATTAAAGTTGGCCAAGGGTTAGAAACCAATCAAGGAATTGTCGTAACTAAAATTCACTCAAATTGGGATGGTTACAATAATCCTTTATTAGCCGATTTAGAGTTTATATTTAGCCAAAAAGAAGGCAAGAAAAAAGGCTACAAATTTGTACTTACTAAAGCTGATGATTTGAAAGTTGTTGCTTTACCGGCAGGTGACTATCAATGGTTCCGTATTCTTTTTGGGAATTACTATATGGAGCTAGAGGGGGGCTTTACTATAAAGTCAAATGAAATAACCTATATTGGTGACATATATTCTCAATTAAATCTTGGTATGTTTAGCATGTCTGGCGAAACCAGAGTCACCGATGAATCAGCACAAATAAAAAATGACTTGCAGGCTCATTTCCCTAAGCTTTTAGAGATACATAAAATTACAACAGATCTAACTCTTTTAAAGCAAATGTAAATCTATAAATAAAATGAAACGGTCAAACTATAAGTGATTCAGGTGACGTCTATGTCATACTTGAACCAAGCGTTATACACTAACAGGGATGCTGTGAGAATTGAGCAAGCTATATCGAAGTGTTGATAAGACTTTTTCAAGAAGATTGGTACTAACAAGGTTCAATTGTGATTCACCAAAGCGAATGTTATACAACTACAAGTAGTCAAATACATGCAAAAATCTTTTATTCCTAACTCCTTTGAAGCTCCAAGATTTTTGAAAGCTAATTACTTTCACTTTAGAGTGCTTGACGATACAGTTGCTCAATTAGACTATGAAGCGGTAATGTCTAGCCAACAACGTCTAAAGGGGATTTTTGGTCCTGGTTCAGACTGGCCCAAAAGTGATATGACAATCGAAGAAAATATAGCAAGCTTGCAGGTTCATAAACAAGAATTTGAATCACGTGAGGCATTTGCTTACTCGGTCTTTAGTGACTCAAAGGACACATGTCTTGGTTCTGTTTACATAGACCAAAGTCAATCACCGAATTATGAGTGTGAAGTATATTTGTGGGTTAGAGATGATAGCATCACTTTAGAGAAGGAACTTTATCAAACAGTCTTGAATTGGCTTCAAGAACATTGGCCTTTCTCTAAAATTGCATTTCCCGGTAGAAGTATTACCTGGAAAGACTGGGCTAAAGAGCCAAAATGTCGTTAGCCGCTTAATGTGGTGTTATGTGTTTCTCAAGTCAGGGTGAAATGAATCAGTGGAAAATATATTTGCGCATTACGGGATTGATTGGTTTGCAATTGCTTTAAGCTTGTATGCCGTATATTTACTTGGAAATAAGCAAAAGTCGGGTTTTGTTATATTCGCTATTTCAAACATATTTTGGATTGTGTTGGGTTTGTTTTTTATGTCTAGCTACGGTATGGCTATCGGCAATTTTGCTTTTTTCCTCATTAATGTCAGGGGATTTATTAATTGGAATAAGGCGGCTTTAAAAGAAGAGTCTGCTGCATTAAAGACATAACAAGGACTATGGTGCCAATTCCTGATTTTTAACTCATTTTAGGAATTTACATGACACCATCTCAGACCTTTATTTTTTAAGTGCAATCAATTCTCTTCGCCGGTATGTCCTTTAAAAACAGAGTTGCATTGGTTCACTTACTAAATACCACGGTTTTTTGACCGTGAAGGAAGATGCGATGTTCGATATGACAACGAACCGCTCTCGCCAAGGTTAAACATTCGATATCACGCCCTTTTGCGGCCAGGTCTTGCGGGTAATAGCAGTGGTCAACGGTTTCCACGCCTTGGCTAATGATCGGCCCTTCGTCAAGATCGTCGCTGACATAATGCGCCGTGGCGCCAACAAGTTTAATGCCGCGATCATAAGCTTGATAATAAGGCCTTGCGCCCTTAAAGCCCGGCAGCAGTGAGTGATGGATATTAATCGCCTTACCTGAAAGTTTTTCGCACATGTCACTCGATAAAACCTGCATATAACGTGCTAATACCACCAGGTCGGCTTCACAGTCCTGGATGATTTTCCATACTTTTGCTTCCTGTTGCGGTTTGGTTTCTTTGCTGATTGGCAGGTGGTAATAAGGAATGCCATGCCATTTAGCCAGTTCCTCTAAATCAGGATGATTAGAGATGATCGCTGGAATCTCTATCGCCAAATCACCCGTGCGATACCGGTATAATAAATCGTTAAGGCAATGGTCGTGTTTCGAGACCATAATGACGACTTTTGATTTAAACGGGCTGGAGGAAAGTTGCCATTGCATGTCAAATTCACTGGCCCGTTTATCAAATTCGCTGCAGAACGCATCGCGATCAAATACTTGTTCTTTATCGGGCCTGAATTCCACACGGATAAAGAAACGCTCTTTATCGGTATCGTCGAACGAGTGAATTTCATTGATATAAAATCCCTGCTGATATAAAAATCGGGTAACCACGTCCACCGTACCGGGCTGACTAGGGCTGTCTGCCGTTAAAATGTGGGTTTGTGGTGCCGGTGTTGTATCGGACATTTTCGATCCTTTATTGTTGATAAAAAGCCAGTTAGTACTCATGAGTTCGAGCTTGAGCTGCTTTTATTGAAGTAAGTATTGCTTCTTTTAATACATCAAAAACGGCAAAGCAAATCTTACTGGGGTTTATTATGCTTTAACAACGCTTGGGTTGTATGCTTTATGGCTCTACACCTTTAAAACCAATTTAGCTTTGGCTGATTTAAGCGCTGAGCTAAAACAAATCTATGTATTATCAAATTACTTTGGTAGCGGTCTGGGAGCAAGCTGTTTGGCAATGCGGTCGAGTAAGCCATAAAAAATAACCATAAGAAAGAGATGTCAGTAATATATAGAGACTCGCATATGAATCAAGCCTTTGCCCCGGCAGGGTCACCAGGGCAAAGGCGTATTTTTACTGAAAAAGATTGGTAATGCTGTCTTGCATTGACTTAAGGGGCCAATCAGGGTCACGCTTGTTGTGGTTGTCTAAATCTGTTTTACCTTCCAGCCTTTTTATTGCATTAAGCACTAAGCCGGTATCACTTGATGATAAGCCGGCAGACAAATCTAATGCCTGCTCATAAAACCCCTTGGCGGAATCAGACTCTCCTTTGATATCCAGGCAGACGCCTAAGTTATACATCAGCGCCGGAGATTGGCTATAATCAGATGCCGCTTGTTCGAATTTGGCACAAGCCCGGTCAAGCATGTCATTTTCAGCAAAAAATAATCCCCGGTCAAAAACGCCTTTTACTGTCTCAGGCATTGCAGTGTTATCACCATCAATCAGCTTTAAATTCAGCAAAAGTGAGTAAGGGGCAATATCCCTTCTCATTTGTGCAAATATGATATCGAGTGAATCGCTGACCAGTGAACTATTTGATTTGAGCGTTTTATTTTCCTCATTTGGACATTCTTTAAAGGTAGCGCTTGCTTTATAGGTTTTTGCATAAACTATCTCGCCGCTCTCTACCTTGGTTGCTTTGGGGGTGAATTCAACATTTACAGTTTTCTTTTCACAATCAACAGTTATTTCATCGTATTCATAACAGCCGCTTCCTTCTCCCAGGAACTTGGTCACTTTTTCCGTGGCTTCGTGCTCTTTAAGGCATTCTCCTTGAGCCTTGGCCTGATAAGTGGATGTTTCTATATCCGAAACTTGGTAATGAGCCATGAAAACGGTATCGGCGCTCACTGAGCGTCCCAATTTTATCGCGGTTTCTTCATCAGAAGTTGCCTGAGATGAGATCTGCTGCTCTTCCTTCACACGCTTAATGTGGGATTGGTCAATCACATTAAAATAGCGCTCTCCGTCAACATCAACATTGGCAAGAAAAGCCTCAAATTTTGGCAAGGCATCCTTCTTAAGGTCGCTATACCAGGGCTTATCTGTGCCATCAACCTGGATCACCGCGATACTTTTTACTCCTTGCATACCATTAATTTTGGCTGGCATCAGCACTGATTTTTTAGCACTGGGGGTTGATAGACAACCCGTGATAACAGTAACAGCGATTACTGCAATTAATAAATTTTTCATTAGATAAGGTCTCACTATGTTTGGTTAGTTTATTGAATGTTTTATTTCAGCTTCTCGCTCCTCCTTAGTTGTGTGGGCCTTAAACTCTTGATAGGGAAAACTTTGTTCTGTCGGATCGCTTTTTAAGCGAGATTTATCAACGATATGCTTGAAAAGCACCTCAACGGCATCCGGGCTTAATGCAACCAGGGTGCAGTAATAATCGACATTATTAATGGTGGCAATGTCAAATTTAACGGCCCGGATACCATTTAAGGTTTCGCTGGTGAGTTGCCTGGAAATTGAAGTAAAGGTTGCATTTGAAGTCGTACTGTCGTTTGAATCGCTTCTGCTGTCATAGGTTTTGTCCAACGCCTCAGCCCAGGTTTGAACTTGCTGAGCCAGAAAGGTACGGGCATTGGCAGTGGCTTTTTTTTGGTCAATGGAAATGTTTCCTGAAAACTTTACACAATTCGATGCCGCAATCCCGTCCTTAATCACAGGGTTGAAAACCCATTGAGGAATATGACTTTTGGTGCTGGCAGGTTGATTTACTTCTATTTTTTCACTTGAATGGCTACTGGCACTGAACACCGTTGCTAAAAGCATGACAAGAAATATTGGTTTCATCGGTCAATTTCTCATTTGTTACTAAGCAGATATAACTCCTCCCTGTGTTGTTTATTCCCTATACATGTATATCTGGCAAAGCAGTAAAGCTAAAAATACTGTTTTTTTATGGTGTGTATCAGCGCATAAGCATTTTCATGAAACACCACCTCAAAAGGTGGTAATTTCAACTTTTTTATTGAAAAATCATCAAGAGTTGAAATTTTTAACCATTAAAAACAACAGTTTCGTGAAGTAATTATTCATTACTTATCGTCCCTCACGATTGTGCATATACCTGATAACGATGAGCCTGAGCCAGGTTCAAATGTTAACTTATTACCATGGCCTCAATTGAGGAGCTTTTAATGCACTTGGAGTCATAGTGTCTCAAAGCGGTAAGTTCTCGCACTTTAATTCTCAAAAACTTTCCCTGTATTCCTAGAGCCCCATATAGTGATAAAAATAAGCGGATAGATTTAATGGAATATGCAAATGGGTGAATATTGCCGTTTGATTTCAAAGGAATTTATTTAATTGTAACCCTGTGTACTTGGCTCTTGCCTTTTGTTATTACCAGCAGATGCCGGAAAGCGCTTAGCCGCATGCAATAATGTTGAGTAAGACTATTAAGCAAGGTTTAAACAGCACAAGAGCTTGGCGGGTTAACGGTAATAATTGTTTTCGTTATGCCACAATCTTATTTTTTATAGTTTCATGTGTTTAGTGGCTGGAAGCTCGTTAATTGCGCAAAAGTAGCGCCTGAGCGCTGTTGGCAAGGGGGCTGTGCTTTGTACCAACAGGGTTATTACGGTCAGTCACTTAATTGAACTTTATATAAGTAGAATTTGATCAAGCCTATCGTTTGCAGACGTGAGTTAAAGTGACAAACTATCCAGCCATTGTTTTGGCGACATGCCGCAGGTTTTCCTGAACACCCGGGCTAATGCCGATGCGGTATCGTAGCCGACGTTGTTGGCAACCAGGCTGACGCTTTTGCCCTGTTTTAATAACGATTGTGCGGTAGCGACACGCCAGCTCACCAGGTAGTCGTTGGGAGTCTGGCCGATCACTGTTTTAAATATTTCGGCAAATTTTGAGCGCGACATCAGGGCCAGTTCGGCCATTTTATTTAATGACCAGTTCTCCTGCGGGGCATTATGCAGCTGCTGCAAGACCTGTTTCAGCTGCGGGTGCATCAAACCTGCTAACATTCCACGGGCAAGCTCTCCCTTGACCAATAACGACCGCAGCATATTGATAATGAAAATCTCCATCAGACGGTTCATGACCGCCTGACGTCCCTGTTGTTCATCGCCTGCTTCGCTGATTATCCAGTCAATATTGGTTTGTAAAAATGGCGATGACTCTAACGGCAAGATCAACATGTCGGGCAGGGCATCGGCCAGCAAACTGGTACTGCTGCTGTCGTAAGTGATGTTGGCACAAATCAGTTCGGCATTATCTATTTCGCGTGCTTTAAGGCTGTGTTTTGTCGGCCGCGGCAAAAAAATGATGGAAGGCTGGTCAAGCACAAGTGGCGACTTGTCCAGGCCGTTTACAGCCAGTACGCCGCTGCGCAATAAGTGGATATGCCCTTCCAGGGCTTCATTTTCATTGAAGTGCGATAAACCGCAAAGCTTGCCTGTATAGAAAACGCCGGCGGTTAATTTGAAGTGGTCAATGATTTGTGAAAGGTGATCCATGACATCTCTGGACGATTTGACTCAAAGTTCGGACGATTGTATCCCACAGCCCCGTTATTCAACAGTATTATTTCTTCCGTGATTAACAAACAACACCCGAGGAAATTTTATGTTTACCACACGTTTAAAGTCTGCTTTAGCTGTTTCTCTGTTTGCCGTTAGCAGCCTGTCATTTGCCGCAGATATCGACATGAACGCAGATGCCAATGATTTGGCCATTAAAGGTTACGATCCGGTGAGTTATTACACGATGTCGGCGCCGAAAATGGGCAGTGCCGATTATACCGCAACCTACAAAGGCGGCATATACCGCTTCAGCAATGAAGAAAATCGCGACATGTTTAATAAGAATCCGGCCAAATACGCACCTCAATACGGCGGTTATTGTGCCTTTGGTGTCGCGATGGAAAAGAAATTTGATACCGACCCGCTAGCCTGGAAAATCGTTGATGGAAAGCTTTACCTCAACCTCAATAAAGACGTGCAAAAGAAATGGCTGACCGATGTGCCCGGTTATCTTGCCCAGTCAGACGATAACTGGCAGGACATCAGAAAAGTGCCGGCGGCCGAACTTTAATTTTTCAAGCCAGACGGCAAATGAAGAAGTCTACCCGCTGAAAACAAGATGTTTTTAGCGGCGTAAATCAGTATTAATTTCAGGAGAGTCACATGAGTCATAAATTAGCCATATCAACCGCACTTGCCGCCACTTTAACCTTAGGTGTCTTAGCCGATGCCGAAGCAGCGGAAAGACGGGCGAAAAAAGAGAAGTGTTACGGTATCACCCCGGCTGGACAAAACGATTGCAGTAATCTGGCGGGAACCCACTCTTGTGCCGGGCAATCAACCGTTGATAACGATCCGGGGGAGTGGCACTTAGTTACCAAAGGTTTGTGTAAAAGCCAGGGCGGATATACCCGCAAAGAAGCCCGTGAAATTATAAAGCAGCTGAAAAAAGCAAAATAGTGCCCCTTTTCGATATTACTGGAGAAAAACATTATGTTTCCTACACAGTTGAAGACACCGACAGACTTGCCGAAAATCGGTGTTGGTTTAAGGCATGTGCATTATCAAGATGCTTTAGACACTCCAGCTAATATCGACTTTATTGAACTGCATGCAGAAAACTTTTTTGCAGCAGGCGGCGTAAGTCGGGCGTTGCTGGCTGATATTAAGCAACACTATGATATCAGTTTGCATGCCACTTCACTTGGCTTGGGGTCGGCTTTGCCTACGCCGCAGGCACAAATTCAGCAACTGGCCGATTTGATCAGGCTGTGCCAGCCGATAATGGTGTCCGATCATGCCTGTTTTAGCTGGGCGGAGATAAACGGCCAGGCTGTTCACGGCGGCGATCTGCTGCCGGTGCCTTTTAATGATGAAACATTGGCAGTGATGGCGGCCAATATCAGCAGGGTACAGGCGATATTAAAGCGGCCCATCTTGCTGGAAAACCTGTCGGCCTACCTGGTATTGCCCGGTTCTACCTACAGTGAAAGTGAGTTTTTAGTGGCACTTTGCCGCTTAACCGGCTGCAAGTTATTAATCGATATTAATAACTTAGTGGTTAATGCTCAAAATCATGCCTTGTTGCAGCCAGATGGCGGCAAACTTGATGTTATCGAGCATACCAAGCAATGGTTAACCACTATCCCCCGGGATTGTGTCGGTGAATTGCACCTTGCCGGCTGTACTCCGGTGGAGGAAGGAGAGCTGATGATAGATGATCATAGCCAGGCGGTCTCTACAGAGGTCTGGACTTTATACCGGTTTGCACTGGAAAGGTTTGGCGCTGTCGCCACCCTGATCGAATGGGACAATGATTTACCTTCCTGGCAAACCCTGCTCGGTGAAGCGGCTAAAGCAAAAGCTATCGCCCTGGAGGTTTTTACAGACGCACTTAGCGCTTATACACAGGTTCCAAAACAGTTGGCGAATAAACATCACCAAGTCATGGCGGAGGTGTAAATCATGGCGCTTGAACATCAGCAATCAAGTTTACTTGAAGCAATATTTTCACAAGTCCGTCCCGGTGCGCCAATCACTGCACAGGGGTTAGCGATTTATCAACGAAGTTTGCTTAACAACGCCTGTTTTGCATTAAAAATTACCTTTGCCACGGTACATTCTTTTGTCGGTGAAGCGGTGTTTCAAGACTTGGTAAAAAATTACCTGCAAACCGGGTTGAAAAGCGAATATGACTGGGGAGAATTTGGTTTGGATTTTCCGCACTTTATTGCCGGGCAAGCCATTAACCATGCTGCATTGCTCGCCTCGCTTGCCGAGCTTGATTATGCCTGCCATCAATGCGAGCGCAGTGAAAATGTCAGCCGGGATCTGGACTCGCTTAACTTATTGTCCGGGCAAGACCCGTACCGGCTTTCCCTGAGCTTAAGCGCCGGAACCCGGGTAGTAACGTCTGATTTTCCCTTAGATGCGATCATCAATGAAATGACGCAGTTAAGTAAAGAAAATACCAGGTTAACATTTGAGGAGATAGACGATTACTTAGGTTTTTGCTCACAAAAATACCGGGAAAAGACTCAAGACAGCAAAAGGGAAAATACCGGCGATAAGGTCTTTTATTACCTTGTCTGGCGCCCGCATTTTCAGGCGCAATATGCCTCAATTACCGCTGCTGAATATCAGTGGTTACAGCTGTGGCTGTCGGCTAAGCATGACCGGGGTTTATCCCTCGGCCAGGCATTAGATCAGGTCAGTGAAGACTTCGCCATTGTCGACTGGCTGCCAAAAGCCATCGAACAACAGCAACTTAACGGTGTTTATTTAACGCCGATGGCTTAACGGCCCCCAGAATTAAGCTTAACAACATTTATTTACCTTAGCGCGCCGGTAAGCGATCGGCGTCAACCACAGGAGCTATTATTATGACACTGCTAGAAGCCAGGTTATTACACAACCGGATTTTAGATTTCAGCCATTATTTGCTTTCACCGGCGAATGTCTTGGTCCGGATTTATATTGCCGGTATTTTCTTTAAATCTGGACTGACCAAGCTGCGTGACTGGGAGTCGACCCTGATGCTGTTTGAATACGAGTATGAAGTCCCGTTATTATCCCCGGCGGTTGCTGCCTGGTCCGGTACCTTAGGCGAGTTGATATTGCCGATATTATTGGCTTTAGGTTTGTTCACCCGGTTGTCGGCGCTGGGATTGTTTGTGGTGAATTATGTCGCGGTATTGAGTTTGGTGGATATCAGCCCGGCGGCGTTAAACCAGCATGTGCTATGGGGCAGTTTATTGGTGATGCTTGTGCTGCTTGGCGGAGAACGTTTTAGCCTGGACCGCAAATTGAAAATATCGTAGCGAGGTGCATTTGCCGAGTATCAATTCGGCTGGTTTTGCAATACCGATTGCATTTCCAGCTGTTTTTTATTGCCGGTTCAAGACGAATACAGCGAAATCGCTTTATCATTACTGTAAAGCCGGCATGGTAAAGTGATGATCTTCAATAAGCTTAAATCTGGTGAGATTCAGACCATACCCTTAAATCTTCTAAAAGACTCAGGGCGCTTCTGCCAAATTCGGTGAGCTCATAGGTTACCGCAACCGGCCTGTCATTAATGACAGTTCGCAGTACCATGCCTTCGCTTTCTAATTCTTTTAACCGTTGATCGACCATTTTTTTACTGGCGCCACCGAGCATGCGGGTTAAATCATTAAAACGCACGGGTTCATCTTTTAATTTATAAATAATCGAGCCTTTCCATTTTCCGCCAATTAAACGCATGCCCTTTTCGATCGCACAAGGCTCAGTACAGGCGTTTAAAACTTTTTTTCTGCCGTTACTATCTGTTTCTACAACACATTTTTCCATTTGTCACCGGTGTTAATCCAGGTTACCAAAAGTAAACTAATTGATAAGGTTCATCAGGTAACTAAAATATACCACAGGCTGGAAGGGAGCGAAATCATCTGATTCAGCCAATATTCGCTGTTTTCTCATGCTAATGCTGACTTGGTTAAGCTGGCTTCAACTATGCTTTATGGCATAGGTGATAAACCCGGATGTCATATTTCAAGTTTTAGCCGTAGCTAAAGCCGTAGTACTCGCCACCTGTGGGTGCTGATCTTGTGATTGCCAATGCCAGGCAACGGGTTTTTCTGGTGCAAATTGCCGAAAACAGCGGAGGTTTATCTAAAGGCATTTTTACAAGGCAAGGTTTATGAGTAATCAGTTATCTCATCTTTTAACACAGTGGCATGCAAAAAAAGATCAGGGTGAATGGGTATTAGGCACCATTTATGATCATCAAGGCCCTTGTTACCGAAAAGCTGGTGCTATGATGTTATTCAACAGTTTCGGTCAGCAATTTGGCATGTTAAGCGGCGGCTGTTTAGAGTCGGATATTGCTAAAAATGCCCGTAAAGTGATGCAATCCGGGCAAAGTTTGTTGCTTTGTTATGATGGCAGCGACGAAGATGATTTGTCTTTTCAACTCGGCATCGGTTGTGGCGGTACCCTGTATATTATGCTGCAGCTGATAAATGCCGATAATCATTATCTTGAACTTACCCGTGTATTTGATGCGTTAAAGGCCAGACAAACCGGGATTTATCATCAAAAAATTCCTGATAACGGTGAGCCTGATCAAGCCAGCTTTGAATTAGCCGCATTTGCGGATAAAAACTCTCAGGCAAAGCTTGTTTCTCGCAAGCAGAAAAATGAAATAAGCCAATGGTTAGCAACCCCTGTGGTTGCCGAGCCGCATATCCTGGTGGCGGGCGGCGGTTTTGATGCCCGCCCGGTGGTTGAAATTGCCTATCAGTTAGGCTGGCGCGTGAGCCTCTGGGATCCCAGGCCTGCGAATGCAAGAAAAGAATACTTTTTAAAAGCCAGGAATATTATTTCCGGCGGTGAGCAGGCGCTTAGCTCCTTTGTTCAAGCCAATCAGCTAGATGCGGCTGTGGTCATGACACACAATATTAACCTGGACGCTAAAGCCATGACGGCATTGCTGCCTTCTTCCATCAGCTATCTGGCGTTATTGGGGCCGACGCACCGCAAACTCCAGGTGCTGGAGCAAGCCAAGCTGGCACCTGAACAGTTACCTTTCCCCCTGGCTGGCCCTGCCGGTTTAGATATAGGTGCGGAGCTGCCTGAAAGTATTGCGTTAGCCATTTTGAGTGAATGCCATGCCAGTTTAAAACAGAAAACAGCGAAATCTATCAGTGGAGTTTTAGCGCCAGCGCCGGTGGGTAATCACCTCAGGCGCTTGGCCTAACCTTTTTAATACGCCCTGTATTTAGTGAATAACTTATTGTTAATTCATGAAATTACCGGGTTTTATATGATGAGTAGGAAAAATTATGATTGAATTTATGCTCAATGGTAAAAAAGTGACCACTTCGGTCGCCCAGGACACTCCGTTACTTTGGGTGCTTCGTGACGAATTTAAACTCACGGGGACTAAATTCGGCTGTGGCATAGCCATGTGCGGGGCCTGTACCGTGCATTTAGGTGATCAGGCCACCCGCTCTTGCGTGTTACCTGTGAGTGCTGTTGCCGGACAAGAAGTCAGGACAATAGAGGGGCTGGAAGGGAAGCATCCTTTACAAAAAGCCTGGGTAGACGAGCAGGTGCCCCAGTGCGGTTATTGCCAGTCTGGGCAAATCATGCAGGCAGCGACTTTGCTTGCCACCAATGCCAATCCGTCTGATGACGATATTGTCAATCATATGAATTCGAACCTGTGCCGCTGCATGGCCTATAAACGTATCAAATCAGCGATAAAAACCGCGGCTGCAACGTCTGCCGGAACAGTTGAAATTTATGATCCGCAATCAGAAAGTGCCAGGGAGTTAAGCGAATGAGCAAGCAACAAAATGAGCCGCAGAATGAGATAGATGCTTCACGGCGTCGCTTTATGATCGGTAGTGTCGGTACTTCATTACTGATGGCCTTTGGCGGTGTTTCAGGTTTGGTTAATTCGCCTTCGGCACAAGCCTTACTTGCCAGTAAGTCGTTCAGCCCGAATGTCTGGATAGAAATGAACAGCGAAGGCGAAGTGCTGGTAAATATCGCCAAGGCCGAAATGGGGCAGCATGTCGGTACGGCTTTCGCGCGTATTGTTTGTGATGAGCTGGGGGCTGACTGGCATTCGGTTCGCATTCGCCATGTTGATACCGATCCTAAATGGGGCTTTATGGTCACCGGCGGTTCCTGGTCGGTATTCCAGAACTTCAAAATGCTGTCACAAGCCGGTGCTGCCGGACGGATAGCCTTGATAGAGGCCGGTGCCAAGATGTTGGGGGTGAGTCCCGAAAGCTGCGATACCGAGCAGGGCTTTGTGATCTCCGGTGACAAGAAAGTAAGTTTTGCCGAGATCATCCAACGCGGCAAGTTTGATAAAATTTTAACCGCGGAAGAGATAAAAAACTTGCCGTTAAAACCGGTGAAGCAGTTGAAACTGGTGGGGAAAAAGAGTCAGGCACTGGATATCCCGGCGAAAACCGACGGCAGTGCCAAATATGGCATAGACGTGGAAGTACCGGGCATGGTGTATGCGCGTCCTATTGTGCCGCCGACACGTTATGGCAGCAAGGTTTTAGAGGTAAAAGATCAAGCAGCCAAAGGCATTGCCGGTTACTTGGGGTATGAGATCATCACAGATCCCAGTGACATGATACAAGGCTGGGTTATCGTGCTTGGTGAAACTTACGCTGCGGCCATGAATGCTGTTAAGGCGATAAGCGTTTCTTACCAAAAAGGCCCCACAGCCACAGTATCGGAAGAAGATATCCAGCAAGAAGGCACACGGCTAGTTAATGATAAAAACCAGGGAGTGTTGTTTGTTGATGAAGGGGATGTTGGCGCGGTTACAGATCTGACAGAAACTCATTTAACTTCGACCTATAAAACAGCATCCGCTATTCATTTCCAGCTGGAGCCCCTAAATGCAACAGTAGAATTTATCGACGGCGTTTGTCATGTCCATAGCGGTAACCAATGGCAGTCTTTAACCTTACCGGCGGTAGCAAAAGCACTCGGTTTACCGGCAGAAAAGGTGGTGATACATCAGTATTACCTTGGCGGTGGATTTGGCAGAAGGCTCTTTGGCGATTATATGATCCCGGCAGCTTTAGTAGCGCAGAAAATTTCGAAGCCGGTAAAACTTATTTTTACCCGTGAAGATGACTCTATTTTCAGTCAACCGCGTTCACCGTCGGTACAACGCTTTGACGCCGCTTTTGACGGAAAAAATGCCTTACTCTCGGTTGAACATGCCCTGACGGCAGGCTGGCCAACCCTGTCGATGGCACCGGGCTTTATGCCGGACAGTGTCGATAAAAAAGGTAAAATAGATCCCTTTTCAACTAGCGGTGCAGATCACTGGTACAGCATAGAGAACCATAGGGTTCGGGCGATCAATAACGATCTGGCACAGCGCACTTTCTTACCCGGCTGGTTACGTTCGGTTGGCCCCGGTTGGATCGGTTGGGGAGTTGAATCTTTTATGGATGAAATTGCCCATCAAAGTAAACAGGACCCAGTGGCGTTTCGTTTAAACCTGCTTGACGGTAAAGGGAAAAACAAAGCCGGTGCTGAACGCTTGGCGCATACCCTTAAGCAGGCGAAAGAAGCTTCCGGCTGGGGAGAAAAACTGGCTGCTGATGAGGGCATGGGTGTTGCGGTTTGCGCGGGCCAGGAACGTACTATGCCTACCTGGATAAGCTGCGTCGCAAAAGTTAAAGTTAACCGCGGCACAGGTGAAGTCAGTCTGAAAAAGCTTACCCTGGTGGTCGATTGCGGATTGGTTGTCCATCCTGATGGAGCATTGGCGCAGCTTGAAGGCTCGGTACTGTGGGGCGTGAGTTTGGCCTTGCATGAAGGCAATGCTTTTAAAGAGGGCAAAATATCAGCGATCAATTTAAATAGCTATTCTCCTCTTCGCATGAATAATGTCCCTGAATTGGATATTCGTTTTGTTGAAAGTGAAGAGCCGCCGGTTGGTTTAGGTGAGCCCGGAGTTATTGCCGTAGCTCCGGCGATAGGCAATGCTATTTTTGATGCGGTTGGTGTCAGGGTACGTGACTTACCTATTCGTGCTGACGAAGTAAAACGCCTTTTAAACAGCTAGGGAAACTTAGCTGCTCTTGATGAAACTGCTCAGGTGGCAATAGCTCTGTTTAGGGCTGCCGCCTGCAATAGGGAGTGAATCCGCTCCCTGCTCCAATAATGATCTTATAAAAGCGATAGACATGAGGATGATTTATTACAAGGACTCCTCATCAATAGCCGTTAATTTTTATAAATAGTTCAAAATATATCCTTTAAAAGTTTGAAACTAAAAAGCTTTACGGTAGATAATGGAGCAATTAAGTAGATGGAATTACTGAGATGTCTGCATAATAAACGTTAGCTTTAGGGACAGGAAGTTGCAGACTACTTGCTCACTGCCATAAGTAGATGTTTATTGTTTTGACTCACCCTCTTTAATCTACAACAAAAATACATCCTGTTGAAAATTAAGAGTACCCGTACTCTGCAACCAACGGCAAAAGAGATCAAGGGAAAGAAATGTCACTACCAAAGCTGTTCATAAGTTATAAAAGTGGTCATCAGGCCAGTGATGGGGTCATTCAAGAGATTGAAAATGAACTTGGCCAAGATTTTGACCTGTTACGCGATGCTGATATGGAAGTTAGCAAACGTTGGACTCGTGAGCTCTATGATTGGCTGCTTGGTTGTGATGCCGCCATTGTTATTCTAAGTAAGGAAGCCAACGCGTCTGACTGGTGCCGAAGGGAGTGGGCAGTACTTGTTGCCCGCTGGAATATCATGGATATCCCGGTGATTCCTGTTTGCGTTGAAAGTGAATTCTTTGATACGGGGATACTTGATGAAATTCAAGGTACCAAGGGGGTCATAACTGCTGATAATTATCTCGAAAAAATAAAAACTGCCTTATCAGGCGTTTCCTCTCAAGAACGTACCGCAAATGATTATCTGGCAGCTCATCAGGCATGGCTCTATTGGCAATACCACGATGCTCCAATATTTCAAAAAGAACCTTATGCGCTAGCCGATGTTTACATTGAACCGGAGTGCGGGTCATTGCTGTGGGAACAGGTTCAAAATGACAAAAAAGATCCTTTTCAAGAAAAAGGTAAATGTGGTGGGCGAGAGCTCATGCTTGAAACCGTACTCTCTTTGATGGGAAATCCTGATTTTTCAGATTTAATTACTATTCAAGCAGGGCCTGGTGCAGGTAAGTCGGCCTTTACCTATCGACTGGCAAGTAAATTAATTGATGGAGGTTTGCAATCAATCATCATTAAATTTAAAGACTTACGTTTAAGTAGTTTTTCAACGGTAGATGAATTACTGGATGATGCAATCCGAATCGGCTTTGCTGATGAAGACTCACCAAACCCGGGTTCAGAGATCATTAATACTCTGCTTGAAGAAAGAATAAAGTTTCAGCAAGCTGAAATTTGTAAAACAGTTATTATCCTTGATGGTTGGGATGAGGTAAGTCTTACCGGCAACGTGTCGTTTAAAGCTCAATTATCTACATGGTTGCCAAAAATACGTGATTATTTCATAAAGAGGCGTGGCGTAAAGGTGCGTTTGGTATTGACGGGACGTCCTTCAAATGAGGTTTCCCACAGTGGAGTTTTGCGAAAAACCACACCACTACTTACTATGCGCGCCATGCGTCCGGAGCAGCTACAACAATACGCGAAAAATATTTCCCGGTATCTTATTGATGCACAGAATAACCCCAGCAAAGAGATAAAAGAGGCTGCCTGGTCACTTAACCTGCAAACACTTAAACCTGTGTTTGAGCATTATGAGAGTTGGTTTAATGAAGAACACCAGCAGGGTTCTGATTCTACAGGAGACTTTCTTGGAAACCCTTTGTTGGCATACTTGTCATTCAGGGTTTTTTCCGAAACAGACAAGTCACCTGAAGACCTTATCAGCAAGCCCACGGCGCTTTACCATGAATTAATAAATATTACCGTGAAATATGCAGGTAAGGGACAGGATGAAGACTTGGAAGAGGCTGCTCACCGTGGCGGAGAAAATTTGCGGCGGTTATTGCAAGAAGTTGCTGCGACAATCAGCATACTGCGGGGAGAGTCAGTCTCTTTTACTGAATTAGAAGCTCGTTTTGAAGATCGCGAATTACCCATACCAAAAGATTTATTGAATAATTGGCATCATCAAGCGGATACAGAAACAGCATTGCAAGAGTTGGTTATCAATTTTTATTTTAAAGGCGGCAATACCAACCTTGGATGTGAATTCTTACATAAAAGTTTTCGTGAATATTTGTTTGCAGAAGCAATTTTTTCAGCATTACTAGATGTATCCAAAGCACGGCAAGGCCTGTTTGAACCATATAAAAATTATGACTATTGGGAAGATTTTGACAGCGGCACCCCTGAGTACGATCTGTCAAGACGACTTGCTTATTTATTATCGCCTCAATGGCTAACAGGAGAAGTAAGAACTCATTTATTTTGGTTAATTGAAAATCACATGGCGTCACATCTTAATCAGTGGCAATGGTTACGAGATGCTGTTTTGTCTGTTTATGCCTGGTGGGCTGAAGGTGCTTTACTTCGGCACCAGCCGACAAGAAGCCGGGTTGGTTCACGCTGGGAAGCGCCCTATATTGATACGCTCTTTCAGCAAGTGATTCCATTTGATACAAATGATGATTTGGCTCCAATCCGCACAAGTGTGCTGGACTCCCATTTTGGGCATGCTCTTATGCAAATAACCGCTTATATTTTTGATCAACTATCAAAGCAACTAAGCACTGAGAATAATCTTAAAAAACGGGAGCTAACCTATTGCTCTGCTCTGGATGACAGCCTTCGTTTTCAACCTGGCGGTGAAGGTTTTTTTAAAGCTTTAATTTCTAAGTTCACCACTGAAGGGTGGGGGCAGCGTGACATTAAGGGGATGTTTTTAGGAAGGATTAAACTTCTTGAAAATGAGTTTTCTGGGTTTATTTCAGGATTTAGTTGTGTTTTACGTGAGGCCGATCTCTACAAAGTTAACCTGGTACAGGGGAATTTTTCATACTCCAATCTGGTAAACGCTAATTTAAGTAGTGCCATTCTCATGGGAGCATTTTTCATAGGTGCTAATCTCTATGGAGCTAATCTCAGTAGAGCTGATCTCAAGAGAACTGATTTCAGGCACACTAAACTCAGAAATACAGATCTCAGCGAAGCTGATCTCAGTGGAGCTGATCTCAGTGGAGCTGATCTCAGTGGAGCTAATCTTAGTGGGGCTAATCTTAGTGGGGCTAACCTGAGTAGAGCTAAGCTCAGTGGAGGCAACCTCAATGGAACTAACCTCAGTGGTGTTGATCTCAGTGATGTTGATCTCAGTGAAGTTATCGGTTACAGCCCAAAATCATAACTTGGAGCACTATAGTGAATTCATCGAAAAAAACTAATACGAAGCGCATTTTATCCATAGATGGTGGAGGAATCCGTGGCTGCTTAACACTTGGCTACCTACAAAATATTGAAACAATAGTGCGCAAGGAACTTAATAAAGAAGATGCTGTGCTTTCTGATTATTTTGATTTGATCGGAGGAACAAGTACCGGCGCACTTATTGCGGCGCAGTTAGCGCTTGGCTTTGACGTAGCAACGATAAGAAAGCACTATGAAAAACTAGGCAAAAAAGTTTTTTCAAAGCCTGCATACCTGATAAAACATCTGCCTCTTATTGGCCGTTTGGTAGATAAACTCTATACCAAGTGGTCTGTTAAACCACTTGAGAAAGCAATCAAAGAAATCATTTCAGAAAAAATCACCTTAGGTTCACTCAGTATCAAAACAGGCCTCTGCATTGTTACCAAGCGTGCAGATAACTTTAGTACCTGGCCTTTCATCAATCATCCCGAAGGTAAATTCTTTGAGGACAATTGTGATATCCCGCTGTGGAAAATACTACGTGCAAGCTCTGCTGCGCCAACTTTTTTTAAGCCGATAGAACTGGATGTTGGCTTACCTGCTGAGCCTGACTTTGGCATGTTTGTCGATGGCGGTGTCAGTATGGCAAACAACCCGGCATTACAACTTTTTCTTATCGCCACCCTTGACGGTTTCCCCTATCACTGGCCTGCAAATAAAGAAGATCTTTTGATTGTTTCTGTTGGTACAGGCTTTTGGAAACGCCGTTTAGATACCAAGAAACTCAAAAATCCGTGGAATATCTTTTGGGCGCAAAATGTGCCGGAAATGTTGATGTTGGATGCTTGTGACAACACTGAACTGCTAATGCAGTACTTATCAAATTCACCGACGAACCGTTATATCAATTATGAAATTGGCGATCTCTCCGGTGATCTGCTCTCTGGTCAGCCTTCTTTATCGTATGTTCGCTACAACGTAGAATTAGAAACAAGTGAAAACTATCGGAAGTACCACGGCGATAAAAACTCTGATATTGCTGCTGCACTATCAAAATATAGTGAGGCTGACATTGAACGGCTGAGGGAAATGGATAAGGGGAGCAATACTGACGAACTCTTAGAACTTGGCGATATATTCGCTAAAGAAGAAGTTAAGGCAGAGCACTTTATATTATGAAGCCGACACCAATAACCGCCGTATTTGATCTTGATTTCACTCTTATCAACACAGACAGTGCCGAAGGCTGGTTAGCCTTTTTAGCTGAGCAAAAGTTGCCGCACAGCATACAGGCAATAAAAGAGTGCCGGCAGATCATGAGTGATTATGATAACGGTACTATGGATATGGCCGCTTATTTAAAAAGCTGGTTTAAACCCATTAACGGTATGCAGCTAACCGATGTTAATGGCCTGACGAAGCAATTTGCTGAGCAGGTGGTGGCCCCGAAAATCTTTGCCCGGGGGATGGAAAGGTTAAACTGGCATTTACAGCAAGGCCATAAGGTCTTAATTGTTTCTGCCAGTCCGGCGATAATCGTTAACCCCATAACCAAGCTTTTTTCAGTAGCAGATAGTGTAGGCATTGAAAACAGGCTGAATGGTAACCTTATTACCGACGAGGTGATTGAGCCCTTTAGCTTTAAGGAGGGTAAGGTATTGGCGGTGAACCTGTGGTTAACTTCACTGTCATTGGCTCCTGATGTGGTTGATTATGCTTATAGCGACTCGATAAATGATGTTCCCCTGTTGCAAATGGCTAAACAGGCAATGTGCATCAATCCTGATGTCCGGCTAACTGAAGTTGCTAAGCAGCAAGGCTGGGCTATCTCGCATTGGTAACGGAGCTTAATACTTTTGATAGCAGGGATAACTCTGGGTTTTAATTATTTATTCGCTTGGACATGTATTGCAGCAAACTGATATTATCGAAAAATAATTTATTTTAAATATCAGTATAGATAGAGAAATTTCGTGTTTAATTACGGAACTTCTCCTATTAATAAAGCTGTTATGTTTTTATGAAGAAATTTTTCTTGGGTACAGCAGTGACACACTCAAATAAAATGAGTATAAAATCGGCATTAAAACTTTTACTTATTCTGTTACCTGTTTTTGGTTTGCTTGCCGGTACGGGACTTGGACTCATTTTAGGTAATGTAGAATTTGAGACAACTTCTGCTTTATTCTTAAAAATTGCCATGGTTTTGTTACCAGCTATTTCATTAGTAATCATTGTGTTAAGTCGTTACTTCAAGCAGATTGACAGCCTGTAGAATAAAAACATAGCAAGGACAGGTAACGCTTGCCCGGCTCCACTTGGTTTTATATTTTAACAAGCGTGTGTGATAGATAAACTTCCGTTGCTCTAACTTCCCGTAAACGTGAACATTAAGCAATAACCAGTAAGGATTAAAATGAGTATTACCCGAATAAATGAATTTTTAGCGGCTGAAGGCAAAGCTGAAGAGCTGTTCACTTTTTTAAAGTCATTAATGTCTTACATATCATCATCGGATGGTTGCCAGTCATGTGAGGTATTGCAAAACAAAGATAATGAAAACATATTTGTCGTGATAGAAAAATGGGACTCAGAGAATTCCCATAAACAATCAATAGAAAACTATCCAAAAGAAAAAATGGCAGCGGCAATGTCTATTATCGGGGCTCCGCCAAAGGGGAGTTTTTACCGCAGTTAATAAGCGGTTTAGTTGTGACTTGCCAAGGCTGTCACGTCACTTTTGAAATAAATCGCTCGTCGGTGTTTGGCTCATATATTAACCAGGCGTTAGAGGACAGTGTTTAAGGCTTTATGAAGAAATTTGCAGGTTTTTGGTATAGTTTTGTGGTCGTTGTAGTATTGATTGCTGCTCTAGCTGGAATGTTCGATCAATATTCATATGAAGGTGGTTGGAGCCAAGCTTCGCTATTGGAAAAAGTAGGGATCCCTACTGTTTTTATTACTTTTGTTGGTTTCTGGTTGTTAATGTTAGAAGATTTCTTTGACAACGATGAGATCAAACACAGAGTTTTAGTTGGTTTCAGTTTATTTTTTCTACATTGGCTAGCCATTTTAATATATTTTTGGACAGTCGTTTACCGTCGTAAAAACGCATCATAAGGCCATCAACTTGACCGCCTTAGGTCGCACTTTCGGTGGTAAATTTTAGCAGCGTCATATCTCAACATTGCTCCAGGAAACTAGTGGCGTATCACTATTCTTGCGGCTGTTTGTTTTCTGAATTTTTCTGTTCCGGTTTACATCGCAAAGTGTGATGCTCTTAAATACTTTCAGAAAGCCGCTCAAGTTATTATCGTGTGGCTGCTCCCAATCGTTGGGCTATCGGCTTGTGGCGGAGGAGATTAGCAGTGAATTATAACGGTTTAATAAATAAGGGAAATAATAGCTAGTTGCTACGTGTTTAAACCGTTATCATTATCCGGTTATGTAAGGTGCCAACTGTTATTTATTATCCCCAAAAGTGGAAGGTATTATGATTACTGGAGAATGCAATTGCGGAGACATAGCCTTCGAAATCACAGCTAAGGTTTCGGATGTGTATGTTTGTCATTGCTCAATCTGCCGAAGAGCCACAGGTAGCAGCGGCATTGCTGTTATAGTAGTAAATAATAAGGAATTTAGCTGGGTTAGAGGGAAAGAGTTAATAAAAACCTGGCATAAACCCAAACATGACTGGCAGACGAGCTTTTGCCAAAATTGTGGATCATCATTACCTGGCGCCAATGATGAATCTCGAATGTATGTCCCAGCAGGGGTCATTTCCAGTGGTGCTGATGAGCTCAGGGTGACTCACCATATATATGTTGATTCTAAAGCCAGTTGGGATGAGATAGCTGATAATGGCAAGCAACACCGGGAAGGATTCACAGGTTAAGTCAGAGTTATGCAGCTAATAAATCAAATCGCGATTGCCTGCTAAGCTAGCTGGAGCTGCGCACTGCGTACGCCGGGCCATGTTTGAGGCGTTAACTTCACAGGATGAATATGAGTATTTTAGGATTTTTTACACGCTTCACCATTGTTTATACGTTAGTGATGGCGGCAACAGGGATCACTATGGGGCTTTTAGAGGTAGAAAAAGCTGACAGCCTTAATACACCAATATTGATGGCTATCGCCTACTGGTTTTTCTATTCTTACTCGAATAAAAACTCAAGAGTTATTGAAGGGAGCGAGAAATGGAAATTAATTTTCTCTGCGCTGGCAGGTGATGTCTTAGCGAGTCTTTTACTTGGCATTCCGGCCATGCTTGCCAATGAAGTGCCGGTTAAATTCCTGCTCGTTGGTATGGCAGTAATCATTCCACTGCATTTGCTGTTATTCATTGCCGTTAATTTTGGTGTTAAAAAACAAATTGTAAAACAGCGGCCTGAGCTGGCACAGAATTCAGGCCAGCCATAATGACGGGCAAATGGCTGCTGGCGGGGGGAGTTTTATGATAACTATGCGTATTTGTTAACATCTTTTATTTTTATCGGCAGTAGCCGTGGCGAATGACAAACCTGATGGAGTAACTGAGCAAGATTGGCACAAATCCCCTGAATTTGATAACACTGATCTGTTTTGGCGGATGGGGAAGGGCAAGAATACTTATCACCACTTTAGGCTAGATGAACCGGCAATAGCATTGCGTGAAACTGGTGCCATTGTGACTTTATTAAAGGGGGCGCTAGCCTGGCATTAAGCTAATTATTATTTTGAGGTTATCTCCAGAAATTCCTGCCACAGGCGCATATCAACAGCCTCTTTGCTTAATAAGTCATTAAGCTCATCTTTATCCAGAATATCGGCCTCCAATAATAAGTAGGCTTCAGATAAAACATTGGCTTTATATAACAGCTTGGCCAGAGGGGAAGACGGGGTAATGCGCTGTTGCAGCAAGGCTTGGCAGTATATTTCCGGTATTCCCCACTCTTTAGCGATGTGATAAGAGATATCCAGAGACATTTCAGACATCAGCTCTTTAAATATCTGGCTTCCCGGTGACTCGCCTGGCGATATGGCTTTTAAGGCATCGCACAGGCAATTGTAAATAACAACTTTACCTATATCATGAATTAATCCTAAGAAATGAGCATCTACTCCGTTCTCGCCCTCGTCTTCGGCTAACAGCTCACACATAACAGCGCATTGTTGCGAGTGCTTCCAGATTTGAAGGCCAAATTTCTTGTGGTAGGCAGGTGACACGGAAACTAAAGCTTCCATCAATACCGATAAGGCAATCTTGGTTATTCCTGCGGTGCCAAGCACGTTAACAGCCTTGTGCACCGAGACAATTTCTTGCTCGCGCCGGGCATATTTAGCGCTGTTGGCAACCTTTAAAACGGCAGAAGCCAAGCCCGGATCTTTTTTGATAAGTGCGACATATTGCAAGAACTCGCTGTTGGGATCCTTTAACATATCGAGCAAGTTAATGAGAATATCAGGCAATGGCGGAATTGCTTTGTTTAATTTTTTGGCATTCGTCAAGATATTCCTGACATTATGGAATGTTTTTTCTTCAACTATGCTTAAGTCGGCATTCACGTTCTCCTTGCCAAACATAACATCATAAAAATCGGTGGATACAGTTATCGACATATGGCCTCCCGCCAATAAGTCACGCACTATCAAAATGTTTATAGACAACAGCTTGTAATAAGTAAAGCAAGCTTGGTGATATGCATTCAACCTACTGAATTTTATGGTCATTTGTTTGTAAGTCCATTGTTTTCCCTAAGAGAAGGCTGCATTAATACGCTCCGTACAATGCCTTTAGTAGCTTTTCATCAAGCAGTGGTAAAGTTAGTGACCCTTTTACCAATGAATTTGCCTGTGGGATGGAATAGAGGTGTACAATTGCAGTTCATTGGCTTGTACCATTGTTTGGGTGTGCTCGGTGACTTTTTTGCTGCAATCGCCTGTAATGCCTGTTCGTCCGGACGATGGAGAAAGCGTAAGAAACGACCCGTGTCCGGGTCAAACTGGTTGAGTCCGCTGCCTTCGGTGGTGATCCATAGCTTACCGCTCTTGTCTTCGGCGATACCCGTGACGGTATTAGTGCCTAAACTGTTGGTGTCATTGGGGTCGTGGTGATAACGAATGAACTTGTCGCTACCAGGTTCCAGACGGTTTAAACCGCCGCCATAAGTACATATCCACAGTCGCTGTTTACTGTCTTCATAGATACTCGAGACATCACCATCACTTAAGCTGTTAGCATCATTGGCATCGTAACGGTAGCGTCTTACTTGTTGATTTCGCGGATCGAAACGGATCAAACCTTCCCCCTGGGTCGCCAGCCACAACATACCTTGAGAATCTTGGTAAACCATACGTAAAATGTCGTGGCCTATATCTTTGACATTATCTGTTTGCTGCTGGTAGCGGGTTGTGTGCCGGGTATCGGGGTCGAATAAATTAAGTCTGCCGCTCCAGGTGGCGAGCCACAGCTTGCCGTCTTTTCGCCCAAACATCGAACGTACGCTGTCATGGCTGATACTCAAGGGGTTATTTGGCTCATGCTGATAACGGACAAAGTTGTCGCTCAGAGGCTAATAGCGGTTAATGCCGCCGCCTCATGTTGCAACCCACAATCGCTGCATGCTATCAACAATCAGCTCTGAGATATAGTTGTTGCTTAAACTGTCGGCTTTAGCCGGGTCATGTCGATAGATCTTAACGCTGTAGCCGTCGTAACGTGCCAGCCCCGAAGGGCCGCCAAACCACATAAATCCCTGTGAGTCTTGCACTATGGCCCAGGGCACGCCGATAGCATCGAGCTCAGCATTTTCTATGGTTTTAAAGCTCAGTGCCATTTGCACTGTCTTATGGTTGCTTTAGCTGCTTTTTCAATGGCTTCACTGCTGTAACTCAGGCAGAGCAGTAGGGCAATCAGGGACAGGTACCGGCAGATTATTGCAAAGACAGAGGAGAGAAAACTTCAGGAAACTCCCGGGCTGTCGGGTAAAGACTAACCGTGAAAAAGAGCGCTGACTTGTCATATCTATCAAAAAGGAGTGCTAAATTACCGACAACCTTTCATTAACTTAGTCTAGTTAATGTTATTTTGAAGATGACGGCTGGCCTGATCAGCTTCTGAAACCGTTAATACTTGTCAGGTTTCTTTCCAGGCAAATTTAAGCGGGTTGTAAAGGGCAATGCTTGAGTCTGGATAACAGGGCTTTATCGTTTTGTTTTTCATTTTTTCTTAGCCAAAGCGGCTGTCCGCCAGATTTTGCTCTCTTGGGCATTTGCTGAGCGTGCCGGACGTAAACGTGGCAAATAACTCCCGCCAATTTCTGAGAAACCAGTGCTTAAAAATTGTTTTTATCATATTTTAGTTCACCCGGCGGGGGTCTGTCTTTGCTGATAAACGAGGAAGAAGGGGGTAATTGAAGGGGAACAGCTGTTAGTGCTTGGGGTCTGTGGGGCGGGCTAAGCCGATAACGGTCAGAAACATTTTTTAGCAACACAAAATCAGCGGCTGTGTCTTAGCTTTACATCATAGTAACGGGAATGCACTCGGCTCCTTGTTTATTACAGGAGTCCGGGAAAATTTCGTTCGGTACTCATTTACCTCTCTCAGTTAAGGTTAAGGCGGAGCAATGGCATTTATTTGCGGTATTATTTTATTAATTTTGAGCCTGTTTGGCGGATATAAGTTTATGAACGGCAATCTGTCGACATTATGGCAGCCCTTTGAGATCATTATGATTATTGGGGCCGCAGCCGGTGCCTTTATCATAGCGAACCCCCGCCATATCATTAAGGCGGTATACGACAATATTCTCATTTTTATCTCACCTAAAAAGCATCAGGCGGTTGACCCGTTAGACGTGTTAGGGCTGATTTATTCGTTGTTGGAGATTTTAAATAATGAGGGTGCCCAGGCTTTGGGTAAGCACATTAATGCCCCTAAACGCAGCGAACTGTTTAAGCAATATCCAATGGTTTTGTCTGATATTTGCCTGACGAACTTTATTGTCGATTATTTCCGTATTATTTCTACCGGCAAAATGAGCAGCAAGGAAATTGGCGATCTGATCGATATAGAAATTGAAAGTCGTCTCCAGGAGTTGTCTATGCCGGCAGCGGCGTTGAATAAAACCGCTGACTATTTGCCCGGCTTTGGAATCTTATCGGCGATATTAGGGATAGTTACCGCAATGGGCTCCCTGGGGGGAGATCCTATGCTGTTAGGTCAGCAGGTAGCCTCGGCTTTAATTGGTACCTTTATCGGTTTATTACTCGGTTACGGGCTTATTGGTCCGTTAAGCAGTGCCCTTGCATATCGGGCGTTAGCAGAAATTAAATTATTTGATGCCTGTAAGGGCGCCTTGATAGCCACCGTAAGTGGTATTCCACCGAAACTGGCGATTGAATTTGGCCGAAAAACACTGTTTAGCACCGACCGTCCGAGCTTTAAGCAAGTACAGAAACTGACCCAGGTGACCGCATCGTGAACCGCATAGACAGTATTCTCGACTCGCATGGCGGTGGCAGCTGGAAAATAGCCTTTGCCGATTTTGCTATGGCGATGATGGCGGTGTTTTTGGTGTTATGGATGACCGCGGTATTGGATCAAGAACAGAAAGTTGTCGTTGCCCAATATTTTTTAAATCCGGACAAGGTAAAAGACTTCATTCCGGCTGATGAAGTCAAGAAAAAAACGTTAGAAGCGGAGGCTGAACCGGAACCTTTACCGGCGCCGCAGGAGTTAGTGTTGCCCCTTATCGAGCAAGAGCAGGTGCCGCAAGAGCCGATCGCCTTAAGTCCGGTTGAGCTCTTGATGGAAAAAATTCAGCAAAGTCCGGCATTGCAGGAATATTCTGAAGAAGTGGTGCTGTCAATGCATGCTTTGGGGTTAAAAATTCAGATCATGGATTCTGTCAACCAGGCCATGTTTACCCTGGGGGATACCCAGTTAACAGCGGCTTCTGATCTGGTATTGGCAGAGCTGGCGCCGTTACTGAATGCAACCGAACATCGTATCAGTATTAGCGGCCATACCGACAGCCTGGCATTTCCCGATGATTTTGCCACCGACAACTGGACACTGTCCCTTAACCGGGCCGACAGCGCCCGCCACTCACTGCTTAAAGCCGGATTGCAAGCGGATAAAATTGCGGAAATTGTCGGCATGGGAGACTCATTGCCCTATGATGCAGAAAACCCGGAAGCCGCCATTAACCGCCGAATTGCGATCATCGTATTAAATAAGGATGTAGACGAATCGATGATGAAAGCACGCTCCGGGCATTAAGCCAGGGATAAGGGCACGGTTTGTCGTCGGGGGAGATACATGATTTATCAAGTTAAGTTAAATAAAAAGGTGTTTAATTTTTAATGAGTTCAGTCACTCCCCCCAGTATGGTGTTAAATAATAAGGCACATGATGTCACTGGCGGCATCAGCCATAACGGGCAGGAAAATCGGCACCGTTTAATGCAGCAGCCGGAGCAGGAAATCAGAGGCCCGCAAAGGCAGGATGCTCCGCCGCTGAGCCAGGTGAAAAGTCGCCGTCATCTCCATACGTTGGTGGCTACCACCTTCCGCCCCTGGGAGCGTCTCAGCGAAGGGCAAATGCATATTATTAACCAGCAGAATTTGGCGCAGGGAGTACCTGGTGTTGATATTAAGCAACCTTGTATTAAAGCCAGCCCCGGCGGCAGTATTTCGGGTAAGTTACCGCCGATAAAGCACCTGTCATTAAAACGAAGGAAAGCGAAAAAGGCCCATAAATTTAGACAAACAGAAAATATTATGGAGTTGGTAGAAACACTTTTTAAGGAGTGGTTTCTTAAAGGTTGAATAAGATGATTTTTCTGGTTTCGAACAGATTAATTGTGGCCGTAAGCGCAAAACAGGATGAAACTTGCACATCGAGTTAGAGAATTTCATTTTTTATCAAATATATCCTTTTATTTATAACTCGAAAAACTGGTTTCATCGAATGGTTATTTAACCTTGTAACATGATAAAAATATTGAGAATCAAATTTATCAAATATCATGCAGCAGAAAAGTGATAATTTCATTTACACGCCTGTTAGTCTTAACAATTTCGATAATGCTAACCAGCTCTATTTGCCAGTTAACAAGGCGGTGGCTATAGCCGGGTAGGTCTGTGAATCGACTTATGTTAATCATATTAACAACGACCATTTTAGCTTGCTCTGGAATGTACTCAATAACATGATTGAGCTTTGCGCTATGCTCGGCGAACAGTTAGGGCAAAGTTTGCACAAGAAGCCTGTGCGGCATACTGATGAGCTTTCCGCATCCCTTGCTAATAAAGTTCAACATAATTTTTTAGCTATAATAATTCTGCAGCTATTGTGGCGTTTTCATTAAAACGAATTGTTGACTGTCAGGCCCGTTTTACCTGGCTGTTAAATAGCATTTTCTTTGATTAACCATTCTGAACAATTAGGCTATAATCTGCGATAATTTTTTAATTAGTGCTTAGAGCAGATCAATGACAGATACTTTACCACCATGTCCGCAATGTAATTCCGAATACGCTTACCCAGATCAAAACTTACTGATTTGTCCCGAATGTGGCAACGAGTGGGATCCCAATGCCGTCGATGAAGACGCGATAGTATTAAAAGACAGTGTTGGTAACCTACTGGCCGAAGGTGATAAAGTGACACTGATCAAAGACCTTAAAGTCAAAGGCACTTCAACTACGTTAAAAGTTGGTACTAAAGCCGTGATCAAGCGGTTTGTCGATGGCGATCATGATATTGACTGTAAGGTCGATGGCGCAGGTGCGATGATGCTGAAATCAAAATTTGTTAAAAAAGCTTGATGTTAGTTATTGAACTTTAAGAAAGAATAAAGAGGTTGCTACGGCAACCTTTTTTACGCTGTTAATGTTGTGTTTAATGCAAGCTTTAATCATTGCCGTAACTGCGATAGATTGCAATATTACCATTCAAATGACTTGGGGTTATAAGGATCATTGCCAATGCAACCTAAAAGATTTCAGTTGATAAAAGTATTACTCATTTCCATCTCAACATTTGGCTTAACGACTGGGTGTCAAGTCACTAAAAATGCTGCCCCTCAACCTTTATCCATTATTTATGGGTTTAAAGAAGCAAATAACAAATCAATTTATTTGAGCGATGAACAAGGGAAAACACGCATAAAAGTGGTAGATGCTACTACCGCTGACGGCTACCCGGCTGTTTCTCCTACAGGAAAACAAATTGCTTTTTATGGTAAATACGACAAACGCAAAACCTGGTCTATTCACACAGCAGATATAGATGGAAATAATATCCGCCGCCTGACCAATGTAAAAATGTTTGGGATAGCGCCCCAGCCTGGTCTCCTGATGGAAAAACCATTGCATTTGCCAGAGAATACAAAGATGTAAACGGAGACTGGCAAGAAGAGATTTGGCTGATGAACGCTGATGGAACTGAACAACAGCAAATAAAAGCACTAAAGGGGCGTGCTCCTGAATTTATGCAAGATGGACGACTACTCTTTCAGTCTAAAGCTAGCCCGAGTCAAATAAGCATCGCCAATTATAGATGGCAGTCACCTCATCCAGCTTACCAAGGATGATAGCAATAATATGTCTCCAAAGATCTCGTCTGATGGTTCATCTATTAAGAAAGTCTTGAATAGCGGTTCTCAATCAGCAACTGTGTATCACGTGGATAAAAGCTATGTTGAAAGGTTAATTAGGGCGAGAGCAGAATAGTACAATACGGCATACCTGATTTTTCTGAGTGATCATTACTACACGCAATGATACCAACTGAAATGATGTCCGGGCTCATTAAACCACTGCAATTAAGCCGGGCGGATCGGGCCGGAAAGTGTTTGCTCTCCGGCCTGTAGTTGCTTAATAAACGCTTACCTGGTTCAGTTTTACGTAGGAGTAACCCCGGTACACTACCCTGAATTCAAGATTCGCGCCGGGAGCACTGTTAAAGTTGACATTAAAATCCTTAAACTCAAACGGGCGGTCCCAGTCTTTTCTTGAGATGTCTTTTGATGCCAGTACTTTTCCGCTGGCGGCGTCAAAAACATCTAAGGTGACTATGGTCAAATCATCTGCTGTTACATTATCCACCAACATACGGAATTTTGCCTGATGCTGGCCCGGCGAAATAGCGCTGGTATAGGGGCCATAAGCCATGTACTGGTTAAACGGATCATTGACACTGACAGCCCAGCCATCCCACTCTTGTCTGCCGATTTGATGATAAAAGGAATGGGAAGTAAAACTTGCGATCGGCCCGCCAAAGACAGAGTAGTCGGTTTCCTGGACCTTGATAAAACCTTTGACATTAAGCACTTCATTGTTGACATCATGAAAGCCAAGTTCGCCGTTATTCACTTTTAAACAGGCGTGGTTAACAAAAAATAATTTCACCGGCCGGGTAGCGTCGGTAATTTCATAACGCAGGGTGTACCCCTTTGATTTGGAGATAAGCTCAACCCAGTTCGAATGGGTTATTGCCCTGCCGATATTAACATCCTGGCCATTGCAAATATCGTAGGCTTTGATCAGGTTGTCATATCTGTCCAGATTCTTATATTCGACATAGCCGTTTCCCCCTAAAACGCCGTTAAAATAGGATGAGCCGCCAAAACGAAAATATTCAAATGTGTCATCTCTGGCATCCAGGGGCAGGCTGAGGGATGTCAGGTTTTCACTGCTGACATCTATGGTGGCATCAAAGGTCAGCGTCGTCGGGTCACTCGATTTTTCGAGAAAATTCAGTCTGAACGGGATATTTACATTGGCATCCGGGTTGAACAGGCGAGTTAATGGTTGATTTGAACACGAGGTCACATTATCAGCTTCTGTATCCAGGTTGTTAAAGCCGCCGATGATATATAAGCCGCAGGTAGAATGCAGCAGCGGTATGCCGTTCGCCGTGATCTGGTGCAGTGTGGCATTGGGGGTGTAGTTAAAATTCACCGACAGTTCTGCCGGTGCAGCACTTGAAAAAAGTGCTGCGCTGGTGAGTAAAGAGGGGAGAATTTTGCGTTTTATGCTGTTCATAAAAAGGTTATATCCTTATTTTTCATCAATTATTCAAACAGACAGAAGACCAGCTTTTCAGCTTATCCGCCTGTTACCTTCCGTGTTCAGGTAAGGGAAAACAGCCTCCTCATCTGATAGCCGGCGTACTATAAACATCTTGCCCCAGTGGAAAAAGTTTTATTTACCTGATAGATAAAAGCTTCATTGGTCAATTGATTGCGATCAATTGATCGGCATTGTGGCTGAGATGACTATTGTTAGTGAAATCTGTTTATGGCAGTGAATGGAACAACAGAGTTGGATTTCGTATCATGATGATAGGCCTTTGCCCTGCTTGTTCATCTGCTCATTATGCAGCTTGGTTTTGTTATGGGATGGTGAGGTAGAAATGATCCAGCATCAATGTCGCAATCAGCCGACTTCACTGACTTTTTACTTAGCCGTGATAGCCTGGGTATACACCATTGTCAGCCCAAATATGCAGTTAAAAGCGCTTGATAACTTAGTGCAGACACCAGTAAGAGATTGGGCAGCAAGAATGTATATACATCCAGGGGATATGTAAAAGTTGGCATTAGCTATTTAAATAACGGCGTATGGCAGGGTGAACAGGTAATACCGCCTCAATGGATTGAAAAAGTTGCCAAGGTACTGGAGGCTGGCTTTGCCATTTATTTTTTGGCCATGAACTGACCTGCCTCTCGAGTCAGACGTATTCTCAAGAGACAGGCAATAGTGTAAGCCGTTTCTGGCTAGCCTCAGTTTTTATCCTTAATCACTGCCACCAGCAGGGCGGGCAAAAACGATAAACTCAGCAAGGTAGAAACCAGGATACCGCTTAATACGATAATACCGACTCCCCGGTAGAGCTCGGTGCCTTCTCCCGGGATCAGCACTAAAGGCGCCAGACCGAAGATAGTGGTGGCAGTCGACATTAAAATCGGTTTTAACCGTTTTGCCACCGCATGGCGTACCGCTTCTTTAACATTAAAGCCCTGTTCGATGACAAAGCGACGGGTTTGATCGACAATCAATATCGGGTTATTGACCACAGTGCCCAGCAAAATCAGGAAACCCAGCATAGTGATCATGTCAAACGGCTGGTGAAAACTGCTTAAGCCGATACCGGCCAAGCCAGAGTTGATGCCGTTAACCAGCACCAGTCCCAGCAGGCCGCCTGCCATACCCAGCGGCACGGTTGCCAAAATAAACAGCGGGTAACGCCAATGGGTGAAAATAGCCACCAAAAGCAGATAACTCAGCGCCAGGGCGATAACAAAATTGCCCGACAACGCCGAACGGGTGGCTTCAAGCTGGTCCGCCGCGCCGCTGATGCTAAGCTTGATGCCCTGGGCGATTTTGCCCTGTTGCCATAATGCAGGCAACAGCTCGTTGCGCACCATCTGCTCTGCCGTTTCCAGTGCTATATTACGCGGCGGAATAATGTAAACCGTGACGGTGCGGTTGCCGTCAACCCGGCGCACCGAGTTGCTGTTTTTACTTTCCACCAGATCTGCCAGGGCATTAAGGGGTAAAATTTCTCCCTGCGGGGTGACCATAGGGGTGGCCGCCAGCTCTTCCAGGGTTTGCCGGTTGCCGGAGCCGCTGAACAGGAAAATATCCACCTTGTCGTCATTGAGAATAAACTCGTCAACATAAGCGCCGTCGCTCATGGCGGCCACCGCATAGCTGAAATCGCCGTTATCCATCTCTAATTCAGCCAGGCGCTGCCAGCGGGGTTTAATTTCGATCAGCGGCTGATCTAAGGTCAGAGATCTCGGCTCTGAATTGATCTGCGGCTTGTCGAACAGCTTATCCACTTCCTGGTAAACCGCTTCGGCCCCCTGGTAGAGCTCGGTGATATTGCTGCCGGCAATATCCACCGCCACCGCCCGGGTGCCGCCGTCGTTGCTGGAAATAATCGAGCCGCGGGCGGAAAAGGCGCGCATATTCGGGTAGCTTTTAAATTTGTCGGTAATGGCGGTCATCATATCGTTGATATAATCGGCATCGACCGGGGCGCTTAAAAACCAGATGCGGCCAACCGACACCGACATAGTATAATAATCAAGCGGCGGCATCCGGGTGTTACCCGCCAGGTAATCTTCATCGCTTACCCGGACAAAGCCGTCAAAATGGGCTCTGAGCTCGGCAGCAATTTTTTCCATTTCCGACAAATTGTAGTTGGGCGGTGCTATCATCATGGAAAAGGCTTTTGGCTCTTCCCCTTCCGGCAGGTATTCGGCGGCAGGCATCAGGGTGTAGGCCAGCCCCATAACACCGAGTACAAAGGCCGCACTATACAGGCGCGCCTGCTGCCTGGTGCGGGTAAAAAAGTGCACCGACTTCAGCCAGGATTTCGACAGTTCGAACTGACGGCTGTCGCTTAAATTCTCTTTTTTACCCAGATGCGCCAGTGCCACCGGCACGATAAAAATGGCCACCAGCATAGAGGCAATAATGGCGCCGGAAATGGCAATGGCAATATCCGAATAAAGCTGTCCCGCTTCCTGGACCACAAATAATATCGGGGCGAACACCAATACCGTGGTGGCGGTTGATGCCAGCACCGCCGGCCAGACTTCTTTCACCCCGCTGATGGCGGCCTCTGCTTTGCTCACCCCTTTACGTTTGGCCTGCACTATGGCTTCGAGCACCACGATAGTATTGTCCACCGTCATGCCGATGGCAAAGGCGACCCCGGCAAGGGAAATGACATTGATGGTGCGGCCAAAGCTCATCAGGGCAAAAAAGGCCGCCAGGGTACAAATGGGGATGCCCATCACGCCCACCATGGTTGCCCGGCCGGAGCGTAAAAAGTAATACATTACCAGGGTGGCAAGCAGGGCGCCCAGGGCCAGGTTACTCCAGACATTTTCCAGCGAGCTTTTGACGTACTGCACATCGTCGCTAAGCAGCACCATCTCCAGGCCATTTTGCGCCAGCAGCTGTTGGTTAAGCTCTGCAACCACAGGCAGCATTTTTTCTTTGATGTCGAGCACATTCGAGCCGCTTTCGCGCCTGACCGATAGCCTTAAGGTACGCTCGCCGTCGGAATAGGCCATGCTGCGGGTTTCAAAATGATCCAGGGTAACCTCGGCGACATCTTTTAGCAGGATATTGGCATTGCCTTCGCGGCGGATAGTGACGTTTTCCAGCTCCTGCAATTCTTCAAAACGGCCGACTACCCGCAGCAGGTAGCGGCTTTTGCCGCTTTCGATATCACCGGCTGAGGCGTCGGTATTACGGGCACGGATGGCACTTCTCACCTGGGGCAGGCTGATGCCGCGCTGGGCCAGGCGGGCGGCGTCGATTTTGATCTGAATTTGCCGTTGCGCGCCGCCGCTGACATTGATTTCAGAAACCCCGGCCACGCTTTCCATGCGCGGGCGGATATAGTCTTCGGCAAAATCCCTCAGCAGATCCACATCCAGCTGCAACGGGTTGCCCGCAAGCGGCTTAAGGCTGAAATACATAAAGGCATTGCTGGAAAACGAACTGGAAAACAGCCGCGGCTGATCGACATTTTCCGGGTAGGCAGGCACCTGGCTTAAGGCATTGTTTACCCGGATCAGGGCGTCGTTAACGTCCATGCCAAAGGGAAATTCCAGCTCTACCGTGGCTTCGCCCATTTCGGCGTACGACACCATACGTTTAAGGTTTGACAGGCTGCGCAGATAGCGCTCCTGCTCGATCAGAATTTCCTTTTCAACATCCTGCGGCGTTGCGCCGGGCCAGCCGGTTTGTACCGTGATGGTGCGCACTTCCAAGTCAGGGATCATCTGTACCGGAATATTCAGCGCCGCCACCAGGCCTAAAATGCAGGTGATCAAGACGATCACGGTAACTAAAATACCGCGTTTTACAGCTGCTTCTATCATAACGGCTGGCCTTGTACCGAATTGATTTTCAGCTCATGACCTTCGCGCATCAGCTCGATACCCGACATCACCAGCGCCTGATTGGCCGGTGCTCCCGATATCGCCACTTTTTCGCCTTGCTGTTTGACCACCTTGACCAGAAAACGTTTCGCCTTGTTATCGACCACGGCAAAGATGCTGGCGCCGCCGTCCGGGTGCTGCTTGATCGCCGACTTGGGCAGCCAGACCAGGTTTTCCTTACCTTGCGGTAATTTGATTTCGGCTTTTGCCGACATGCCTGCCACCAGCCTGGCATTGGCGGGTAAATCGACATGGGCGGTTAAGGTGCGGCTTTGGCTGTTTGATACCGCCACCAGGCGGCTCAAGTCTGCCTCAATGGCGGCGGCATCAGCAAAGTCCGGGGTAACCGTGACCGCGACTTTTTCCCGATTGATAAGCTGGCCGTAATATTCCTGCGGTATGGCAAGGTTTAAACGCAATTCCTGTTGCTGCACCAGATTAAACACCCGGGTTTGCTGGCTGACCCACTCGCCAAGATCGGCATTTCTGCTGGCAATAACACCGGCAAAAGGCGCGTACAGGCTATGGCGGCCAACCACTTCCTGCTGCAACGCCAAGCTGGCCCTGCGCATGGCAAGTTCGGCTTTGGCACTGGCAACCCCGGCTTTACGCTCACCGATCAGAGTTTCTGCAACCACCTTTTGCTTTGATAAGGCCAGCACTTCTTTATACAAACGCTCAGCTTCTGCCTGCGCCACCCTGCCTGCCTCAACACTGGCTTTGGCCTCCGCCAGGCTTAACCGTGCCAGGGTATCGTCAAGGGTTAGCAGTTTGTCGCCTTTGGCTACCTTATCCCCGGCTTCAACATAGAGAGCCGCGACCAGCCCCGACTGCTGGGTGGACAGTTCGGCATTTTGTCTTGCCTCAACGGTGCCCGTTAATTGCAAGATTTGATGGCTATGGCTGGTTTTGGGGTAAACAACATCGACCTGGGTGATCTCTGCCCGGGCGGGTAAAGAAAATACCGATGTCATCACTGCCAGGTTAAAAAGCAGTATTGAGATTAAAAAAACGCGCATACATTCCTCGAATGATAATTATTTTTATTTAGCTATTATATTCTTATCGTTTGCTAATTCATCATTTTTTGTGATAAAAAAATAAAATTGCTCAGTTCCTGTTTCTCTAGATATAAAATAGCTTCATTTTATGTTATTCAGCAAGCTAAGTGCCTATCAATAAAGTGTTTTATGTAAATTTTATACTGTCAGGTTTCTGCTCTGCCTGCGCCTTCCTGGATACGCTTGCTCCTTCCTGTTAAAAAAAGCCTGACGTGTTTGATATTTCCGCCATTTACTTTTTCTGTGCCGGTTTTACTATCGTTATTTTTACCTAAAAACTCCGATATTGCAGATGACAGAAGCTCCCTGGTGATAACGGACGCGCATTGTTGGGAGACAACACTGCTTATTGCCAAAGCAAGCTCCTATTGCAGTAATTTTATCGCAGATTCCAACGCATAATCTCTGCTCTCTTTCAGCGCTTGTACATTTAAGTATTCATGTTGTTGTGCAACAGGATAGCCCGAATATTCATGGTTTTTGCCAGCGAAATCCAGGTAGCGTTCATTTGATAAAGCGAAAGTCCAGCCGTTTGGCAACTGTTTAGGCAACGAATCGCTAAAGCCTCCGTTTGATGCTTCGCCAATAATGGTGACATTCTCTCTCGCCGCGAGCCCTATTAAAAATATCTCGCCGGCGCTCATGGTCAAGCCACTCGTTAACACCACTATCGGCCCTTGATATTGCTCCGATTCTGCAGGTTGTATCTCTATTTTTCTTGGCTGGCTAAAACCATTTTTTAACTTAGTTGACTTACTGCCAATATAAAGGGGACGTTCGATGAGATAAGACAAAAGTCGATTGGAGACAACATCATACCCTCCCGCATTCCATCTTAAATCGATAATTAACCCCTTTGATTTATGTAAGGTCGGCAAAATCTTTTTCATCACCTTGTCTACCGTTTCAAGATCAGACAAAACAGTGTCTTCTTCGGTAAACTCGCTCATATCGTCTATGCTGAAGTAACTTATCTCCCTGGGTAACTGCCCCAGTAAAAAGCTGCGGTTTAGCCTTTGCGGTTTCACATCCCCGATAAAATAACTGGCGATAATCTCTGCCTGTTTCTTATTCAGGCCCATATGAAATTCATAGTGCGATGAAAACTCGCTTTGCGTCGCAAATGGCATTTCTATTTTATTTTTTTTGAAATCATCCCATTTGATATTATGCGATGCCAATATACGGCCATCCTTTGACTCCAGGTGGGCGTGCGCATCTCCCAGCTCTGTCAGTAATTGTTCAAAGACTTGGGCCAATTGCGCTTCATTCATTTGTGCCGTTATTTTCTTTTTCCACAAAGGATATTTTGCCTGCCAGTCCCAGTTTATTTCTTTACTAAAAGCAAAGTGCTCCGCAAAAGTAAACCAAAGCACATCAAAGGTTAGCGGCGCAGAAAATTGATAGTTTTTATCGTAAATGCTTGTGATTAACGCTTGCCGGCATAATTTGGGAAGTGCTTTGAGCGGTGTCAGGCGCACCGGGTGTATTGCCCCCCAGTCAAGCTCTGCTCCCCCCTCAATGACAGTGATATTGCTGCTCGGATATTCGCCGCTTTCAAGATGGTTGATTAAACAATGTTTCTCGGTAATATCGTAAAAAGTAATATCATCACCTTTAACCTCTAAAATGTAACCATAACCTTGGGTTTGCCAAATAGAATGATTTGCAACTTTCTGCCCGACATTTTTTGATGTGGTATTTGCCAAGGAAAATAACGATAAAAATAGACAAGAAGTGAAACATGTAAATTTAATAAACTTCATAATAGCTCTCATAAGTTTTTCTCTGATATGAATTCCTGCTCACAACCAGAGCTTTATTGAAATACTTTTCTGCGACATTCTACCGCTTCCGGTTACCTACGTATTGAAAAATAAAAATATTTAGGATAAGCAGCATGGCGATCAACCAACCCCAACAAGAAATAATCAAACAATTTGCCAAACAACTTGGCTATCAGGACGCAGACTTTGTCGATGAACATGGCCTTGCCTTACTCATAGACAATAAAGTGCAAATAAACATTCTGAATCAGCAAGAGCGCTGTCTGCTCCTTGCCTACATCGCTCCCCTTGATGATGAAAACCGGTTAAAGCTTTATGAAACCCTGCTGGATGCCAATCATGATCAGGACGCACTTGGCGGTGCCAGTTTAGGTATCTGCCCCAGAAAAAAGAGCATTGCCTTGAGCCTGGCAATAGATAGTGAAGGACTTGATGTCAGCCTGTTGCAGCAAGCATTTGATCGCGTACTGGAAGCCAGCCTGTTATGGCACGATCGCCTGAAAAATCAGGTAAGTGAACTACAAGTGGATGAGGCGCCGGATTTACCGCTGGCGACTAATTTTCATGCAGTGATGGCATAGGAGAAAAATAAAATGGATGTGATCAGTCGTCAGTCATTAAATACGCCGCCGTCGCCGATAGCCAATAAAAACGCGGGAATACAAGGGACACAAACCGTAGAAGTTGCCCAGATAAACTATGGAGGCAAAGAAGTAAAAGCCCAGAAAATATCGGCAGAATTATTTAAAGCCATGGGCCAGGGGGAGAAAGCCAATATGTTTTCACGGGCGATCGTGCCCCTGGTGGGAAACCGTACCGATGATATTGTCAAATCCGGTGGTTTCAGCGTCAGATTATCAGACATGGCCGGGGTTGAAGCAAAAGAGGCTTCCGTAAACAAGGATTATGGCATCACTTCACTGAAATCAAGTGAAGCACAAGCCCTGGGTTCGCTCAGAACCGGCGGCGGTACCTGCGGTAACCTCAGCTCACTGGTTTTTCTGACCCGTGCCGCCCAAGGCCATGAGTTGCCACTGCAACGTATCGGCTGGAGCCACCCCACCGACGGTAATGTCAACCATGCCTTTACCGTTGAAGGGCCGGACAAGAACGGTATGTGCGCTGTTTATGATTCTTATGGCTCAGAGCCAAGTGTACACTTGCTGCCTTACAGTACCTTAGTCAAAACCCTGGATGATGATGAAAATTATGAGGTATTGGATAAGCGTGCCCCGAACCCCAATGGCGATGCCCAAATCAGGGATATGCTTAAAAATGAAATCGTAAAAGGACTATACAGCGGCGCACAATATAAAGATGCTTTTCCTGTGCTTCCGGGGGGCTATGAAAGCCATTGTATGAGAATTGTTTCTGTTTCAGGCCATATGTATGATGTGCCTCACTTTAAAGAAGCAGACGCGCCAGTGTTCTATATCAATGAAAGCACCAATGAAAAGTCGAGCTTCTCAACCATGAGCAAACCTCTGTACGACTTGCTGCATACTGATACCGCACAAACCGACTTTGCCGAAGAAATAGAGGAAATGGCAAATGTGAAACATGATGGCGATACCCTGGCTTATAACATGTCGCAACTGGCACAGCATATAGAGGATCACGAATTAATGGATGAGCATGATGCTATAGACGATCAACAAATGCAGCCTCAGCTGGTCAGGGAAGACTCCAAGTTATCTACCGGCAGCATTGACAGTTTCCGCTCAGATGACTCCGATGGCGAATGGGGACCGATGAGTTTTGCCGACTTCCGTCATTTGGCCAATGATATTATCAATAAGGGTAATAAGGAGGCCTTAACCCAGATGCTGCAATTTGCCAACATTACCGACAATGACGACCTGACGGTAACACAACAGGGGCTAAAAGCTGAATTGTTGACCAATATCAGGACCATGCTCGGTGATCAATCCGTTAATATCTTAACAGAAAACCCTTAAGCGCCCTGAATGATATGTTGTGGAATTAGCCGAGCAACAAAGCTGCCTCAATAGCTGGCGTTAAGCCTGTTCACACCTAAGCCGCGGGCCTTCAAATTTCCCTCAAAAAAAAGACCAATTCACTATTGATTTAACCGTGAATTGGTCTTTCCTTAATAATGCGATCCAAGTGTAAAGAAGAGCATTTATTTCAATAATTCCATTGTTGAATTGTTGTAATAACAACTGTTGCTACCAAAGAGAAGATAGTAACTTAAGTCGCAACCCCTGAGTGAGGCAACACCCAGAGGTCGCTAACCACAACGAACTTCCAAGGAGTAAGTCATGGCTGAATATCATCATACGCCAGAGACAGCCTCGGCAAAAGTAAAATATCCCATTTATCGGCAACTTACCGTACAGGAAACGGTTTGCAACACCGCGACGAAAACCCGCGGTATCGGCATTAACTATGTGCCGGTCAAACTTGAGCCTTGTATGGTGCTCAGGGGGAAATGGCTGAGACTGGCCGGTTTTCCTGCCGGGCAAAAAGTCAATATTAAGGTCAACCAGGCAGAGATAGCGATCACGCCTAAACAGCTTGCTGTAAACCACTCGGTCGAGAACTAAAAAACAACATTATGGAAAGTCATAAGCTAAGCTGTTGTGCCTGAAAACAGGTGCAGCAGCTTTACCGTCAGGGCTAAGACAAATGAGATCCTGATGGACAAGCTAAGCGCTTAACTTTGGTTTCACTTGCTTAACTGCCGATACCAAACCATCCAGCCAGGCTTGATGACCATTTATCATAGGGTTTGGCACAGTTACAGCCAGTTCTTTCGCCGGATTACCATTTTGTGTTTCCTGTGTAAGGATACGGACACGATTGTCTGAAAGCTCTTCAAGTAACCAGGCATGATAGACATCAATACGGCCTGCACCTTCGCCAGACCAGCCGCGCCAGGCAATACGAGCTGCTTGTCCGTCAACAGGAGCAACATATTCCACCACCTCACATTCAACCGGAAAACCGAAAGTTTCAAAGGAAAAGGCAGTTCCATCGGCTAGTTGAGGCCCTTTATCATCCTTAACATGTGTATTCCCCGAGTTTTTATAATATGTCGGCCATAATGAAGGGGTAACTAAAAACGGCCAGACATCCTTGACCGTTAAACCTGCAACAATCACTTCGTTAGAGCAAAAATTATCGGCAAAGCCTGGGACATAGTTTTCAGGCCAAAGGATATAATTCATCTGATTCTCCAGTAATAAATAATAACTATGATATAAGTTAAGAAAGGATCTAACTTGCTAACAGCATGACTTCATTAAGTTTGCTGATCAGGCGTTGAGAGTGTTCTGTTGCTTTTTTCTCTATGCCCGCCGGTGTGTTGCGCACTCCTTCAACATACGCCATGTTGTGGCTAATAATGGGAGGGTGCAATATCATTTGGGTAAAATAAGCGGTTTGTTTTAAAGGTTTGATTAATTCAAAAATAGGAAAATGATTGTAACCTAAAGTATCATACGACTGTTCAGGCCCGCCTGTCGTGAATGACAATATCAGGTTTTTATTCTTTAACTTGTCACCGTCTGCACCGTAAGCAAAGCCATAAGAAAAGACATCGTCGAGCCATTTTTTTAATAGAGCAGGGGTCGAGTACCAATATAAAGGAAACTGTAAAACGATAATGTCCGCACTTTGCAGGCTGTGTTATTCTGCTTCAACATCAATTTGATAGCCGGGATAGAGTGAATCCAGTCTGCGAACTTTGAGATTGTCTGTTTTTTCTTCTATCAGGTTTAAAATCGTTTTATTGGCCAAAGACACCTCTAATTTGGGATGTCCTGAAATAACTAGTAATTTTTTCATGAGCTTATATATTAACGATTTGTTATTTATCCGTACTTTGATGCGCTTCCAGCGCTTTTTTACCGCATCCCTCTTCGAGTGCCGGACTTGGTGAACCAGATAAACCTATTGCACCAACAAGCTGATTTTCATCGAAAATTGGCAGTCCCCCCGTTAATAGCAGAATATCGTCTTCCATTTTACCCAGCTGACTATAACCTTCAGATTCAACAATATGGGAAAGTCCTGATGTTGCCATTTTTAATGTTGCTGACGTATATGCTTTTCTGTAACTCGTATGCACGGTATTGCTACCGCTGTTATCTCCACGATAGAAATACACTAAGACCCCTTGATTATTCACAATCGAAATTGAAGGATTAGCCTTAGATTTCTTACATTCAACAATAGCTGCTTTAGCAATGGATTCTGCATAATCTGTCGTTATTGTGTATTTTTGGGGTAAAGACTGATTGGCATATACCGTGGTAGTCATTAATGTGGCTGCAGCGATGACTGCACTTAATGTTGTTGGTTTTGTATATTTCATTTTGATTCCTATAAGAAAACCATAATCATAAAATGATGAGACAGACCAAACTGCAATGTGGATTGTGATTAGCCATGCAAGTAATCTGTTTTGAATATTGTTCTTTCCTAAAAATATGCAAAGAGATTGCATTAAAGGTTGTATTCATCATGAAAAGTGAAGCAACACTCTTAATGATTAAGATAGTAGAGCAGGTATGAACCAAAAGATTGAATAAAAGCGACAATATATAATTTCAGTTTCTTCATTTGATTCAATAGTACGTATAAACGCCAGGAACATTTTCTTATCAATTGGCTTTTCCTCTTGCTACTTTTAATCAATTGCTAGTTTATCGCCCTTGTTTAAATCGTTTGATTTCATTTCCGACAATCCCTGCTGCGCCAGATACATTCACTTAACAAACCTGGTTAATACTTGTCGTTTTAATTCAATATTTACAACCACCAATTACATTAAACTTGTTGCCATTGAAACCTAGTTCGCGGTCTATCTTTGCGTAAACCGGCGTATTTTGTTTAGTTGAAATAATAGGAATTCCGGCGATGTTAAACATCCAGAAAATATCGAATTTAAAAGAAATTAATGGGCTAAAGCAGCAATACTTTGCTCAATCGACCGCCCCGCTTGATGGTATGTGGCACTTTGGCTTTGCGCCTATGTCGGCGCATTTTGGCTTTTATGAAAATGAAAAGCTGGTTGGTTATTGCTGTATTAATAGCGAAGGTTACTTATTGCAGTTTTATCTCGCACCAACAGCTAATATAGAAATTAAAGAATTATTTACCTTAATAATTCAAGGTAACAGTTCGGCTATAGGAGAAATTAAAGGTGCTTTTGTCAGTACTGCCGAACCTCAATATTTATCCTTATGTTTAGATACTTCACCTTCTTTTAAAGTAAATGCTTTGATGTATGAACAAAATAAATCGATTGTCTTTACACCGCATGAGCGCATAGAGATGACATTAGCACAACAGGAGCAACTTGATGAATTCGTTGAATTTGCAATAGCAGCAATAGGTGCACCAAAAGAATGGTTAACTAGCTATTATGGAAATTTAATTAAGCGAAAAGAGCTGTGGGGATATTGGCAAAACGATAAGATGGTTGCAACAGGCGAGTGCCGCCTCTTTGATGAATTTCAATGCGGCTATGCCGATTTAGGCATGATAGTGGCTCAGTCAGAGCGAGGGAAAGGGTTTGCAACCAGCATACTGAGTTTTCTCTCAGAGCATGCAGAAAGCAAGGGCTTAAAAGCAATATGTTCAACGGAAAGTGGTAACATTGCAGCACAAAAGCCATGAATAAAGCCGGGTTTATGTCTCAGAATCGAATCATTCAGTTTCATTTTAGCTAACCACTAAATTTGCTCACTTTAAAGAGCTTGTATAACTTTTATATAAGCTCTTTTGTTGCAAATGATAAAGACTCTATTCCTGCGTGATTTATTCACATAGCAATGTAATTTTAAAGCGGAAAACACATGATACACTGGTTACAGGCGCCAAAGTCATCGACAGTCGCTGCATATATAGAGTATTACTGGTTGATTGAGAAAAAGCCCGGAGCTCAAAGTTTCCAGTTTCCCAAACTAAACCCTGATCCTTGTGCCCATTTAATTATATCTCCTGATAATCAAGCCTATCATTATGACAAGGCAGGGGCATCGGATAGCGGTAAGGGCTGCCATTTAATTTTTCCGCACCTGCAAACCTTTCAGTTAGATCATGTTAAACCTTTCATTCATTTAGGAGTCAAATTTAGAGTTGGTGCGCTCTACTCAATAGAAGTTCCCGGCTGTACGCATCCTTTGTTAGATTATATTGAACCAATGAATCTATCTGATTTAATAAAGCAGCCCTCCCTTGATGCCTCGGAGCTGCTAAAGTCAACGAGAGAAAGTGCTAACGACTGCTGTAAGCTGCTAGATTCAGTACTATCGCCATGGTTATTAAGCTTTAAACAAGACCGTTATAGTGCACTTACCTATAAAGCAGTCGAGTTATTAGATGCAACGCCAATCTCTGAGCTGGGAAATAAATTGCACTGCGCGCAAAGAACACTTGAAAGAACATTTAACAAAGTAACGGGAATGACATTAAAGCAGTGCCAATCGATGAACAAACTTGAGGCCTTGCTTGAGTATTTGTATCAAAGAAATACCGATGATATTGATTGGGTTGAAATCGCTTACCAATTCGGTTTTAGCGATCAACCCCACCTTATCCGGTACTTAAAAAGTCAGCTAGGTTTAACGCCTCATTCCTATGCTAAAGAACGCAACCTGACTATTGATGCCTATGGCGGTATTAGTCAGCACGAGTTTAAATAAAATTAATAAAAAGCCACTGTCAAAAGTGGCTTAATGGGAAAATTGAAAAGAGCTCGATAGAAAAACAAGAGCGTGGTGTCAGTCAGCTAACTCCAGCGTGGCTAAGTCGAACAGTTCAATATCGTCCATAGCTTTACTCATCATCAAAGCACCTTCCAATATTGAAATTAATTTAATTGCCCTGGTCCTGGCATGACTTGCCTCATCCGGGCTGAGTAAAACATAAGACTGCTTAACCCACTCGATGTTGAGTTCAAAAAACCTTTTGATCTCAAACCTGACCTTATCCGGCAAACAATCGCTTTCCGCGCCCAGTAAACCACACAGGCACATTTTCTGATCTTTGATCAAAGCACTGCGGAATAACTCGATATACCTAGCAACAGGATTTTCACCTTGGTTGATAATATCGCCCGGTTCACCCAAGGCATGCAAAAAAGCATCGGTATATTGATGCGCAAGCTCGGCGCCCAAATCTTCTTTGGTCTTAAAATGGTAATGCACGCTCGCGCTTTTAATGCCAACCTCATTGGCGATTTCCCTGTGGCTGACATTATTGTAGCCGCCGGTACGGACCCTGGATTCGGCTACTTTTAAAATTTCATCTCTTCTGGACATAGGCACCTCTGTTCAATGCATCATTATCTACCAGTAGATATATAAAAACAACAGGCTTATTGGTGCCTGATTAAATCAGAAACCTGTCTAGCCGCGCTTATTACCGGGCTGAGCATCATCTTTATCGATAAAGACCACCTGGAATGCTGTACGAGTATTAATAGCAGGGGAGACCACTCCATATATCCCATAAAAAATAATTTTTTCATTTTTTTATTTATACCCATCCAATTGATTTTAAAGATGAATGAATAAAACAAGTCTGATACTGAACCGGCACAAACCTACCTGGTGATAGGTTTCTGTTGACAGTGAAAAGGGATGAGGATACATTACAACCACAAACTACCTATCGATAGGTAGTTAAATCAAAATCTATCAGGAGAAAATTATGTCACAAGAAACTATTGCATTAATCGTTGGCGGTTCATCAGGTATGGGCAAAGAAACAGCAAAAAGGTTATTAAAAACCGGCAATACCGTATTGATCCTTTCCCATCAGGACAGCACACTGGCATCAGCCAAGGCTGAACTGGAAAGCGAAACCGGCGGTAAGGTAGAAACGGCAAAAGTCGATCTGTACGACCAGGCAGCCGTTGGCAACTTTATCAGACAAATTGAGTCGGAAAAGCGCCACATTAACTACCTGGTCAATGCCGCCGGATTCTTCAAGCCGGTAAGTTTTGTTGAGCACAGCGCACAAGATTATGATTTGCAAATGGATATCAACAAGTCCTTTTTCTTTATTACCCAGGCCGTGGTTAAAAACATGAAGCAACATCAAGGCGGCTCTATCGTCAATATCGGTTCAATGTGGGCGCACCAGGCCGTTAAGGCAACACCATCTTCCGCCTACTCGATGCAAAAAGCCGCCTTACATTCGCTGACTCAACACCTGGCTATGGAACTTGCCGACGACGGCATCAGAGCAAACGCGGTGGCCCCGGCGGTTGTGCTTTCTTCCATTTATAAGTCATTTATTCCGGAAGCCGAGATTGAACAGCAGCTGCAAGGCTTTAATGAATTTCACCCCATAGGCCGAATTGGCACCACTGAAGATGTTGCCGATGCCATTGAGTTTTTGCTTTCTGAAAAGGCCAGCTGGATCACAGGCACAATACTGGATGTTGACGGCGGTGTAATGGCAGGTCGTAACTAATTATAAGTAAACGCCTGTATTGGAAAGTAGAGATCTAACCCGTTAGCACTTAAGGAGTTTTCTTGGATTAGCTCCCAAGGTTATAGCCGGTTAGACTCACTTTATACCCGTTAATAATTAAAGGCGGCATAAGAGAAGCATTTGAACAGCTCACAAAAAATGTACGCAAAACTGCTGTAAACCGTTTAATCTTGCAATCCCTGTCCGCTTAGCAGACAAATTAACTATCTTATAAAGAGGAGGCATTTATGATGAACAAAATATCCTACTGGCAAGAGCTCTATGCCAAAAGCCAAAGTTTAACTTTAACTTTACCCCAACAAGCCTCCACCGATATGGTGCTAAATCATGATCTGGGGTTGCCAGCATGTGTTCAAACCAGTGAAGCTAAATGGCAACCTTCCCCGGCTAAAGGAGTGAAAAGACTGCTGTTAGAAAGAAAAGGCGGTGAAAAAGTGACCCGGGCAACCAGCATAGTTTCATATGAGCCCGGCAGCTACTTTGAACCCCATGCCCACCCTAAAGGGGAAGAATTCCTGGTGCTTTCGGGAACATTTTCGGACGAATACGGCGACTATCCCACCGGCACTTATGTCAGAAACCCTCCCGGCACCAGCCATAAACCTTTTAGCCGGGAAGGCTGCATGATTTTTGTTAAACTTCAACAGTTTGAGATGACAGATAACGAGCGTGTCGTCATCAACCTTAATGAAAAAAGGCCCGATGAATTAAAGCTCCATTACAACCTTAAAACTTTGTTTAACGATTATGAACGTGTCGAAATCATCAATGTAAAAGAAAATTGTTCACTTCCCGAGGCATGGACAACATTAGGCGTTGAGATCTTGGTTTTAGATGGCGCCATCAGTGATGGTAATCAAATTCTCAATATCGGCAGCTGGCTGCGTTTACCCATGAATTCACCGACAAAATTAACGGCGTTGAAAAACTCAACCTTCTATTTCAAATTCGGACACCTTAGAGCCGAAAAATAAACAACAGACATTTAATATTCTGCCGCAATACATACCAGGCTTCTTCAAAGCAGCCGAGATTATCGCTTGTTCAGCGCCTAAAGCGGTTAACATTGACTCATAGGGGGTTGCTGTTTCCATAACTCCGTTAGTTGATTAATCCCTTCTCATTTATGATTTGTTGTTTGTTAACTGACAATAGCCGAAAAACATCTGATATTTCTTGCTGTTTTACTGGGATGAGATAAAAGTATTGAAAGATCTAAAGGCAGGGCAGGTTACTGCTAAAGTGACTTTGCACATAATAAGCTTAGTATTACCGAAGCCATGTTGTGAGCACATGGTACATGCCACGGGGCTCATATTGGCAGAGGGTATTTTTGCGGTTGCTTGCAATTTCTGCGCAGTTCCCACAGCGGTCAATATTGCACTATAAGTTATTTAACGCCTGCATCCCCGGGCGATGAGTTATCAATGGAAGTATTGCTTAGCACGGGGATTTGCCGCACTGCTATAATGGCACAGTTACCCGTAGGCTAAGTCATAAAAGCTGAATTTAGAAGCCATGCACATTATTTGCAGATGTCTTTATCATAATCGCCTTTTGAATAACGGGCTGTGGCTGAAAATATCAGGCAGCTTCAAGGCGGTTTTATTGCGGTAGTGCCAATTCCCCCCGTTGTGGTTTTTTGAGATCCGTGAACCTGGTCTCTGGGGGCACTATACCGGATTGATTATTTGCCTCCTTCCGTCCAAATCTTTCCTCCCTAAAAAAACCGAATAAAAAGCAAACAACAAATGTATGGTTTTTAAACAAAAAAGCTTTGTAAAATTCATGTGAGCTGTGTAGGATGAATTAAATTCTAACTATAGGGAAGAGTAAGAATTGGAGCCATCTACACCCGATCATCGCATCTTGATGGTAAATGCTTTACAGGAAATAAAAGCGCTAAAATCCCGTATTAACGGTTACCAGGCGGCAGAAAATGAGCCCATTGCCATTATTGGTATGGCTTGCCGTTTTCCGGGTGGAGCAAACGATCCCCATCGCTATTGGCAGTTGTTACGTGATGGCCGGGATGCCATTGCCGAAGTTCCGAGTGCACGCTGGAACCTGGAGCAATTTTACGCGCTTGACCGCGAAGCTTTTGGCAAAATGTATAGCCGCTGCGGCGGATTTGTTGAAGATATCGACGGCTTTGATGCGGGCTTTTTTGGCATTTCGCCAAGAGAGGCGCAAACCATGGATCCGCACCAGCGCATCTTGCTGGAAGTCTGCTGGGAAACGCTGGAATATGCCAATATTCTGCCGTCGTCGTTAGCGGGCAGTAATACCGGGGTATTTATCGGCGTTAGCAGCATGGATCAGATTGTCAATCAGTTCGGTGAGGCTCGCCTGACAGATGTCGGACCATATCATGGCTCAGGTTGCGCCCTGGCGCCGATCGCGGGCCGGGTTTCCTTTAACTTTGGTTTTAACGGTCCGAGTATGGTCGTCGATACCGCCTGCTCCTCTTCATTACTTTCATTGCATTTAGCCGCCGAAAGCCTGCGCCGTCAAGAATGCGATTTGGCGCTGGCCGGCGGCACACACTTTTTGTTTCATCCCGGATATTCGATCGCTTTTTGCAAGGCCAATATGCTGTCTGAGGACGGGCGCTGTAAAACATTCGATGCTAAAGCCAACGGCTATGTCCGCGGCGAAGGTTGCGGTGTTGTGGCCTTAAAACGTTTATCGGATGCACAAAGTGACGGTGATACTATTTTGGCTTTGCTGCGCGGCTCTGCCGTTAATCAGGACGGCGCCAGTGGCGGCTTAACGGTACCGAACGGACCGGCGCAGGAGCAGGTGATCAAAAAGGCATTGGCAAGGGCCGGACTCGATGCCGCGAGTGTCGATTATATTGAAGCACATGGCACAGGAACGCCGCTGGGGGATCCGATTGAAATCGGCGCCTTAGGCAATGTCTTTAAGCAGCCCTTGCTGGTGGGCTCGGTTAAAACCAATGTCGGTCATCTTGAAGCAAGCGCCGGCATAGCTGCAGCCATTAAGGTGGCTTTGTCTTTGCAGCATCAATCCATACCGGCGCATTTACACTTTAACAAGCCCAATCCCTTGATCCCCTGGTCTGAAACAGACATTAAAGTACCTACCCGTTTGACGCCATGGCATAAGCAAGAAGGTGAGCAGCGTGTGGCAGGTATCAGCTCTTTTGGCTTTAGCGGTACCAATGTTCACCTGCTGATGTCAGATCTGCCAGGGGCAAAGGCTAAACCACAAAGCCAGGCAGCAAGGGCAGAGCAGCTGTTAACCTTATCGGCCCGTCATATCGACGCCTTAAAGGCGCTGGCCAAACGATGGGCAGAGGGCCCCCTGGCCGAAAAGGATGCCGACTTTGCCGCCTTGTGTGCCGGCGCCGCTCATTATCGCAGTGCATTTAAAGTACGCTTGGGATTAGTCGCCGACAGTGCGGCCAAGGCCCGTGTCTTGTTACTGGAATTTGCCGACAAGGGCCAAGCCGGGGGCATAAGCCTTGCCGAGGTGCCCGAGGAAGTGCCTGGGGTCGCTTTTTTATTTACCGGGCAGGGGGCGCAATATCCCGGCATGGGGCAAGCGCTCTATCAAGATGAAGCTGTCTTTCGCGAAGCAATCGATGAATGTGCCGCCTTGCTGGGGAATTATCGCGACATTGACTTACTCGACTTGTTATACCCAGAATCCCCCCGGACAGACACAGGTTTGCTCAATGAAACCGGCAATACCCAGCCCGCCTTGTTCTGCTTTGAGTATGCCCTGGCCCGTTTGTGGCAATCCCGGGGCATACAGCCGGCGGCCCTGATGGGGCATAGTGTCGGAGAATATGTTGCCGCCTGCCTGGCGGGCGTTTTTTCCCTGGCAGATGCGCTGAAGCTGATTGCTGCCCGTGGCCGTCTGATGCAGGCTCTGCCGACAGGCGGCGCCATGGCCGCGATATTGGCCGCGCCTGAGCGTGTCGAATCCCTGGTGGCGAGCAATGCCGACAACCTGTCTGTCGCGGCCTACAATGCCCCGAGGAATACTGTGGTGTCGGGGGACAGCCAGGCGCTTGATACCTTGCTGGCGCTATTGCAGGAGCAGGGAATCGAATACCGCCGCCTCGCGGTTTCTCATGCCTTTCACTCCCCCTTGATGCAGCCTATGCTGTCAGACTTTCGCCGCCTTGCCGCACAAATTCATTACCACAAACCTAAGTTGCCGCTGATTTCAAATGTCAGCGGCAACTTTGCCGGTGAAGAGCTAGCCAGTGCCGACTACTGGGTGCGGCATGTGCTGGCGCCGGTGCGTTTTACCGACGGCCTGGAGCAACTATCGGCCCGGGGTTATCGCTATATGCTTGAAGTCGGCCCGGCAACAACCCTGGTCGGAATGGCAAGGCAGAGTGTCGGCGAGCATGTCGTCTTGGCTGCCAGCTTAAGTAAAGATCAGCCGCCGGGGGCGAGCATGCTGGCCGCCTTGGCGCAGTATTGGCTTCACGGCGGCCAGGTCGACTGGTCACTGGCGGGCATGCAAGCCAGGCGTGATATTCAACTGCCTTTGTATCCGTTTCAGCATCGCGATTTCAGGCAAGCGATCGACATTGATGCGGCTTATGGCGGTTTGCAGGGCACGACCTCGCTGGAGCATCCCCTGCTGCAGCGCTGTTTCAAATCGCCACTGTTGCAGCAAACCTTGTTCGAGACAACGTTTTCCAGGAAAAACCAGCCTTTTATTGACGAGCACCGCGTCTTTGGCAAACTGGTGGTGGCAGGGGCCTCGCATTTATCCTTGATATTATCGGCCCTGTCGCTGGCCGGTTTATCAACTAAGGGGGGCTCGCTTACCCAGGTGATGTTTCCTACGGCGCTGATCGTGCCGGAGCAGGGGGAATGTGCGGTACAGCTGTCCCTGACACCGCAAAGCGATAGCAGCGGTGAATTTCGCTTAATGAGTTTGCCCGGGCAGGCAGAGCCCAAACTGCATGCCAAAGGGCAGTTTGCCGCTATTGCTTCGCCTGCCATAACGCCGGATCTCCAGGCTGCCCGGGAGCGTTGCCGCGAAAAGGTCGCCGCCGATGAAGTCTACCGGGTGCAGGCGAAACGCCATATTGTTGTCGGCCCCAGCTATCATTGGTTAACTGAGTTGCAACGCGGCCCGTCGGAAGCTATTGCCCGGTTACAGCTTCCCTCGGTTTTGGCGGATGTGATCCAAGATTATAGTATCCACCCGGGGTTAATCGATTCTTGTTTCGGCGCTATGGTGATAGCCAGGCCCATGGAAATATCCGAGAGCTTTATTCCCTTTTCCATAGCAGCCCTGCACATCTATCCGCCGTCGCAGGGTTTTGCCGGCGTGACCGCCTTTATCGCACATGCCGTGGTGCGTGAATGCAATCACATGAAAATGCTGGGAGATATCCATTTATATAACGAACAGGGAGAGATGCTGGCCGCCTTTGTCGGTCTTGAAGGGCGCAGTGCCGGCCGTCAGGCCTTATTGGCGGCAGATGAAAGCCGGGCGCCGGCGCTGTATCATGTCGATTGGCAAAAACTGCAACCGGCGATAGCGCCAGACTCCCCTTCGATAGCGCAACCTTGGCTGATCTTTGCCGATGCCGGGGGGATCGGTGAACAACTGACCGCCACCTTAAACAAAAAAGGCATTGCCGCCGCGCTTGCCCTGGCAGACCCGCAGGCCGGGCAACTGACCCAAACGGCAACGGGCAGCTATGTTTTATCGCCAGGCTCGCCGCATCATTTCCAGCAGCTGCTGGCGGCCTGCGCGGCACCCGGGCAAATTGTCTATTTGTGGGGGCTGGGCCAAACCAGCGAGCACTTTGACGAGCAGCAAAGTGCCTGTGCCGGCGCCTTACATTTATTGCAGGCATTGGCGCAATATTCCTCCAAGGAAACCAGTACCGGCAAGCCCCGCGTATTCCTGGTGACTCAGGGGGCGCAAAAGGTCTTTGACGGCGAACAACTGCCGGCGCCGCAGCAGGCTTTATTATGGGGGCTGGGCTCCGTCGCCGCAGCCGAGCATAGCGAATGGGCAAGCATTTGCCTGGATTTGGATCCGAACGCCGCTGTTGGGCAAGCGGCAGCCAACCTGCTGGCGGCAACGGCTTTAACCGATAAGGAGACCCGCATCGCCTGGCGCAACAGCAGCGTTTATGCCGCCCGTTTGCTCCTATCTGAAACCGATAGCGAACCCGGAGCGGCATTTGCGGCTAAGCCGGATGCCAGCTATCTTATTACCGGCGCACAGGGGGCGCTTGGGCGGGAAGTGGCTGCCTGGCTGGTACAGCGCGGTGCCCGCCATTTGGCCCTCATCGGGCGTAGCGCCCCGGAGCAGACATGGCTTGAAGATTTAGCCAACCAGGGGGCAAAACCCTGTTTTTATCAGGCCGATGTTGCCGATATCTCGGCACTGGCAGCTGTGATTGAACAGGCAGAGCACAGGCAGGCCCCGTTGGCAGGGGTATTCCATCTCGCCGGGATCTTGGACGACGGTTTGCTGGCCGGTCAAAGCTGGTCGCGCTGGCAACAAGTGCTGGCGCCGAAAGTTACCGGCGCCTGGAACCTGCATCGCTTGACCCGGGATAAAGACTTAGCCGTTTTTGTTAACTTTTCTTCGCTGGCTTCTTTACTTGGCCCTGCCGGGCAGGGGAGTTATGCCGCCGCCAATGCGTTTTTGGACGCCCTGGCCAACCAGCGCAGTGCTGCGGGACTGGCAGGTTTAAGTATCAACTGGGGGCCGTGGGCAGAAGCGGGAATGGCTGCCAAACTTGATGCCGAGCAACAGGCGCGGATGGACTTGTTGGGCATTGCCCGGATCACAACCCGACACGCCCTGGACAAGTTAGGCGAATTATTACCCGCGGCTCAGGGGCAGGCGGGTGTGCTGGCCGTGGATTGGCAGGGCTACAGCCAGACGAATAAGACACCGCTTTTAGACCATCTGGCGGGGGCGAAAACAGATACTTCAATTTATCAGCAGCTGCAGCAGGCCGCAGGTCATGAGCGCAGAGAGCGGCTGACTCAGCTACTGGTGTCGGTCGTAACGCAAGTACTGCAGTTGTCCCCGGACGAAGTCGCGGTGCGGGACCGTTTGTTTGATTTAGGCATAGATTCCCTGACGGCCCTTGATATGAAAAATCGCCTGCAAACCCTGCTTGAGTGCTCGCTGAGCTCAACCCTGTTATTTGATCACCCGACAATCGAAGCGTTAACCGATTATTTTCTGGATAAGTTGTTCCCAATTTCCGCCGTGCAGCAGCCGGTTGTGCAAAACAGCCCGCTACAGCGAAATGATGGTGTTGAAGAAATGTCCGAAGCCGAAGCCGAAGCCTTGCTTCTGGCCGAGCTTGAACAAATGGAGAAACAACCCGAATGAGTACTGGCAATAATTCCTCTGAGCCCTCGGCAACCAAACGTGCGCTGCTGGCGATACAAAAACTGCAGAATAAACTTGATGCCGCCGAGCAGGCGCGCCATGAGGCAATTGCCGTCGTGGGTATGTCATGCCGCTTTCCCGGCGGGGTCGATACGCCTGAAGCCTATTGGCAGTTGCTGTGCAGCGGTCAGGATGCAACGGGGACGGTGCCGGCAAGCCGCTGGAATGTCGATGACTATTACGATGCCAACCCCGATGTCCCGGGAAAAACCTATACCCGCAATGGCGGCTTTTTAGCTGAGGTTGATCAGTTTGATCCTGCGATGTTCGGGATCTCGCCGCGCGAAGCCGCAAGCATAGATCCCCAACACAGGTTGCTGATGGAACTGGCCTGGGAAGCCCTGGAAAATGCCAACATTCCCACAGACCAGGTCTACAACAGCGAAACCGGTGTTTTTGTCGGCATGACCAGCACAGAATACGGCGCCCACCTGCTGTGGTCAGGGGATACCAAACGCATTAATGCCTATGCCGGCACCGGGGGATCCTTGGGGGTTGCCGCCGGCAGGCTTTCCTATGCACTGGGGCTGGCCGGACCGAGCCTGGTGGTGGATACCGCCTGCTCTTCTTCACTGGTGACAACCCATATCGCCTGTCAGAGCCTGCGTGCCGGGGACTGCGATCTTGCCCTGTCTGCGGGGGTGAATTTGATTTTGGGACCGGAAACCTTTGTCAATTTTTCCAAAGCCAAAATGCTTGCTCCGGACGGGCGTTGCAAAACCTTCGATGCCGCCGCCGACGGTTATGCCCGCGGCGAGGGGGGCGGGGTGGTGGTACTCAAACGTCTCAGTGATGCGCAGCGCGATGGCGATAAGGTGTTGGCGGTTATCAAGGGCTCGGCAGTAAACCAAGACGGTCCCAGCGGGGGATTGACCGTGCCCAACGGCCCGGCACAGGTAAAGGTGATACGCAAAGCGCTTAGCGCCGGCGGTATCCTTCCCCACCAGGTGGGCTATGTTGAGGCGCACGGCACCGGCACCGCCCTGGGGGATCCCATTGAAGTCTCGGCCCTGAACAGCGCTTATGGCGAAAACCGCCAACAGCCGTTGTCGGTGGGGTCGGTGAAAACAAATTTTGGCCATTTGGAGTCGGCCGCCGGTATTGCCGGGCTCATCAAGTCGGTGCTGATGTTGCAGCATGGGCAAATTCCCCCCCATTTGCATTTTAACGAGCCCAGCCCGCATATTCCCTGGGCGGATCTGGCCGTAAACATTCCCACCAAGGTGCAAACCTGGAATGAGCCCTTGCGTTATGCCGGGGTCAGTTCATTCAGCTTTAGCGGCACCAATGCACATCTGGTGCTGGCCACGGCGCCGCAGCCAGAGCAGGAACCGGAGCCGATCGCCCTGCCGGGGCAACGCTGGCGTCTGTTGCCGGTTAGTGCAAAAGACGAGCGGGCGCTCAAGGCCCTGACCTCTGCCTGGCAAGACCGTCTGGCGGCCGCCGGGCCTATGTCAGACGAAACCTGGGCGGAACTGGCGCGCACTGCGGTCAATGGCCGCAGCCAGCTGCCTTACCGCATGGCCTTGATCGGTGACAGTGCCCGGGCGGTGAGTCAGCGCCTGGCAGCAAACAATTTGCCCGCGGGCCGCGTGGCCGGCGGCGGCAGGGGGAAAATAGCCTTTGTCTTTACCGGGCAGGGCAGTCAGCACAGGCATATGGGACAGGAATTGTACCGGGAGTCCGGGGTATTTAAAGAGGCGCTGGATGCCTGTGATGCCTTGTTGCAGCCTAAGCTCGGACATTCGCTGATCAGCCTGCTTTACGGGGACGACGACCAGTATGAGGTCTTGTTAAATATCACCGCATTTACCCAGCCGGTGTTGTTTGCCGTCGAATATGCGTTAATGCGCTTGTGGCAGTCGTGGGGCATAACCCCGGATGCGGTGCTCGGGCACAGTGTCGGGGAATATGCCGCCGCCTGCTGCGCCGGTATCTTATCGCTTGAGGATGCGCTTGGGCTGATCGCCGAGCGGGGACACCTGATGCAGGAATTATGCGATCCCGGGGCCATGGTCTCTGTGCCCCTGAGCGAGCAGGATGTCAAAGAGGTGATCCGTCCCTGGCGGGGGGAGCTGACCATAGCCACAATCAACGGCCCGCAAAATGTGGTGGTTTCCTGCAAACCGGTCGCCGCCGCGGCTTTTGCCGACGGTTTGTCGGCTGCGGGCATAGAGCCGCGGATATTAAAGGTTTCCCATGGATTCCACTCGCCTATGATGGAGCCGATGCTGGCGCCGTTTGCCGCTGCAACCAAGCGTATCGCTTATCACAGCCCTGATATCCCTGTGTACTCGACCCTCACCGGGAAACAGTCGGATAGTGCCCTGGCCGATGCCACTTATTGGCTGGATCATATTACTGCCCCGGTACGTTTTGCCCAAGGCATGCAAGCTTTACTGGCTGACGGCTACCGCACTTTTGTTGAAATAGGTCCAAGACCCACCCTTTGCTCGCTGGGGCGGGAAGTGGCAGAAAATTTCGATGCCGATATCGCCAAACACTGCACCTGGCTGCCCAGTTTGCGTGCCGGGCATGCATCCTGGGGCAGTATGCTGCAAAGTTTGGGGAAATTGTGGACCACAGGCGCAGAGATTAACTGGTCTGAGTTAAACGGCGCCGGTCCGGCCCATGCCCGCTTGCCCAACTATCCGTTCCAGCGGAGCCGCTATTGGATAGACTGGAGTCTGGGCAGCCAAACGGGGAGCAATAGCAATCATCCGGCGCACCTGTTATTGGGGCAGCGCCTGCACAGCCCGGCACTGGACAAAGAGACCCTGGTCTTTAGCTCACAACTGAGCCCGCAGACGGCTGATTTACTGGCCCATCATAAGATCTTCAATCAGGTGGTATTGCCTGCGGCAGCACATATTGAAATCGCCCTGGCAGGCGCCGCCCGTTTATGGTCAAAAGACAGCACCGGATACCTGGCGGTGGAGGAAGTAGCGATCGAGCAGGCGCTGGTATTATCAGACGAGCAGCCGACGTCGCTGCAGCTGGTGTTAAAGCCGGCGGCGACAAACACAGACAGCCGGCAAAGCTATGATTTTTGTATCTACAGCCAGGGCAATGCGGACAGCCCATGGCTGACCCATACCCGGGGGCAGTTACAACCCCTGGTAGCTCCGGCCGTGCCGGCCGGGATCGATTTAACGCAATTGCAGGCCTTATGTCCCGAGCAGCTCTCGGTGGCTGACTATTATCAGGGGGCACATGCTGTCGGCATCGAGCATGGCGAGCATTTCCAGGCATTGACGGGCCTGTGGCAGGGAAAAGATCTGATACTGGCGCGCTTGCAGCTGCCGGACGAGGTGGCCGGCAGTGTCGATGAGTTTTTACTGCACCCGGTTATTTTAGATGCCGCCTTTCAAATGGTCGGTGTCCCTTTACTGGCGAAAAAACAGACAAAAGCCTATCTGCCCGTCGGTATGGCGGCATTGCGCCGTTATCAAGGCACAGGTAAAGTCGCCTGGTGTCTGGTACGTGTGAAAGGGGAAACCAACAAGCTGTTTACTGCCGATGTCCAGCTGGCGGATGAGGCGGGCAATATCCTGGCCGAGGTTGACGAATTGCGCTATCAGCAGGTGGACAAAAACGCCCTGTCCGGCGGCTTATTCGGGTACAGCGACTGGCTCTACCGGACCGAGTGGCAAGAGCGCCAGGCCTATGGTGCTAATGCCGATTGGTTGCCCGATGTCGATTTATTGTCCCGGCAGCTGCAGAGTGCAACAGCAGAGGTAGCCGGGCGTATTGACTGGTACGGCGAATTCTTTTCCGCCCTGGACAACCTGGTGGCCGGTTATGCCTGTGCCGCTCTAAAGGAGCTGGGACTGGACTGGCAGCCGGGCACAAGCTTTACCCTGGAAGTATTGATGAAGCAGCTGGCGGTTATCCCCGAGTATCGGCGGCTGCTGGCCCGGTTGCTGGCCATTATGACCGAGCAGGGACATTTGCAGGCGAACGGGCAGGACTGGCTGATGTTGCCCCTTGCCCCCTGTGACTGCGAACGCCTGTTCGATGCCCTGTCGGCAAGCTTCCCGCAGGCAAACCATGAGCTGGCCCTGGTGCAGCAATGCGGGCGCTCTCTGGCCCCGGCACTCAATGGCCGGGTGAAAGGTCTGGAGCTGCTTTTCCCCGGCGGCAGCGCAGATCTGGTGACGCGTTTTTATACCCGCTCCCCGGGCCCGCAGCAAATGAATAAGTTGCTGCAGCACACCCTGACAAAGACGCTTCAGCATCTGCCGGCAGGACAGGGGCTGCGTATTCTGGAGATAGGCGGCGGCACCGGCAGTACCAGTTCGCATTTATTGCCCCACCTGCCCGCTGACCGCTGCCATTATGTCTTTACCGATATTTCCGCAGTTTTCACCAGCAAAGCGCGCGAACAATTTACCGGGTATGATTTTATTGATTACCGGGTGCTGGATATAGAAACCGACCCCCTTGCCCAGGGATTCGAGCCGGCCGCTTTTGATATTATCATTGCCGCCAATGTCGTACATGCCACCTGTGATTTGCAGCAAACCCTGACACATGTCAACCAGCTGCTGGTGCCGGGGGGGGAGCTGCTATTGCTTGAAGGAACATCGCCGCAGCCCTGGCTGGATATGACCTTTGGTTTGACCGACGGCTGGTGGCGGGGCAGCGATGCCGCCCGCAGCGACGGTTACCCCCTGGTGACTGTCGATAGCTGGCGCCGGGTATTGACCGCGTCCGGCTTTGATACTGCGGCCGCGATCGGCGCCCGGCAGCTGCCTGAAAATGCACTGTGCCGCCAGGCGGTGATCGCGGCAAGAAAACCGTTAACCCCGGACAGCGGTCACTGGCTGATAGTAGCGGATCAAACCGGCATAGCTGCTGCACTGGCGCAGCAGCTAGGTGCCGGCGGCGTTTCCTGTCACCTGCTGGCCGCGGACCAGGCGGTCACGGCCGACAGCCTGGCGTTATGCCTTGGGGACTGTGACGATTTGTCTGTTATCGTGCATGCGCGCGCCCTCGATGCAGCCGGCAGCGATATGCTGGATAGCGAAAAACTGGCGGCGGCGCAGCACCTGGGCTGTAAAACCGCATTGGATTTGCTGGCGGCACTGGCGACGCTGAAACTTGTGCATACGCCGCGCCTGGTGTTATTGACGCGCTGCGGCGTAGATGTCGCCCCTATGCCGCAAGGGGGCAGGATCAATGTCGGCCAGTCGCCGCTGATCGGCATGGGGCAAGTGATACAAAAAGAGTATCCCGAATATCATTGCCGCCATATTGATATCGATTACCGGCAAGACAGCCTGGCGCCGTGTATCCATGCCCTCTGGCAGGAAGCAGCCTCGGTGACGCTGTCGGCGGCAAACGAAACCGTTGCCCTGCGCGCAGGGCAAGACCGCTATTACCGTTATGTACCGCGTCTGGCACGCTTGCCGGCGGGGCAGGCGCCCCATGAAGCGCTGCCCGTACGCAAGCAGGCCTGGTACCTGATCACCGGCGGTTTGGGAGATCTCGGCCTGGTTACGGCGCATTGGCTGGTGGCGGAACAAGGGGCGCGCCGCCTGGTGTTGGCCGGGCGCCATGCGCCCTCGGCGCAGGCGCAGCAGCAGATCGCCAAACTCAAGGCCCTGGGAGCCAGTGTCCTGACCATAGCGGTCGATATGACAGAAATCGCTCAGGTTGATGCCATGATGGCCACCATAGCCGGCCAGGGCGAACTGGCGGGGGTGATACATGCGGCCGGCACTATGGATGACGGCGTGCTCGCGTCCATGTCATGGCAGCGCTTTGCCGCCGTCCTGGCGCCTAAAACCCTGGGGGCATGGAACCTGCACCTGGCCTGTCAATCCCTGGCGCTTGATTTCTTTATCCTGTATTCCTCCGCCGCCTCGGTATTGGCGCCGACGGCCCAGGCAAACTATGCCGCGGCCAATAGTTTCCTGGATATGCTGGCGGCGTACCGGCGTCAGCTGGGGTTACCGGCCATGGCAATTAACTGGGGGGCATGGTCGGATATCGGCCTGGCTTCCCGCGCCGTCAGCGATGACCAGCTCGATGCCCGGGGCATGGCGGGCATTGCACCGGACGAGGGCCTGGCGGTGTTGGCCCACCTGTTCAAACATCCGATGGACCGGGTGCTGGTTGCTTCGATCGACTGGCCGCGCATGCTGGCACAAAACGGCAAGCTTGCCATTTTCGAACGCTTTGCCGCAAGGGAGCAGACAAAAGATGATGCCAGCCAATTGAGTTTGCGGGAACGCCTGGCGGATTTGCCGGCGGGGGGGCAAGTTGCCCTGATAACCGAGATGGTGAAGCAGCAACTGGCGCGTGTCCTGGCCTTGCCATCGGCGGATGCGGTGGATGAAGAGCTTGGCTTTTTTGAAATGGGCATGGACTCTTTAACGGCGGTTGAGCTGCGCAATGCCCTGCAAACCATGGCAAAGGAGAGCTTGCCGTCCACCTTGCTGTTTAAATACCCGACGGTCAGCGCGCTGGTGCGCTATTTCAGCGAAGAGATTTTTGGGCTCGCCACAGAAAAAGCTTCCGGCCAGCCCCTGTTGCCGGACAGCGCCGAACAGGAAAAGCCGGAGTTAAGTATCAGTGCGGCGGCGCAAGAGGTGAGCCAGATGTCTGACGATGAGTTATCGGCCATGATAGATGCCGAGCTCGGCGATCTGGGAGAGCTCGACTCATGAGTGACAACAAGGGCGCCAATGAAACTCTGAGCGGATTATCCCCCCTGCAAAAATCCGCCCTGGCAATTAAAGAGTTGCGCAGCCGCTTGGCCGATGCCGAAAATGTGCAGCGCGAGCCGATCGCGATTATCGGCATGGGCTGCCGCTTTCCGCAGGCCGACGGCCTGGAGGCTTATTGGCGGCTATTGTCCGAGGGCAAAGATGCGATAGGCGAAGTGCCGAAGCAACGCTGGGATCTCGCGCACTTTTTCGACAGCAATGCCAATGCGCCGGGTAAGATCAGTACCCGCTATGGCGGTTTTATCGAGGATGTCGGGGCTTTTGATGCGGAATTTTTCGGCATCTCCCCCCATGAAGCCGAACGTATTGATCCGCAGCAGCGGATCTTGCTGGAAGTCGCCTGGCGGGCGCTTGAAGACGCCGGGCTGCCGCCGGCACAGTTAAGGGGCAGCCGCACCGGGGTTTTTGTCGGCATAACCCAAATGGATTACGGCGTGATGCAGCTGGGGGGAGCCCTCGACGATATCGATGCCTATACCGGCACAGGCAATGGCTTTTGTTTTGCCGCCGGACGCTTAGCTTATCTGCTGGGGCTGCAGGGGCCGGCCTTTTCAGTGGACACCGCCTGTTCATCTTCTATGGTGGCTCTGCACCAGGCATGCCAGGCATTGCGTAACCGGGAGTGCGATTTTGCCCTGGTCGCCGGCAGCCAATTGAACCTGACCCCGGCAATGCAGGTATTTTTATCGAAAACCCAATCATTCGCCCCCGATGGCCGTTGCCGTACCTTCGACGAGGCGGCAAACGGTTTTGTCCTCGGGGAAGGGGTCGGGGTTATCGTATTACGCCGCCTTGGCGATGCCGAGCAGGCCAAAGATCCGGTGCGCGCCCTGGTGCGCGCCAGCGGTGTTAATCATGACGGTCCGGCCAGCGGCCTGACGGTACCCAATGAGCATGCCCAGCAGGATTTAATTGCTGAAGTATACCGGCGCGGCGGCATCAACGCGGATGATATCGATTATGTCGAAGCCCACGGCACCGCAACACAATTGGGGGATCCGATTGAAGTGGCGGCATTGCGCTCTGTGTTTGGCCAGCGCGCCCCCGGGGGCGAGTTGTGGCTTGGCTCGGTGAAAACCAACTTTGGCCATCTCAGCGCTGCGGCAGGGATTGCCGGATTAATTAAAGTGGTATTGATGATCGAGCATGAAAAAATTGCGCCGAACCTGCACTTTAAAAAACCCAACTCCAAAATCCCCTGGGAAGGTTTCTCGGTGCGCATCCCGACACAGCTGCAGCCCTGGCAGCGGCAACAAAGGACCAGGCGGGCCGGTATCAGCTCCTTTGGTTTGTCGGGCACCAACACCCATATAGTGCTGGAGGAAGCGCCGATTCCGACGCCGGTGCCAAAAGAGCAAACGGTCCCCGAACCTTCATTGCAGCTTTTGTGTTTATCGGCCCGTAACCGGCCAAGCCTGCTTGAATCGGTGCAAAATATGCTCGATTGCCGCGCGATGTCCGACGATACTGCCCTGGCCGATATTTGCTTCAGTGCCAACAGCGGGCGGGATCATTTCAATGTCCGCCTGACATTTGTGGCAGATAGCAAGGTATTATTAAAACAACAGCTGGCGTCCGTTATTGCCGATAAGCCCATGGCGGGCATTAAAAGTGCTGAGCTGGCCAAGGGAGGAAGTCCCCGCCTGGCGATGCTCTTTAGCCGGGATATTCCCCTCGACGGTATTTACCGCCTGGCGCAAAGCCTGCCGGATGTGGCGGCCAGTTTACGCCTCTGCCAGACATTGGCGGATAAGGTTAAACCCGGCCTGCTGGTCGAAGGACAAAGCAGCGATGCCGCACGCTTTGCCGGCCAATTTGCCCTCGCCCGCCTCTGGTTGGCCTGGGGGATGAAACCTGCGGCAGTGGCGGGCTGGGGCATAGGCGAATTAACTGCCCTGTGCGTTGCCGGCGTGTTGCAACTGGAGCAGGCATTTGAGGCATTGGCCGGACATGCGGTAGATGCCGGGGCCGGGGCCTTAGCGGTTTACTCCGGGAATGACGGGGCCTTGCTGCCCTATGGCGCACGGCCCGGCTACCGCTTTACTTTAACGTCACAGGCCGATGGAAACAGTGCCGTACAGGGCCTGGCCGATGCAGGCTTTAAAACCTTACTGGCTGTCGGGGAAGAGCAGCAGGCAGGCCCTGATGTTATCGGCTTATGTCCCCTGGACGGTCCTTTGTACCCGGCGCTTTTAACAAGTTTATCCCGGTTATATCTGCAGGGTTTTTCTGTCGACTGGACGGCATTTGGTGCGGGGCAGGGGCGTGAAAAGGTCCGGTTGCCCGGTTATGCTTTTCAGCGTCAGCACTACTGGCGGGGCTGCAGCCAGCAGCCTGGCGCAGAAGCTACGCCGGCCCTGGCCCTTGTTTCGGCACAGGAACATGAAAGCACAGGATCGGCGCCGGCAGCAGATACGCCGGTACTATCACCCGAGTTATCACCCGAGTTATCACCTGAATTATCGCCACCAGCGCCTGCACGGCTAAGCCGGGCGACATCCGGCATGGCAGGGGAGAAGCTGTCCCAATTGTTAGAGGCTCAGTTGGCCCTGTCCTGCGATGCCATCGATGAGGTGGTGAAACAGCAAATGGCTTTTCTCAAACAGCATATGAAAGCAAAGCAGGCCCAAAAAGCGCAGGCAGATACAGGAGCGGCAGCACAAGTACAGGCACCGGCTCCCGGGACTGATCCGGCAGCAGGGGAACTTTCCCCGAAAACGTCCCCTCAGGCTTGCCCTCAACTCGGCGACTGGTCGTTATTATTGATGGCCAAAGAAAATAAGCAGGCGCTCAAAGACCTGACCGCCACACTGGCCAACAGCACCCCGGAGCAAACAAAAGCCCTTAGCGGACCCGAAGGAGTAATAGGCAGCGGTTATGCCCGCAGTATCCTGGTACACCAGGGGCATGAAGATGCGCAGCTGGCATTGGGCAAAGACGGTAAGGCAGATTTAAAACGCCTGCTGTTTGCCGACGCACGGCCGGGGCGTGAGCTGGTGTTTATGTTTCCCGGGGTCGGCGATCATTACCTGAATATGGCATTGGGCCTGTATCGCCATGAAGCCGTGTTTCGCGAGAGCGTAGACCGCTGTTGCAATTACCTGAAATCATCGCTGGGCATAGATTTGCTTGAGATACTTTATCCGCCGACAGAGAGCTCATCAACGGCCCCCGGGCAGGCAAACAAGCCTGAACAGAAGATGGATTTCAGGGCCATGCTCGGGCGCGGCAATACCGCCGATCCCGGTGTACAAAAGCTCAATCAAACGCAGCACAGTCAGCCGCTGGTGTTTATTGTCGAATACGCCCTCGGGCGGTTATGGCTGTCAAGAGGAGTGAAGCCCCGGGCCATGATCGGCTATAGCATAGGCGAGTACGCTGCAGCTTGTCTGGCCGGGGTAATAGAACTGGAAGATGTGCTTAAACTGATCACCGAACGGGCCAGGATGATCCAGGCGCTTCCCGCCGGGGTGCTGCTGGCGGTGCCGCTGTCTGAAGAGCAGTTATTGCCGCTGTTAAATAAGCAATTGTCGCTGTCGATTGTCAGTACGGCGACCTTATGTGTGGTGGGGGGTACAGAGCAGGCGGTCAGCGCCCTGGAAGCGCATTTACAACAGGATGAGGTGGTATCGCGCCGCCTGGCGGGAACACATGCTTTCCACTCGCATATGCTGGCGCCATTACATGATGACCTGGTTGCCCTGGTGCAGGGCTTTAACCTGCGTGCCCCTGAAATACCCTATATATCCAATTTGACCGGGCAATGGATCAGCGATCATCAGGCGACGGATCCCGCTTATTGGGCACGTCATACCTGGCAGACGGTACGTTTTTCCGATGGCCTGGCGAGATTGCTCGATACCGAGGGGCGGATATTTTTAGAAGTCGGCCCGGGCCAGAGCCTGGGCAGTTTTGTCCTGCAGCATCCGGCTGCGCAGCAGTTGCAGGATAAAATTGTTTTACCTTCATTAAAAAATCGATATGAAAAACAATCGGATGAAGCATTTTTATTGGCAAGCTTGGGAAAATTGTGGTTGGCGGGCATTAATTTTAATTAAAAAAACAGGGAAAGATTATGACACAGCAAGTGGTGGGCGTGATTGGCGCCGGGGTAATGGGAACAGGCGTCGCCCAGAATCTGGCACAAAGTGGTTTTAATGTTGTGTTGCTGGATATTTCAACGGCAGTACTGGACAAAGCAGCTAATGATATCCGCAACAATATCCGGTTTCAGGCATTTAGCCAAAAAGACAAAAGCCGGCTCGATGATCCCGATGAGGTTTTGCAGCGTATCGTTTTTACAACCGACTATCAGGCATTGGCCCAGGCATTTTATGTGATCGAAAATGTGTCTGAGCAATGGCACGCGAAAAGCAGTGTTTACCCGCAACTCGAAGCCGTTTGTCCCGCGCATACCGTGTATGCCGCCGATACTTCCTGTTATTCCATCACCCGCATTGCTGCCCTGACCAAGCGTCCCGATAAGGTCATCGGCATTCACTTTATGAACCCCGTACCTATGAAGCCGACGGTAGAAACCATCAGGGGCTGGCATACCTCTAAAGAAACCATAGCGATCACAGATAATTTACTCTCAACCATGGGCAAGACCAGTATCCTGGTGGAAGATTCCCCCGGGTTTGTTTCCAACCGCATCCTGATGCTGACGGTTAACGAGGCGGTGTTTACGGTACAGGATCAGGTGGCGGATGCCCAGCAGGTAGACGAGATTTTTAAAAAGTGTTTTGGCCACAAAATGGGCCCGTTAGAGACGGCGGATTTAATCGGTCTCGATACCATTCTTTACTCTATTGAAGTCCTGCATGAGAGTTTTGCCGACAGTAAATACCGTCCTTGCCCCCTGTTAAAGAAAATGGTGGATGCCGGGCTGCTCGGGCGCAAGAGCGGCGAAGGGTTTTACAAATATTAATAACAATGCTACGTAAAGGATTAGCCATGAACTTCGAAGAAATAGCAGTAAAATCACATGAATTTGTCTCGCAATATCTTAATGGTGCTGAAGTTGGCCGTGAAGTGGACTTATTTGCCACCGGTATGGTGAATTCGCTGTTTGCCATGCAGCTGGTGTTGTTTGTCGAAAGGGAGTTTGGTTTTGCCGTGGACAATGAAGATTTGGATTATGACAACTTTAGATCCATCAATGCCATTGCTGATTTTGCCGGTAGAAAATTAGGCCTGGGCGCCACAGCTTAAGGAAAGAAAAGCCATGGATATTGAACTGACTGCAGAGCAAGAGGCAGCCCGGGGACAGTTCCGGGATTTTGTCGAGCGCAGGCTGATGCCCTATGCCGACGAATATGACCGCCAGGAAGAAATGCCGGCCCGGTTAATTGGCGAAGTCGCCGAGCTGGGCTATTTGGGAGGATTGGTGCCCGAGCAATACGGCGGTGCGGGTATGGATAGCATTACCTGGGGGCTGTTGTGTGAAGAAATCGGCCGGGGGAGCGCCTCCTTATTATCCCTGTTTACCGTGCAGGGTATGGTGATCCAATCGATTCTCAAATGGGGAAATGAAGATCAGCGCCAGGACTGGCTGCCCCGTCTGGCCACGGGAGAAATTATCGGTGGTTTTGCCCTGACCGAGCCAAATGTCGGCAGCAATGCCTCATCTGTTGAAACCAGCGCCACCCTGATCGACGGCCACTGGCGCCTGCACGGGCAAAAACGCTGGATTTCCTTTGGCCAGGTATCAAACCTGTTTGTGGTTTTTGCCCAGTCAGAAGGAAAATCCGTGGCCTTGCTGGTTGAGCGCGACTGTCCGGGCTTTTCCACTAAGCCTATCACCGGCATGCTGGGGTTTCGCTCCGCCATGCTGGCAGATATCTTTCTCGACGGCTGCAAAGTGCCCCAAGCCCACCTGCTCGGACGTGCCGGCTTTGGTTTTTCACATGTCGGCGGCGCAGCGCTGGATCAGGGGCGGTATTCTATCGCCTGGGGCTGTCTGGGGCTGGCGCAGGGCGCTTTAGATGCCAGCCTGGCATACAGCGGCCAGCGCCGGCAATTTGGCAAACCGCTTAAAGAGCATCAGCTGATACAGGAGCTGCTGGCAGATATGATCACCCAGATCCAGGCCGCCCGTATGCTTTGTTACCGCGCCGCTTCACTGAAGCAGCGGGGAGAGCCCTCCCTGATCATGGAAACCTCGATCGCTAAATATTTTGCCTCCCGCATGGCGGCAAAAGTTTCCGCCGATGCGGTGCAGATCCATGGCGCCAACGGCTGCTCTGATCAATACCCGGTACAGCGCTATTTACGCGATGCCAAAATCATGGAGATCATCGAAGGCAGCAATCAGATGCAGCAGATCATCATTGCCAAGCACGGCTATCAGGAGCATGCGGTAAAACAGCAGCGTTTGGCGCAACCAAAAGATGACGGCGGTGAAGCATGAATATGGAACAGGCGAGTGCTTTAGAAGAAGAACAACGCCAGCGCATGGTAAAATGTGTGGTTTGGGATCTGGACAATACCCTGTGGGACGGCACGCTATTGGAAGGCGGTATCAAAGGTTTGCGTCCCGGGGTGTTGACCCTGATAAAAACGCTGGATCAGCGGGGTATTTTGCAGTCGATTGCCTCAAAAAACGAACACCGGCTGGCGCTTGAGCAATTACAGTCCTTAGGCATAGCCGAGTACTTTCTCTGTCCGCAGATCAACTGGGGAGCCAAGTCGGCGTCCATCGGGCGGATTGCCAAAACCTTGAATATCGGCCTGGATACCTTTGCCTTTATCGACGATCAGGCCTTCGAGCGCGAGGAAGTCGCTTTTGCCCTTCCCCAGGTGTTATGTGTTGACGCTAACGAGCTCGACAGCCTGGCGGCGCGCGCAGAATTTATACCGCGTTTTATTACCCAAGACTCAGCCCGGCGCCGCCAGATGTATATGGCAGATATCAAGCGCAATGCCGTGGAAGAGCATTTTGAGGGGGCACAGGATAGCTTTCTGGCGAGCCTGAAAATGAAGCTGCGTATCAGCCATGCCTGCGAGGCCGATCTGAAACGGGCGGAGGAATTAACCCTGCGCACCAACCAGCTCAACACCACAGGTTATACCTATTCCTATGATGAGCTCAATGCTTTTCGCCAATCCGAATGCCACCATTTGCTGGTTGCCAGCCTGGAAGATAAATACGGTACTTACGGCAAAATAGGTCTGGTGCTGATCGCCCTGGAGCAGGATGTCTGGGTGATCAAATTACTGCTGATGTCGTGCCGGGTAATGACCCGGGGGGTCGGCACGGTATTGATCAACCATCTGCGCAACCAGGCACGCGAACAGGGGGTGCGCCTGCTCGCCGAGATGCTGCCCAATGACCGCAACCGCATGATGTATATGACCTATAAATTTAACCATTTCAGTGAACTGGAAAAACAGGGCCGGCTGGTTATTTTTGAAAATGACTTGAGCATAACCCATGATTTTCCGGCTTACCTGATCCCCGAGATAGGTGAATAGCTATGGACGGTGTAACTTTATTCGATATGACCCATTTGCAGCCGGGCATCAAGGGCTATTCCGGCGTGGTGTCCGATGGCCGCTATTTTTATTTTATTCCGCTAAATAACGGCGATTTTTTCGGCACCGTGGCCCGTTTTGATATCGCTAAACCCTTTGATGAAACGGCCTCCTGGGATACCTTTGACAGCACACAGCTCGATAGCAGCAGCCGGGGGTTTATCGACGGTTTGTTTGACGGGCGTTATCTTTACCTGATCCCTTTTTGCAATGACCAACATCACGGCCAGATCACCCGTTACGATACCCAAAAACCCTTTGATGAGCGAGACAGCTGGCGGGTATTCGATTCTACGGCCATACACCCCAACAGCCGGGGTTTTGTCAGCGGCTGCTTTGATGGCCGTTATATCTACTTGTCCCCCTACCAGTTAGATCACAGCACCCATCACGGGCAGGTGACCCGTTACGATACCCAGGCCGGCTTTAGCTACCCCGGTTCCTGGCAGGTCTTTGATACCGCACAGGTTCATGCCGACAGCCGGGGGTTTCATTCGGCGGTAAGCGACGGCAACTATGTTTATTTTATCCCCTACCTGCGCGACGGCGGCAAGCACAGCAGCATGCTGCTGTGCTATGACCTCAGTCAGGCGTTTGAGCATCCCGGCGCCTGGCAAGCGTTTGATATGGCCGCACTGGGGGAGCAGTGCCGGGGATATATAGGGGCGGTATACCATAAGGGTATGCTGTATTTTGCCCCTTACCGCAATAACGAGCAAAGGCACGGCAATGTCCTGCGTTTTAATACCGCCATGAATGTACAGGACCTGGCGGCCTGGACGGTATTTGACTGCGCCCGGGTGGAGCCGGGCAGCCGCGGCTTTTTTGGCGCTCTGTGCGATCAGGACTATTTGTACCTGCTGCCCCACTGCCGGGCACTGGGACAATATCATGGCCAGCTTGCCCGTTATAAGTTATCCGGGGCTTTTGATGACCCGGGCAGCTGGTCGGTTTGTGATCTGGCCCTGGCGGATCCTGGTTGTAGGGGCTTTATCGGCGGCGCGATCCATCAGCAGCATTTGTATCTGGCGCCGTTTGAGACCGATACCGGGTGTCATAGCGGACTGGCCGCCCGACTTGATCTGAACTTGGAGCAAGTGTGGCATCAACCCGCGCTTGAGGCGGTCGATTAATTTTGACTTGGTCATTGTTATTTCTGGAGAGATAAATGAGTGTCCCGCAAAAGGTAACACAAGCTGTCAGTCGTGCCGATGTTGAACAAATGTTGCGTGATTTTATGGCGAAGGTTTTGCCGTCTGCGCCGACGCAGGCCGATATGCACATCCCGTTTTTGGAAATGGGGGCCAATTCGCTGGCGCTGATGGAAGTGCAGCGCGCGGTGGAATCCCGTTACGGGCTGACGATTACAATTCCACAATTTTTTCAAGAGCTGACCCATGCGGCGGCTTTGGTGGACCATATTGTCGAAAATTGCCGCCAGGCGGTTGACGATACAACTGGCGATCCATCCGGGGAGGTGCCTGCAGCCAGGATTGAAGCTAACCGGGCAGGGGACAGTGTCGCGCCGGGGGCAACAGCCAGGGACGCAGCTGTGCTGCCTATGATAGCGGCAGCAGGTGAAGAAGAGCTGCAGGTGATTTTTACCCGCCAGCTGGAAACAGCTTCCCGGACCATCAACCGCCTAGTCGCCAGGCAGCTGGCCCTGTTAGCTGAACTTGATGGCGGGGAGCAGGTTTCCCCCGCAGAGGCACCGGGCGTCACTGCACAGGTAAAACAGCCCCGCACCGCAGATAAGACGGCAGATAAAGTGACAGCTGAGCTTGGGCAAAGTGCCGACAAAAACAGCTCGTCGGCCGTAATGCACCGCATGCTGTCGCCGCTGGAAACACGCGCCAGAGGCCTGACCGAGCAGCAAAGCAAACACCTGGAAAGCCTGATCGGCGCTTATACAAGTAAAACCCGGGAATCTAAAAAGCTCGCGGCCAGAGACCGTCAGGCCCTGGCGGACAGCCGGGCTTCGGTGGGCTTTCGCTTTACCACCAAAGAGATGTTATATCCTGTCGTGGGCAAGCGGGGACAAGGGGCACATTTATGGGATGTCGATGGTAATGAATATATCGACATTACCATGGGGCAGGGGGTAACACTTTTTGGCCACCATCCGGAGTTTATCGAACAGGCACTGGCGGATCCCGAAAACGATCCCTGCCTGCTCGGCCCCCGCTCAGCCCATGCCGGCGAAGCGGCGGCGCTGGCATGTGAGTTGACGGGTATGGAAAGGGCGACTTTTACCAATAGCGGCACGGAAGCCGTAATGGTTGCCATGCGCTTAGCGCGCGCCGCGACCGGACGCAGTAAAATAGTCATGTTTGAAAACGCCTATCATGGCCATGCCGATAATGTGATGGGGCGACCCGTCTGGCAGGAAGAAACCTTGACCACAGTACCGGTAGCGCCGGGGATCCCCCAGGCAGCCGTTGATGACATCTGGATACTCGAATATGGCAGCGACAGCGCATTGGACTTTATTCGCGCACATGGCGGGCAGATCGCTGCGGTTATGGTTGAGCCGGTGCAAAGCCGCCGCCCGGACCTGCAGCCGCGGGAATTTTTGCACCAGTTACGCAGCATCACCGAGCAGTCCGCCAGTTTGCTGGTGTTTGATGAAATGATCACAGGTTTTCGCATCCACCAGGGAGGCGCGCAGGCCTGGTTCGGCGTTAAAGCGGATATTGCAACTTACGGCAAGGTCCTGGCGGGCGGCATGCCCGTTGGCATGGTGGCAGGAGCGGCGCGTTTTATGGATGCCATCGACGGCGGTGCCTGGCAGTACGGCGATAATTCCTACCCGGCTGCAGACCGTACCATCTTCGGCGGCACTTTCTGCCAGCACCCGACAACCATGATCACTACGCTGGCAACCTTACGTTACCTCAAGCAGCAGGGGCCGGCACTTCAGCAGCAGTTGAATGCCCGCACGCAATACCTGGCCGGCGAGCTGAACAACTTTTTTGACGAGCAAAGTGTGCCGATGCGGGTCATTTATTTTGGCTCATTATTCCGTTTTTCTTTCTCGGGTAACTTTGAACTCCTGTTCTATCACATGATGGAAAAAGGCATTTTTATCTGGGAATGGCGCAACTATTTCTTATCTACGGCGCACACGGCTGAAGATATCGCAAAGATTATTCAAGCGGTAAAAGAGAGCGTGGCGGCATTGCAGCACGGCGGTTTTATTAACCCGCCGGACAGGGATACTGATTTACCAGCCCCTATGGCGCTAAGCCAGGCGCAGCAGCAATTGCTGACCTTGGCCCGGATCCTGCCCGAAGGCTCTAAAGCTTACCATGTCAGTCCGCTGCTGCAGCTGCAAGGGCAGTTACAGCCTGCGGTATTGCAACTTGCGGTGCGCGAGGTGATGCGCCGCCACCAGGCATTAAGAGCCCGGATTGTCGACGATCAGCTGCAGATCATGCCGCTGGAGCAATTAACCGCTGCGGGTATGACATCTACCGATTTAAGCGGCCATCCTGACCCGGAGTCAGCCCTGGAACAGTTGCTGGCCGGGCATGCCGACCAGGCTTTTGATTTGTCCCGCGGACCGCTGTTTGAGGTGCATTTGTTCTGTTTGGCTCAGACCGAACACCGTTTGCTGATCAAAGCGCACCACATAGTGACCGACGGTCTATCGGTTAACCTGATTGTCCGTGAGCTGGCAACGATTTACAGCGCAGCCTTGCAGGCACAGGATCATAAGCTGCCCCGGCCATTGCCGCTGGGGGATTATCTGCACTGGCAGCAAAATGCTTCATTTGAAAAGCAAAAAGCCTATTGGCTGGAGCAGTTGGCGGGTGAACTGCCGGTGCTGGATCTGCCCGTCGACAGACCCGAGCCGGTAACAAAAAGCTATCGCGGCGGACGTTATCGTCAGCTTATCGCGGCGCCGCTTCTGGCGAAGATCCGCACATTAAGCCGTACCGCGGGCTGCACCGATTTTATGACCCTGTTTTGTGCCTATGCCCTGTGGTTACACCGTTTATGCCAGCAGGATGATGTCCTGATCGGTATTCCCGTTGCCGGGCGCAGTTTACCGGAAGGAGAGCAGTTAGTTGCTTATGCGACGCATTTGATTCCGGTGCGCAGCCGGGTGCAATGGCAGCAGTCCTTTAGCGATTATTTGCAGGTGATGCGCGATACCCTGCTGGCGGGTTATGAAAATCAGGATTACCCGTTTGCCCGGCTGCTTGATGAACCAGCTTTGAAAGGCCGGCGCGGCAGCCTGATTTCCGCCGTGTTTAATTTAGATCGCCCCGGCCAGGCGCCGGAAATGGCTGGCATGCAGGTAAAATGGCTGTCGCAGTCCCTTCACTATACCGCTTTTGCGCTCACCCTTAACCTGACGGAAGTTGACGATGAGATGGTGCTTGAGTGCGACTTCAGTCGGGATTTGTTTGATGAGGCCAGCATAGCCGCTTATGTGGCCGGCTTGTTTGCCTTATTCGAGAGTATTGTCGATGATCCTGGCCAAGCGCTGGAAAAAATCCCCTTGCTGGACCAGGCTGCGCGTCAACAGCTCCTGGTAGACTGGAACGATACCGCCGCTGATTATCCCGATAACTTATGTCTCAGCCAGTTGTTTGAAGCCCGGGTTGCCGATACGCCTGAGGCCATTGCATTAAAAGAAGGCGAAACTCAAATCAGTTATACCGAGTTAAACCGCCGGGCCAACCGCCTGGTGCTCTGGCTGAAAAACCAGGGGGTTGGTCCTAATGTGGTGGTCGCGGTATGCCTTGAGCGCTCGGCTGAGCTGGTGGTGAGTTTGCTGGCGGTGATGAAGGCGGGCGGGGCCTACCTGCCCCTCGATCCCGCATACCCGACACAGCGCTTGACCTTTATGCTCGAAGACGCCGGGGTAGCGCTGTTATTGACGCAGCACTCCCTTGTGGCGCGCTTTGACGGTTTGACCGGCCTGGAGACCTTGTGCCTGGATACGCAGCAGGCGCTTTTTGCCGGCAATAGCGACAATAACCCGGATATTTCCCTGAGCCCGGAAAATCTGGCCTATTTGATCTATACCTCAGGCTCGACCGGGCAACCTAAAGGCACTTTGATTGCACAGCGCAGCCTGGTGAATTATCTGGCCTGGGCGGGGCAATACTATCAGGCGGCGCAGGGGGACGGTGCGCCGCTGCATTCATCGATCAGTTTTGACGCCACCCTGACCAGTTTGTTTTTGCCGTTATTAAGCGGACGCGAGTTGGTGCTGCTGAGCGAGGGCGGCCAGGAAATCGATCATATCTGCACAGCGCTAACCTCAGAGACCTGCTGGAGCTTTGTCAAACTGACCCCGGCGCACCTTGACCTGGTCAATGCCATGGTGGAGGGACAGTCCCTGGCACAGCAAACCCGGTGCCTGGTATTGGGGGGGGAAGCCCTGCTTGAAAGCCAGCTTGGCAACTGGCACCAATATGCCCCGCAAACGCGTCTGGTAAATGAATATGGCCCGACCGAAACCGTGGTTGGCTGCTGCATTTACCAGGCCGACGGCGACCGTGTTTCCGGCAATAGTGCAGGGACAGTGCCGATCGGCCGGCCTATTGCCAATACCCAGTTGTACGTCCTGGATCAAAACCGACAGCCGGTGCCCGTTGGCGTCAAGGGCGAACTGTATATCGGCGGCGACGGCGTTGCCCTGGGCTATCACAACCGCCCCGAGCTAAGCGCAGAGCGCTTTTTGACCCTGGCGCAAACCGGTTTAAAAGACTTGCTGCCGGCCATGGCGGACAAGCGACTTTACCGCACCGGTGATATCGTGCGTTATTTGCCCGACGGCAACCTGGTTTATCTGGGACGCTGCGATAACCAGGTAAAAGTGCGCGGTTTCAGAATAGAGCTGGCAGAGATTGAAACGGGTTTGACCCGCCAGGCGCAAATACGCGAGGCGGTAGTGATCGCCAAACAGCACAGCAGGCAGGATGTGCGCCTGATTGCCTATATTGTCGCCGAGAATGCCGATACTTTTGATGAACAGGTTTTACGCATGGCTTTAGCCGATGCTCTGCCCGCCCATATGTTGCCCGGCGCCTTTGTCTTGCTTGATGCCTTGCCCCTGACTGCGCATGGCAAGGTCGACCGCACGGCATTGCCGCCGCCGGATACGTTACGTGCGCAGCTGACCCCGGCTTTTGCCCACCCGGGGAACGAAGCGGAAAAGAAAATTGCCGCTTTATGGTGCGAGCTGCTGAACATAGAGCAGCCGGGTATCAACGACAGTTTCTTTGAGCTCGGGGGGCATTCGTTACTGGTGATCCCCTTGCGTGACCGTTTACAGGCGACATTCGGCAAACCTTTGCTGCCGGTCGATATCCTGCGTTTACCCACGATCGCGGCGCAGGCGCGTTTTATGACGCAGGCGCCGGACAAGGGCAGGGGGCAAACTCAAGAGATTCAACAACGCGCAAGCCGTCAGCGCCAGGCTTTTAAAAAGAAGAAAAAAAGGAGTCAATGTGCTTAATACATCCGATGCAAATGCCAGCCATCCTCTTGGGGATGAGCAGTCAGGCGATAAGACATTTTCCGACGAACTCGAAGCGGTCGCCATCGTCGGCATGGCCCTGCGCGTACCCGGCGCCGACAGCCTGGAGCAATTCTGGCAGAACCTGCGCGATGGTGTGGAATCGATAAGCTTTTTTAACGACGATCAGCTGCGCGCAGCCGGTGTCCCGGAGGCGGCCTTGTCCGACCCGGATTTTGTCAAAGCCTTTGGTTTATTAAAAGGGGCGGACCAGTTTGATAATGACTTCTTTGACATTCTGCCCAGGGAAGCCGAAGTTTTAGATCCCCAGCACCGCCAGCTGCTCGAATGCAGCTGGCAAGCCTTAGAGCATGCCGGTTATGGTCCCAACAGCCAAAGTTTTAGCGATGCCGGCTCTGTAGGCATGATGGCGGGGGTCGGCCTCAACAATTATTTACTGCATAACCTGGCGGGGCGCAAAGATATCATAGAAGCCCTGGGAGGCTGGCAGCTTACCCTTGGCAATGATAAGGATTTTGCCGCCACCCGGGTTGCCTACAAACTGAATTTATGCGGGGCGGCCATGAACGTGAGTACCGCCTGCTCCACCTCCCTGGTATCGGTTGCCATGGCCTGTCAAAGCCTGTTGTCTTATCAAAGCGATATGATGTTAGCCGGGGGCTGTTCGATTCACCTGCCCCAGGATCAGGGCTACTGGTATCACCCCGGCGGCACCTTGTCATCCGACGGCCATTGCCGGGCTTTTGATGAGCAGGCCCAGGGGACACTGGACGGCAACGGCGTGGCCGTGGTGGTGCTAAAACGTCTCGATGATGCCATAAAGGCTAAGGATACCATTTATGGTGTGGTGCGCGGTTTTGCGGTTAATAACGATGGCGGGCATAAAGTCGGCTATACCGCGCCGAGTGTCGAAGGACAATCGGCGGTGATCCGCGAGGCGCAGGAAATGGCCGAGATCGGTGCCGATACCTTAGGGTATGTTGAAACACACGGTACCGGCACAGACCTGGGGGATCAGGTTGAAATTACCGCATTAATCGAAGCCTTCCGTGAGGCGGGGATCACAGGCAAGCAGGTATGCGGTTTAGGTTCGGTAAAAACCAATGTCGGGCATTTAGACACCGCCGCGGGAACAACGGGGTTAATTAAAACCGTGCTGGGCTTAAAGCATGGCCAGATCCCGCCCTCGCTGCACTTTACCCGGGCCAATCCCAAGCTTCATCTGGACACCAGTCCTTTTTACGTCAATGCCGCGCTGCGGGACTGGCCGCGCCTTAAGGGGGCGCCGAGGCGGGGTGGGGTCAGCTCTTTTGGCATTGGCGGCACCAATGCCCATGTCATTGTCGAAGAGGCTCCCGCTGCACCGGCGCCGACCCCCGGGCGTCCCTGGCAGATGCTCACCCTGTCGGCAAAAACACAGGCTTCATTGCAGCAAAACCGTCATCGCCTGGCAAATTACCTGGTCAGCCAGGACAACACTTCACTGGCGGATATCGCCTATACCCTGCAGACGGGACGCTGTGCTTTTAAGCAGCGCCAGGCGGTGATAAGCAGCAGTTGCGGCGATGGCGCCGATAAACTCAATGCTTCATCCGCACCGCAGGTTTTTTGCGGCGAAGCAGGGGAGCAGGCACCGGCTGTCGCCTTTATGTTTCCGGGGCAGGATGCACAATATCCCGGCATGGCCGAGTCCCTTTACCGGGACGAACCTTTATTTAAACAGCACATTGACCTGTGCGATGAAATTGTCCGGCGCGAGCATGGCATAGATTTACTGTCACGTTTATTTGCCGGGCACAGGCAGGCGGACGAACCGGAGTTTTCCCTCGATCCCTTGCCTATATTCGTGACTGAATATGCCCTGGCACGCAGCTTACTGGCATTGGGAATACAACCCCGGGCCATGATGGGCTCCAGCCTGGGGGAGTATGTCTGTGCCTGTCTGGCCGAAGTGATCAGCCTGGAAGATGCATTGATGCTGGCCATCAGCTGCGCCGAGCTGTTTTCCCTGGTCGAGCCGGGGGCATTAGTGTCGGTTTCTCTGCCAGAGAGCGAGTTGCAGCCCCTGCTAGGCGACGGACTTGCCCTTGCTATGGTTTGTGCTCCCAAGCAATGCGTGGTTGGCGGGCGTCCCCAAGCGGTTGTCGCTTTGAAGGCAGAGCTGGCACAACGCGAGATCTCTTATGTTGACATTCCGCTGGGCCTGCCCTTTCATACTGAATTTATGCAGCCCTTGGTTGCGCCTTACCGCGCCCGGTTGCAACAAGTTAAGTTCAGCGCGCCTAAAATGCCTTTTGTCTCCTGTGTTACCGGGGACTGGATTCAACCTGAACAGGCAACAGATCCCGAGCATTATCTGCGTTTAGCCGTTAACACCGTTGAACTGAGCAAAGGTTTTCAGCGGCTGTTTTCACTTGCCGACTGTATCTTGCTTGAGCTCGGACCCGGGCAGAGCATGACCGGCTTTGCCCTGTTGCAGCAGGACCGTCCGGCGGGGGCGCAGATCATCCCGAGTTTAGCCGATCCCCGCTACGCCGCCGCACAGGAGCTGGCATCGGCGGATTCGTTTTATTTTCAGTCGGCCCTTGCCCGCTTATGGGTGGCGGGGCTGGATATCCGCTGGCCGGCATTTTACCGCAACCAGGAGCGCCGGCGTATTGCCTTGCCCGGATATGCATTTGAGCATAAGCGTTACTGGCTGGATGCGCAGCCGTTTGAGCCGTTAGCCGACGGGGGAGAAACAGAAGGTAAACAGGCAGATCCGGCGAGCTGGTTTTATCGGCCCTGCTGGCATGAACTTGCCCGGCCGGCCCCGGCTGATCTTGGCGGGCAATGGCTGGTGATCGGCGACCCCGGCGGTTTAGCCGGCCCCCTGGTTGAGCGTTTGCGCGCTGCCGGTGTTGAGGTTGTCTGTTATTCGCCCGCCAGCCTGGCAACGGCTGCCGACTGGGATGCGGTCTTTGCGGTAACGGGGGGCGAAGAGCTGTCATTTGATCATCTTGTTTATTTAGGCCTGCTCGATCAGCAGCAAAGGGATGACAGCAGTTCGCTCGAAGCGGGCTTTTATCCTTTGCTGGCACTGGGGCAGTCGCTGGGCCGCCGCGTTTTTTCAGATATCGTCAAGCTGACGTTATTGACGGATAAGAGTTTGTCGATAGGCGGCACAGAAATAACCCCAGCCAATGCCGCTGTGCTCGGCCCGTTACTGGTCCTGCCCCAGGAATATCCGAACCTGCAGTGCCGTATGATAGATGTGCAAATGCCTGAGTTGGCATGGCAACGTGCGCGTTTGCTCGATGATCTACTGGCCGAATTCACCGCCCGGGAGCGGATTGTCGCCTTAAGGGCCGGACAGCGCTGGGCGGAGACATTTGAGCCCGATAAAGCCGTATCTCTGCCGGAAGCTAAGCGGGAAGCAAAGAAAATTTTCCGGGACAAGGGGGTTTATTTGATCACCGGCGGCCTGGGCAATATAGGTCTGGCACTGGCGGAAGGTATCGCCCGGCAAACGGCCGGGGTCCATTTGGTGCTGACGACGCGCCGACCCGACTTAGCCGCCGACAGCCAGCGTTTACACAAAGTAAAAATGCTCGAGGCCCTGGGAGCAAGCGTACAGGTCGCCCATGCCGATTGCAGCGACGAACCGGCCATGAAGGCATTGGTGGATGAAGTGGAGCAACGCTTTGCCCGGATCCACGGCGTGATCCACGCAGCCGGGCTGGTTGGCCAGGAGTCTTTTGCTACCGTGGGGGAAAGCTCGCGTGAGTTTTGCATCAGGCAGTTTACCCCTAAGCTGCAGGGGGTACGCGTGCTCGAGCAGGTACTGGCTGACCGTCCGCTTGATTTTTGTATTTTATGCTCCTCCCTCTCCTCGGTCTTGGGCGGCCTGGGCTTTGCTGCCTATGCCGGTGCCAATGCCTGCCTGGATAGTTTCGTCATCGCCCACAACCAGACGCATGAGACCCGCTGGATCAGCGTGAATTGGGAAGGGTGGCGCTTTGACGATGAGTTAGACACCAGCCAGGCGGGGGCTGCTGTTGCCGAATTGAGCATGTCTCCGGCAGAAGGGCTCGATATTTTTGAGCGTATCTTGCTGGCGCCGCACAGAGACCGCCTGGTGATCTCCTGCGGCGATCTGAAATACCGCATGCAGCAGTGGGTCGCCCCGAAAGAAACCTTGCCGCCGGTTGCTAAGGCTGCGGCGGCGCATGCCCGCCCCGCGATGTTGGGGGAATATATTGCGCCTTCGGGAGAGGTTGAACTGCAAATTGCCCAGTTATGGGAGAGTTTGTTAGGCATCAGCGGCATAGGCGCCGATGACAGCTTCTTCGAGCTGGGGGGCAATTCGTTGTTAATGACGCAATTGCTGGCACAGATCCGGAAAATTTTCCGCCAAGAGCTGTCTCTGACGTTATTGTTTGAGCGGCCGACGATTGCCGACATTGCCGGCATGATTATCCAGGTACAGCAGGATAGCCGGGAAGCGGAAGCCGAGCGCGAGGAAGGGGTGTTATAAGGGTAATGTTTTTATTTTAACAAAAGAGCATAACGGCACTGAAGTGGGGGCCCCGAAGAAAATTAGCGGGGCAGTGACGGAATATACTTCTGATTATTAAGGGATTGTTTTTATGGATACGGATGCAGCCTCCTTGCTGTCTGAGTTGGAAATGCTGGATATCAGGTTAAGCCTGGATGATGGCAAGCTACGTTACAGTGCCCCTAAGGGGGCGTTGCAGCCCTTGCTGTTGAAACGCCTGAGCGATCATAAGGCGGATTTGATTCGTTTGCTTGAGCAGCGCAGTGCAGACCGGCAGCAGATCTGGGAAGAAGTGGCGATCCCCCGTCAGCCCAGGGGTAAAGGGTTGCCGCTGTCTTTTGCACAGCAACGCTTTTGGTTTCTCGACCAGCTCGACCAGGGAAACTCCGCCACCTTTGTGATGCCGCCCGTGGTGCTGCGCTTTGAGGGAAAACTCAATATTTTGGCCCTGCAGCAGGCGCTCAATGAGGTGGTACAGCGTCATGAAGTGTTGCGCAGCGCCTTTCGTATCGAAGAGGATGTACCGGTTCAGCGGGTATTGCCGGAGGCCGAACTTGCCTTGCCGCTATCGGATCTGACGGCCTTAACCCCGGCGGAAAAAGAGCAACGCATCGATCAGGTGATCCGCGAACAGGCGTTGCAGCCGTTTGACTTGCAACACGGCGATATCCTGATGCGTGCTTTAGTGTTAAAACTGGCTGAAAACGAGCATATTTTTATGCTGACCATGCATCATATTATCGGCGACGGCTGGTCGATGGGAATTTTGGTCGACGAATTGTCACAGCTTTACCGGGCCCGTATTGCCGGTGAGGCCATCGACAAGACCTTGGCGCCGTTGCCCGTCCAATATGCCGACTATGCCGTCTGGGAACGTAAGCGCATGACGGGGCAGCGCCTGGCACGTCACAGGGATTACTGGCTGGCCCAACTTAAGGATGCGCCGGACTTTTTGCCGCTGGCAACAGATCATCCCCGCCCTAAAGTACGCAATAACCAGGGCAGCGCCGTCTATTTTCAATTGGGCAGCGACAGCGCCGGGCAACTGGCCAGGCTTTGCAGCGATAGCGGTGTGACCCCCTTTATGGCGTTACTGTCGGCTTTCGCGGTCTTGCTTTACCGTTATACCGGCGAACAGGATATGGTGATCGGCTCGCCGATTGCAGTGCGTCCCCATAGCCAGAGCGAAGCCCTGGTGGGGTTATTTTTGAACACCCTGGCATTGCGGATAGATTTGAGCGCCAACCCGAGTTTTCATAGCTTATTGGCCAGAGTACGCAAAACAGCACTGCAAGGCTATGAGCACAGCGAAATGCCGTTTGATCAGGTATTGCAGGCGCTGGATCTGGAGCGTAACCCGGAGCATACGCCGCTATTTCAGGTATTATTCGCCTTACAAAATGCCCCCATGGGAAATGTCGAACTCGATGGCTTGAGTATCAGCAGCCGGCCGACCCAGTCGCTGCACTCGCCCTTTGATCTGGTGCTGTCTTTAGAAGAGAGCGAGAACGATATCCAGGGGTTTTTCCGCTACAACACAGATTTATTTGAACGGGCGAGTATAGAACGTATGCTCGGCCACTTCAGGCTGTTATTGCAGGGGCTTTTGACTACGCCGCAGGAGAAGATTGCCACCCTGGCGATGCTGACCCCGCCCGAGCTGGCACAGCTTAGGGATTGGCGCGGTGGCCAGTACCGGGCGGCGGCGGATAACACGCTGGCACAGGCGTTTACCCGGCAAGCCGCAGCCAGCCCTGGAGCTGTAGCACTGCGCTTTGGCGACACCGGCTTAACCTACCGCGAGCTAAATGAAAGGGCCAATCAGCTGACCCGGCGCTTGCAAAAAATGGGCGTGGTCCGGGGGGATTTTGTCGGCTTGTGCAGCCAGCGCTCCCTTGAACTTATCATTGGCATTGTCGGGATCTTAAAGGCCGGCGCGGCTTATATTCCGCTCGATCCCGCTTATCCCCAAGAGCGCTTGGCTTATATGGCGCAGGACAGCGGCATACGCCTGCTTGTCACCTACCGCTCGGAGCCGTCATTGTCGGTGACTATGCTAGATCTGGCAGACCCGTCTTTAGCGCAGGAAAGCACAGCCGAGCCCGGGATAACGGCGGCTGCAGAAGATGTCGCTTATGTGATTTATACCTCAGGTTCAACCGGGCGGCCTAAAGGGGTCGAGGTGAGCCATCGCAATGTCATACGCCTGTTCAGCGCCAGCGAGTCCCTGTTTGGTTTTGGCGCCGACGATACCTGGAGCTTGTTTCACTCTTACGCCTTTGACTTTTCGGTTTGGGAGCTCTGGGGCGCCCTGTTATACGGCGGCCAGGCGGTGGTGGTGCCGCTGGACATTGCCCGCTCGTCGGAGCAGTTTCAGCCATTTTTACGGCAAAACGGGGTGACGGTGTTAAATCAGACGCCATCTGCGTTCAGGCAGCTTATCGACGCCGATTGCCGCCTGCAGGCATCCCGCGAACCTTTGCCCCTGAAATGGGTTATTTTTGGCGGCGAAGCGCTTGATCCGCGCAGCTTATCTGCCTGGGTTGAGCGTTATGGCCTGGACGCACCCGAGTTGATCAATATGTACGGTATTACCGAAACCACGGTACATGTTAGCTATTACCGCCTCAGGCAAGAGGATATCGACACCGGCACCAGCGTTATCGGCAGGCCGCTGCCGGACCTTTCCCTTACCCTGGTCGACGGCAACGATCAGCTGGTGCCCCTTGGCGTACCGGGTGAGATGCTTATCGGCGGCGGCGGTGTGGCCAGAGGTTATCTGAACCTGCCGGAGCTGACCGCCGAACGCTTTATTTCCGATGCCTTTACCGGCCAGGAGGCTAAGCAGCGTTTATACCGCAGCGGTGATCTGGCGCGCTGGCGCGCCGACGGCTCCCTGGAGTATTTGGGCAGAATCGATCATCAGGTTAAAGTGCGCGGTTTTCGCATCGAACTGGGAGAAATCGAGCGCTGCCTGGGCAAATTGCCCCAGGTCAGGGAGGCAGTGGTGTTAAGTCGGCAAGAGGCCGGCGGTGCGCGCCTGGTGGCTTATGCCGTCTCTGATAACAACCGGGACACCGCTTTGCCGGCGTTATTGCGAAAAGAGCTGTTATCACGGCTGCCGGAGTATATGATCCCGGCGGCGGTCCTGGTGTTGCCCAGCTTACCTTTAACCGCCAACGGCAAGCTGGACCGAAAAAAACTCGACAGCCTGTTTCTGGAAAACCGCAGCGGGATAAATACCGGCGTTCCCTTATCTGCGCCGCCACAGACGGCACTGGAAAAGTTGCTGGCCACGCTTTGGTGTCAGGTGCTTGATATTGAGCGCATCGGCCTGGATGATAATTTTTTTGAGCTTGGCGGTGACTCGATTCGCGGCGCGATTTTAGCCAACAAGATCCAGCAGCGTATCGAAAGCGTGGTTTATGTCGTGGCCTTATTTGAGGCGCCGACCATACGTTTGCTGATTGACTATTTACGCCGCCATTACCCCGAAGCCATGGCGAGAATGGGAGAGGCTGAGATCAGGCAGCTAGACGATGCCTTTATTGACGAACAGAGCCTTACCGATTTTCGAGCCCTGATCCCGCCGACCCCCAGCTACCCGGTTTCAGGCAAATTGCCCGGCAACGGCAAAAAAAATCCGCGGGCGATTTTCGTGCTCTCGCCGCCGCGTTCCGGCTCGACCTTATTGCGGGTCTTGCTGGGGGGGCATTCGGATTTGTTTTCGCCGCCGGAGCTGGAGTTGCTCGGCTTTGATACCTTGGGCCAGCGTAAAAAGGTTTGCTCCGGACGCGATGCCTTTTGGCTTGAAGGGACATTACGGGCGGTGATGCAGGCATGTGATGTCGATGCCGACGGCGCCAGGGAAATCATGGCTTCACGTGAAAGTGCGGATATGCCGGTGCAAGCTTTTTACGGCGAATTGCAAGGCTGGCTGGGGCAGCGTATCCTGGTTGACAAGTCACCTTCCTATGCCCTGGATCCCGGCATTATGCAGCGGGCAGAGGCCTATTTTGACGAGCCGCTTTATATCCATTTGCACCGCCATCCGTATGGCATGATCCATTCCTTCGAAGAAGCCAAGCTCGACCAGATTTTTTTCCGCTATCCCCACCAATTGCCGGTGCGCCGTTTAGGGGAACTGATCTGGCTGCACAGCCATCGCAATATTGGCCAATTTTTAGCAAATATACCGGCCCGTCGCCAGATAAGCGTAAGTTTCGAGCAGATGACGCAGCAGCCGGAGGCAACCGTAAAGCAGTTGTGTCAGTTTATCGGCATAAACTTCTCTGCCGATATGCTGGATATCTATAACCGGCAGCAGCAACAGCGCATGACAGACGGTATCCATCGGGAGTCCAAAATGTTGGGGGACGTCAAGTTTCATAGCCACCAACAGATAGATGCCGGTATAGCCGAACGTTGGCGGCAAAATTACCGGCAAGAATTTTTGGGAGAGCCTTCACTGCAAATGGCCAAAGTGTTTGGCTATAACCCCCGCATAAACACAGAAAATCTGCCGATCCCGCAGCTTGAGCGTAAAGGGGGAAGCTTACCCCTGTCATTTGCACAGCAAAGGCTGTGGTTTTTGGATCAGCTCGAAGGGGCCGGCGCTGCCTACAATATGCCTGTGGCCTTGCGGATAAAAGGGGAATTAGCCCCGGATGCCATGGCGGCCAGCCTGGATGCGATAGTACGGCGCCATGAAACCCTGCGCAGCCATTTTGAAACCGTCAGGGGAGAGCCCCGGGTACGGCTTGTCGATGCGCTGCCGGCGATGGCGACAGTGGATCTCAGCCACCTGGTCGGCCAGTTGCAGCAGCAGGCACTGGCGCAGCATATTGCCTCGGATGCAAAGCAGGTATTTAACCTGGCAACGGGCCCCTTATTTCGCTGCTCCCTGCTGAAGTTGGCGGCCGATGACCATGTTGTCCTGGTCAATATGCACCACATCGTTTCCGACGGCTGGTCTATGGGCATTATCGTGAACGAGTGGAGCCGTTTGTATGATGCCTTTGTCGCCGGGCAGGCCTCGCCGCTGGCGCCTTTGGCGGTACAATATGGCGATTATGCCGCCTGGCAGCACGAGCAGCTAAAAAGCGGCAAGCTGGGGCATCAGCTAGCTTATTGGCGCAAACGTCTGGCGGGTGCACCTGCTTTGCTGGCGCTGCCGACAGACCGGCCCCGTCCCGCGGTACAGCAGTTCCACGGGGATATCTTTAAGCTGACCCTGAACGGATCGCTTTCTCTGCGGCTCAAACGCTACGCGGAACAGTCCGGGGTTTCCCTCTACATGTTTTTACTTGCCGCCTTTGCAGTGTTATTGATGCGCTATAGCGGGCAGCGGGATATCGTCATCGGCTCGCCTACGGCAAACCGCAGCCGCAGCGAACTTGAGCCTCTGGTGGGCTTTTTTGTCAATACCCTGGTCATGCGTTTGGACGTTGCCGGGGAGCAGGCCTTTGACGGTTTTTTAAAGCAGGTACGGGAAGCGGCGCTTGAAGCATACGCCAACCAGGAGGTCTCATTTGAGCAGCTGGTGGAAGAGCTCAAACCCCGGCGCAACTTAAGCTATTCGCCTTTATTCCAGGTGATGTTCTCGATGCAGAATACCCCCGCGGTGACCCCGGATTTAACCGGACTGGAAGTGTCAGAAATCTCCGGCGCACAGGTGGTCTCCAAATATGATTTAACCTTGGAGGTGAGTGAGTCGGGGACGGGACTGGAAGCTTGCTTTGAGTACAATAGCGATTTATTTGACCGTGACACCATTAAACGTCTTGCCGGCCATTACAGTAATTTATTGCAGTCGATATTAACCGCTCCCCAACAGGCATTAGCCCGCCTGGCGATATTGGACCAGGAGGAAGAAGACTGCCTGCTTAAGCGCTGGAATCACACCCGCCGCCCGATAGACGGGCCCTTGACTATCCAGGGCATGTTCGAAAAGCAGGCGGGGAAAACGCCAAACGCGGTGGCGGTAAAATGCGGCGCAGACAGTTTGAGCTACCGAGAACTCAATCAGCGCTCACAGCAACTGGCACAGCGGTTGCGGGCACTTGGCCTGGCTGAGGGCTCCCTGGCGGCGGTCTGCCTTCCCCGCTCTGCGGATATGCTGGTGGCTTTGCTGGCGGTGCTCAAATCCGGCAGTGCCTATGTGCCCCTTGATCCTAAATATCCCCGTGACCGTATCCGGGAGGTGCTTGAAGATGCCGGCGTCAGCCTGTTGCTGACCCAAGCCGGCCTGCTGCCTTCTTTTTCTTCCCTGACCTGTCCGGTTTTCTGCCCCGATGCCGGGCAGCAAGACTGCGCCGTGCCTGAGGCAAGAATACCTGAGGCAAAAGAGCCTGAAACAAAAACGCCCCAAATACAGGATAACCCGGCGCTGGCTTATGTGATATATACCTCGGGCTCAACCGGCAAACCCAAGGGGGTCGCGGTTAGCCACCACGGGGCTGTGAACTTTTTATCGAGCATGGCGCAAATGCCCGGCATCACTGCAAGCGATACCTTGCTGGCGGTGACCACGGTGGCCTTTGATATTGCCGTACTGGAACTTTACCTGCCGCTGACGGTTGGCGCCACCCTGGTGATTGCCGACGAGGAAACGGTGCGCGACGGGACATCTTTGATGCAAACCCTGCTTGCCGAACAGGTAACTGTGATGCAGGCAACGCCGGCCACCTGGCGCTTGTTATTGGCATCGGGCTGGCAGGGGGATGGCCGCCTGAAAGTCCTGTGTGGCGGAGAAGCGCTGCCCTCAATGTTGGCGCAGCAGCTGTTGCCGGATGTCGCGAGTTTGTGGAATCTCTACGGGCCAACTGAGGCCACGGTATGGTCAAGCCTGCAGCAGGTTACGCCCGGGGACCTGATACATGCCAGGATCCCCATCGGCAGGCCGATCGCCAATACCCGGATTTATATTTTAGACAGCTGTCTGTCGCCGCAGCCGGTAGGCGTGAGCGGTGAGCTTTTTATCGGCGGTGACTGCCTGGCAAACGCTTATCTGAACCGCCCGGAGCTGACCGCGGCAGCTTTTATCGAAGATCCTTTCCTGCCGGGGCAGCGCCTCTACCGTACCGGGGATTTAGGGCGTTATTTGCCCGATGGCCGTATTGAGTATTTGGGGCGCAATGATCAGCAAATTAAAATACGCGGTTTCCGGGTAGAGCCCGGCGAAGTCGAGCATGTGCTTGGCAAACAGCCCGGGGTTGACATGTGCGCCGTGGTACTTGACCGCCCCGAGAGTGAAAATACCCGGCTAATCGGCTATTACCTCGGCGGTGAAACCGACCGCAGCCAATTAAAGCAGGCGCTGGGGCAAGTGTTACCCGATTACATGGTGCCGGATTTACTGTTGCGCCTCGAGCAGATGCCGTTAACCGAAAACGGCAAAGTCGACCGGCGGGCGCTGGCCAGGCTTGAGATAGAGCAGACATCGGCGGAGTATCTGGGGGCCCGCGATACCCTAGAGCTGGAATTACTGCGTATCTGGCAGGAAGTGCTCGGTGTCAAAGCAATCGGCATCCGCGACAATTTCTTTGATTTGGGCGGACACTCGATTATTGCGGTGCGCCTGATGGCCAAAATAGCCCGCCAGTTTGACCGCCAGCTGCCGCTGGCGAGCTTATTCCAGGGCTCTACGGTTGAAGCGCAGGCGCAACTGTTACGCAGTGGCGTCGATGACAAGATCTGGTCTTCTGTGGTGCCGGTTCAGTCCCAGGGCCAAGGGGAGCCGTTCTTTTGTGCGGCCGGGGCCGGGGGCAATCTTGTCTATTTCAATGAGCTGGCAAGGGCAATGACGGGCAGCCATCCCTTTATCGGCCTGCAGCCGCCGGGGCTGGACGGAGAAACGCCGCCCTATACCCGGGTAGAGGATCTGGCCCGGCATTATCTCGATGAAATTCAGCATCACGGCTATAAATGCCCGCGTTTTGTTGCCGGACATTCCTTTGGCGGCCTGGTGGCCTTTGATATGGCGGCGCAGCTTAACAAGCTGGGCCATGCCCCCCAAGTGCTGGTATTGATCGATACGCCGGCCCCCCATTTCTTCCAGCCAACCGGACAGGACTGGTCGCAGGCGCAATGGCTGGCCCAGGTCTCCGAGATCATTAGCCACCTTTATCAGGTTGATGCCGCCATTTCATCACAGGAGTTTGCCTCCCTGGATCACGAGGCGCAGCTGGTCTTGCTGCATCAAAGGCTGATAGCAAGGGGGGTTTTGCCTGAGCAAAATAATGTCAGCTTTTTACGGGGTTTTATCGAAGTCTATAAGGCGAACCTGTGCGTTGATTATTCGCCGGCGAAACTGCCGGCCACTACCCGGGTATTGCTGCTGCGCTCGAAGGAGCAACAGCCCGAGCATTTGATCACCGAGCAGTTTGCGACGCTGCGCACCTCTTTGGATCTGGGCTGGCAGCGCTATTTTGAGCAGCCGGTGACGGTCACAGAAGTGCCCGGCGACCATTTAACCATGATGCGTTCACCTAATGCGGAGGTGCTAACCAGGGAAATATCTGACTTTATCAGCAGTTGAATACAGGTGTATAAAATTTAAGTGTTTGAAAATAGTTGTATTTTAATAACGGGTAACCTTTTTTAATACGAAATAGGGATATATTTACGATGATTAATAAAATACTAGCAAGTTTACTACTGGCGACCGTGATCACTACGCCGGCTTGTGCGGTCACACAGAAAAAGGCACTGCCGCCGACGGTCGGTGTCGGGGATTATGTGGTTAAGGTTGAAAACCCCACTTACCCCCAAGGCAAGGGACCGCGTGTCTCGATTGACCAGGCACACCATAACTATCAAACCATGGCGGATCGTTTTCAGGGCTTTGCCGAGCTGGTAAAGGCCGACGGCTTCGTACCGAGCCCGGGGACAGCTAAATTCAGCCGTGAATCTTTGGCTAAAACCGATATTTTGGTGATTTGCAATGCGCTTAATAAGGCGAATGTCGATAAATGGGCTTTGCCGGTACTTTCGGCTTTTAGCAACGAAGAAATTCAGGCGGTGAAAGACTGGGTTGATGACGGCGGCTCCCTGCTCCTGATTTCAGATCATATGCCGTTTCCTTCTGCGGTGACAGATATGGGGCTGGCTTTTGGCGTCGAAGTGCAAAGTAACTTCGCCTTTTACCCCGATTTTGTCCCTAACACCGGCAATATGAATCTGATGCGCTTTTTCCGGTATCCGCCGGTGCAGGAAGGCATAGTGCAGGGAGGAACCTTATTCGGCAACCGGATAACCGAAGGCAATAAACCCAGTGAGGCAGTGCCTTTTGTGATCACTTTTACCGGACATGCCTTTCGTATGAAACCAGCAGTGCCCTTTACCCCTGTGATGCAGTTAGGCAAGGGCACCAATATTCTCTGGCCAAGCGTGGCCGAGGAAATGGGACCGACCACGCCATCTTCCGGCGGCGACGGTTTATATCAGGGGGTGGTCTTGACATCCGGTAAAGGCCGGGTGGGGATCTTTGGCGAGGCTTCGATGTGGTCTGTCGGTTATGCCAATTGGGAAAATAATTATCCCATGGGCTTTAACAACCCCCAGGCCAAGCATAACCAGCAATTTATCCTCAACGTCATGCATTGGCTGGCCGGGGGCGCTTAAAAAGAGTAACAGTGAGTTGCGGTTAACCGGGGGCAGGCAAGCTTGCCCGGCAACACAGGTTAAATGGCGGCGGTTTTTCAGCAATAACAGGCAGGCGGGTATGAAAATATCGGATAAGGAACAAGCTTGGTTCCCTTTTGGTTTAGGGGATGCATCGGCGCAGCGCCGGGTCTTTTGTTTGCCGTTTGCCGGCGGCGGGGCATCTTTTTACCTGCCCTGGCGTAAGGCAACGCCGCAAGGGGTGGCCCTGGTGCCGGTGCAGTATCCGGGCAGGGAAACCCGGCTCAATGAACCCTGCCATCATGAGCTTGACCGGCTCGTCGATGAACTGGCCTTGGCATTGCTGCCTTACCTGGATCGCGCCTATGTGCTGGCGGGATACAGCTTAGGCGCCAAAGTGGGCTTTTCGTTGGCCCACCGCCTGGCCGCTCTGGGGGCTCCCGGGCCCGATTTGTTTGTTGCCATGGCGCATAACTCGCCGGGAAATGAGTCGGGGCATGCAGGGGCGGCTCAGCTGCCGGATGAAGAGTTCAGGGCGTTTCTCTTGCGCTACGGGGCGGCGTCCGAGCAAGTCTTTGACGATCCGGAACTGGCGCAGATGTTTTTGCCGGTTTTGCGCGCCGATATCGGCCTGGTTGACTGCCCCGTGGTGCAACGGCCCCTGGCTTGTCCCATTATTGCCTATGCCGGCGAACAGGATGAGATAGTACCGCCGGTAAAAATGCAGGCCTGGCGGCAATTTGCCGGCGACGGCTTTGATTTGCACAGCTTTGAAGGCGGGCACTTTTTTAGCAAAACCAATAAAGCGTTTTTATCAAGATTTGTACAGGATATCGCCTTAGCTCAGGGTAGCTAAGCGCGATAAATAAAAATAACTTTAAGTTGTAAATGTTTACATTAAATTTAAAGGAAATCGGATCATGGAAAAAGTGAACAGCGCACCGGGGCAATCTGCCCCCCAATGGCAAAACTGGAGCCGCAATATCGTCCATAATGCCCCGACCGACGGCGAAGATTTTTATTTTACCCCGACCACAGAAGCCGAGCTCAGGGAGATAGTGCTCAAGGTGGCTGCTATCGACGGGGCGACCCTGCGTGTTTCCGGGCAGCGTCATTCCCAGCCCGCTCTGGTGACCCGGGATAACCGGGGGGACGTTCCCGCTCAAGCCAAAGACTATCTGGTTGATATGTCGTGCTATGTCGATTTGGGAGCCAATAAAGATCAGAATATGGTGGTCGATGTCGCCAAAAAACAGGTGACGGTCAATGCGGGGGTACGTGAAGATGATCTCGATGCCTTTTTAACTAAAAATAACCTCATCATGAAAACGGTCACCGCAGGTGGTTTTTTCAGCATCGGCGGTATGACCGCGGTCGATGTACATGGCGCTACGGTGCAGGAGTCTATTTTTGCCGAAACGGTTGCTTCCTTCTCGGTGATGCAGGCCGACGGCACCATCAGGTATATCGATGCCGATGCAAGCTTTGACAATGTGTCGCTATTGCAGTTGATCCGCGTTTCTTTGGGGGCTTTTGGCATAGTGACTTCCATGACGGTTAATGTGCTCGATCGCCCCTATGCCACCACGCTTAAGCCGAGCAGGGAGCTGTTCGGTCCCGTAAGAGCCAGCAATTTACGCAAAACCTTTATCGATAGATATCAGGCTTTGCTGACAAGCCATGACAGGGTTGAGTCTTTCTTCAATCCTTATGCCGACAATATCCTTTCTTCAAGCTTCCTTGCCCTGAACTGGGATCTGGTGACAGATCCGGATGAAAAAGTGCCCAATGTCGGCACAGATCCCGACAGCGCCTGTGAACTGGCAGGCAACGGGGTTTTTGGCGCCCCCTATTTGCAAGTCGGCGAAGAAGTAGCGGAGTGGGCAGCCATTGCCGCACAGCAGGCAAGCTCAGACACGGCTGCCGCCCTGATCAACTGGGTGGCGATAAAGAATATTCAAAGCCAGGTGGATGCGGCAAATGCCAGGTATTCGGATCTGTGGCTGAACAATGCCGCCCGGGTGGCCTTTATGTCTTATTTTGTGCCTTTGCCGGGCATTGATGCCGATGGTCTGGCTAAAGCCTGGGAAGGTTTGGCGGTGGTACGCGACTATGTTATCGAAGGCGGTAATTTCCATATTGCCGCGCCGATGGAATTTCGCTTTGTCAAAGCCTGCGATGCCGCGTTATCGGGCACCTTTGCCCTTGATCCGGAAACCATGTTTATCAACCTGGATTTGATTTGTTTCGTCGAGGAACAAGATGCCAATACCCCGGGCCTGAAGTATACCGAAGCGTTATTACGCTTTTTTGCCCATGTCGAGCGTCGCTGGGTTGAACTGGGCGGTTTACCCCATAACGGCAAAATGTATGGCTTTTATGATCCGACCAACCCGGATGAAGAGTCTTTCACCCAGCCTTTTAATGCCAGTTTTATCTCGTATACCACAGGGCAGCGCATCGAGCGCGGCGCGCCGGTACCGGCATTTAAAGCTTATCGTCAGTCGGTGGATCCAAAAGGGCTTTTTTATAACCCTTATTTGCAAACCCTGTTGGGTTAGCGGCCATAGCCGGCGACGCCATCGGTGCTGCCGGCACCCGGGGGACCATAATCTGTGGTTCGGTCAATGTCTAGGAGCAGGGAAGGATGAAATGAAAAAACATTTACTACCAGGTCAAAAAACCGGCGTTATCGCCTTAGCATCGATGCTGGCTTTTTCATCGGCGGCGGCAATTCCAGATAGCGTGACGGCAGGCAAAGGCCTGACGCTGGAGCAGTCATTGCGCATTGCTATTGCCAACTCCTCCAGCCTGGTTACCGCCTCGGTTCAGGTCGATCTGGCCAGGGCCGATGAATTGTCGGCTGCCGACCCCTTTGATACTAACTTTACCACCAGCATGGCTTTTGAGCGGGTGCGCGGTTATGAATATCCCGAGGAATTACAGCAGGTATCGGCGGCAACGGGGGGAGAGGTCACGGCCTCGACTTTTATGACAGATCATCAAAATAATGAGCAGTTAAAATCCGGCATCAATAAAGTGTTTAGAAACGGCATATATACCGAGTTGAGCATAGAGCTAGATTCATCAGACAGCGATAAAACGGCGGCGGATATTGCCGATGTGATACCGGCCCTGGAAGCTACCGGGTTAAGGTCCGGGGCAAGAGTCGGGGATTATTCCCCGGTACACCCGTCGACCATCCAACTGACGGTGAATGTGCCTTTGATGAAGTTTAGCGGCGAAAATAATATTGCCGCCGCCAACGAAAAAAACTTCCGCTATCAGCGCGAGGCCGCCGAGATGGACTTGAATCAACAGGTGGCGGCGATTATTCAAGAGGTCTTTACCAGCTATTGGGCCTATGAAGCGGCGTTAACCAAGTTGAAGTTTACCCGGGAGTCGAAGGCGCTGGTAGATCTCTGGCTGGCCAATGTCTCCGCCTCTGAGCAGGCTTCAGCGGCGGGTGCGGGCAAACATATCAGCTATTTAAACGGTTATAAAACCGAATTGAGCGTAGATATCAGTAAAGCGAAAGAAGCGGCCAATGTTGCCAGAAGCAAACTTGCCCAGGTATTGGGGGTATCGAGCAGCGATGCCAGAAAAATCACGAAACTGGCCGATGATTTCCCCCTCGACTGGAACACGACCCTGGCTTATTTCGATAATGCCAAGATAGCAAAAAGATGGCATGCCCTGGCCGAGGCCAACCGTTTTGATCTCAAAGCGGCCAAATTGCAACTTGACGCCGCCAAAGCCATTTATGCCGGTTCGAAAAATGATGAGCAATCTAAACTCGATTTGTCCTTTGTTTTAAAACAGGAAGGTCTGGGATTGGGAGGAGATGAGTATGTCGACTTTTCCTCCTTTAATGACGGGCGCAGCGATCTCGGCTATACGGTACAACTTTCCTTTGAAAAAAAACTGGGGAATTACAAAGCCCGGGCCCAGGTTGATAAAACCCGGCATTTAAGGCGGCAAAAAGACGCCGAATACAATAATGCCCGGCGCAGCATTGAGATTGCGGTCGATTCCGCCATCACCTCGCTTTATAACAGTCTGGTAGCCTTAAAAGCGGCCAAACAGCAAAGTCAGCATTATCAGACGGCATTAAACGGCATCGTCAGCAACAACATTTTTTCCCTGGCAGATGTTTATGACCTGGTGTCGGTTGAACAGGCGCGGCTGCAGTCGTTTACCGATCATGTCACCGCCATACAAAATGTTGCCGATGCCATAGGTAATGCCCGTTTTCAAACGGGCACCATGATTAAGAAAATAGGTGATATTCACCAGGTTGAAGTCAATGACCTGACCAGGTTGCCTTAAGTTTGTATATGTATAGATTAAGCCTGACAGCTAACTTTTAACTATTACACGGGACACAAATGATGGAACATATCAGGGATCATAAAAACAAGCAGTTACCGGATAGCAAGGACTCTTTAGCTTTTGGTGGCGAGCGCACCCGTTTTTCGGTACCAGATTCAAGACTCGTCAGTTTACTGCAGCGCGCGGGGGAAGATCATTGCAATAAGGGATTTGTGTCCGTTGGCGCCGACGGCAATTTAACGCGCCGCCATTATGGCGAACTCCTGAGCCGGGCAGGAAAAATTAGCGGCGGTTTGCAGCAGGCCGGGCTTGAGCCGGGGCAGAAAGTCCTGTTGCAGATAGAAGATGCAGGCGATTTATTTACCGCCATGTGGGGCTGTATTTTGGCCGGCGTGGTGCCTGTCCCGTTAAATGTTGCCCTGACCTATGATGATCAGAATCAAACACAGAAGCTGGTCAATGTCTGGCAGAACTTTGACCAGCCGGCGATCCTGACCTGCGAAGCCTTATCCGGGCCGATCAGCGATGTCAGCCGGTTTTTCGCAGCCTTTATTCCCCGGATTTTAAACCTGGAAGCCCTGCAGCAAGGGGAAACGCCGAGCCGGTTTTATCAGGCGAACCCCGAAGATGTTGCCGTGCTCTTTCTTACCTCGGGCAGCACGGGTATTCCCAAAGGGGTACCGCAAACACACGCCACCATTTTGGCTATGGTGGACGGCACTATCGAGATGAATGACTTTAGCCAAGACGATGTGACCCTGAACTGGATGTCGATGGACCATGCCGGCTCGCTGGTTTTTCTCGGGGTAATGGGGGTGGCACTCAAATGCGACCAGTTCCATGTGCCGATTTCCTACGTATTGCAGCAGCCGCTGCGTTGGCTGGATTTGATCCACGAGCACCGGGTTTCTATTTCCTGGGCGCCCAACTTTGTCTTTTCGCTGTTTTTGGAAAAACAGCAGGAACTTGCCGACAGGCATTGGGATTTATCCTGTATGCGCTTTATGGTCAATGCCGGCGAGGCGATAGTCAGCCGCACCGCCCGCGACTTTATCCGCCTTTTGCAGCAGCATCAATTGCCCCTGGATGCGTTAAGACCTGCTTTTGGCATGGTGGAAACCTGCTCGGGCATTACCTGGTCAACCGGTTTCACCCTGGAAAATAGCCACGATGATGACAGTTTTGTCGATCTCGGCCCCTGTATTCCCGGCGCCTCTATCCGCATCGTCGATGACAATGACCAGGTTGTGCCGGAGCAGCAGAGCGGCCGGTTGCAGCTGAAAGGACCGTCGGTATTTTCCGGCTACCACAACCAGGAAGAGCTCAACAGCAAGATCATCAAAGACGGTTGGTTAACCACGGGGGATTTGGCCTTTTTGCGCAACGGCCACCTGTTTATCACCGGACGCGAAAAAGACATCATTATTCTTAACGGTAATAATTTTTACTGCCATGAAATTGAAGGGGCGGTAGAGCAGCTGCCGGCCATTACCCGGGGCAATGTCGCGGCCTGCGGGGTCAATGTTGCCGGTAAAAATACCGAGCAGCTGGCCATCCTTTATCACTGCGAGCAAAGTGAACATGCCGATCTGATACAGCTCAATAAAGCGATCCGCAATCAGCTGATGCAGGTGGTCGGGGTGTCTCCTGCCATAATGATCCGTTTGGAGCCGAAAGAGTTTCCGCGCACCGCCATAGGTAAAATTCAGCGTCCCAAACTGAAAGAATTGCTTGAACAGGGAGAATTTGCACAGCGGAACCTGGTGCAGGAAAAGCGCTCCGACAAGGTCCGTAAAGCCAAAGCCGGCTCAGCGCTGGCAGAGCAAATTGCCGCCATTTGGTGTCAGGTGCTTGAGCTGGATGAGATCAGCTACGATGATACCTTTTTTGAGTTGGGAGGGCATTCTTTACTGGCTTTTCAGGTGCAGGCGGAGCTGGAAAAATTAATCGGCAGGCAGATTGCCATTGTCGAGCTGTTCAACACCCCGACCGTTAACATCATGGCGGAGTATTTCAGCGCAGAGCAAAAAGATACGCAGGCGCAGCCAAATGCCACCCCTTCGGGGGATGAAGCCGCGGCTCAGGATATGGCAATTGCCGTTATCGGCATCGCCTGTCGCTTGCCCGGCGCCGACGGGCCAGAGGCCTTCTGGGATAACCTGAAACAAGGTATAGAGTCGATCAGCTTTTATGGCGCCGATGAAGCGATCAAAGCCGGGCTGACACCCGAGCAGGCCCATAATCCCGATCATGTGCATGCCGCCCCCGTGCTGGCGGATATTGAAGGTTTCGATGCCGATTTCTGGAAATACTCTCCCCGGGAAGCACGTATTATCGATCCCCAGCAGCGGATCTTTCTGGAAACCGCCTGGGAAGCTTTTGAAGACGCCGGTTATACCCCACAGAGCATCGGGCAGGTGGGGGTCTTTGCTTCAGCGGGCACCAATACCTATCTGCTCAACAATATTTTTGCCAACAGCGACTGGCTGCTGCAGGAAAATTTGGGGGAGCTGCTTACGGTAGACTCCACCAACGGCTTTAATGTCATGATCACCAACGACAAGGATTATTTGCCGACGCGGGTTTCCTACAAGCTGAATTTAACCGGGCCGAGCGTCAATGTGCAAACCGCCTGTTCCAGCACCTTAGTGGCGATTCACGAAGCCTGCAAAAGCATACGTTCGGGGGAATCGGCTGTGGCTTTGGCGGGAGGCTGCGCCGCCATGCTGCCGCAATATGCCGGACACTTGTATTCCGAGGGCATGCTGGTCACCCCGGACGGCCATTGCCGGGCTTATGACGCCGGCGCCAGCGGCACCATTTTTGGCAGCGGCTCGGGTGCGATACTGCTCAAGCGTTTGGATAAAGCCGTTGCCGATCGCGATCATATTTATGCCGTGATCCGCGGCTCTGCGGTGACCAACGACGGCGGCCAGAAAATGGGCTTTACCGCGCCGAGCATGCTGGGGGAATACGGTGCTGCCCGTAAAGCCCTGGACAGGGCCGGCGTTTCGGCGGATACCTTAGGTTTTATTGAAGGACACGGCACCGGGACGCCGCTCGGGGATCCGATCGAAGTACAGGCCCTAACCAAGGCGATCCGTCACGATTCGAGCCGTAACCAGTTTTGCGCGCTGGGCTCAGTAAAAACCAATATCGGCCATATGGGCATAGCCTCGGGGATCGCGGGGGCATTAAAAGCGGTGCTGGCAATCAAGCACAAACAGATACCGGCCACCCTGCACTATGAGACGCCGAATCCGCAAATTGATTTTGCCTCGAGTCCCTTTTTTGTCAACGACAAATTATTGCCGTGGCAAACTGACGGCATCCCCAGGCGCGCCGGGGTGAATTCACTCGGCATCGGCGGCACCAATGCCCATGTGATCTTTGAACAGGCCCCCGGGCAGGCGCCGGCAGCTGAGACGGCAGCTGAAACGCCGGACGTTGAAATCCTGCCCCTGGCGGCAAAAAATCCGGCAGCCCTGAGCGCCCTGACAAAGAAATATATCGCCTGGTTAAAACAGCACCCGAAGACCCCGTTACGTGACATTTGTTTTACCGCGCAAACCGGACGTGAGCATTTCCCCTGCCGCCGCGCCTTTGTTGCCGCTAATCGCCAGGCGATGTTAACCGAACTTGAACGCGGACTTGGCGAGCCCGTCAGACGCCAGGATACAGGTAAAGGGCCGGTATTCTTATTTACCGGACAAGGCGCCCAGTATACGGGCATGGCACAAAAACTTTATCACAGCGAAGCAGGCTTCAGGCAATCCCTGGACGAATGCGCAGCCTTGTTTTCACCTTATTTAGAGCATGACTTGCTTGAGGTGATATTTGAGGCGTCGGAAAAGGACGGCCGGCTCTTACAGCAAACCGCTTATACCCAGCCGGCATTGTTTGCCATCCAGGTGGCTTTGCTGCAGTTGCTGGAAGAGTCGGGCATTCAGCCGCAGGCCATGATCGGGCACAGCATAGGTGAATTTGCCGCGGCCTGGTATGCCGGGGTATTCAGTCTGGCGGATGCGGTCAAGCTGGTGGCAACGCGCGGGCGTTTAATGCAGTCATTGCCTGAAGGCGGTGCCATGGCAGCAGTATTGACCGGCAAAGCGCGAATGCAAGATATATTGACGCAAAGCGGTATCAAGGTTTGCCTTGCCGCTAGCAATGCCCCCGACAACCAGGTGATTTCCGCAGATAAAGTGAACCTGGATGCGGCGATAACCGTATTGCAGGATGCAGGCATCAGCGTTAAACGCCTGCCGGTCTCTCACGCATTCCACTCGGTCTTGATGGAGCCCATGCTGCAGGAATTCAGGCAGCTTGTCGAACAGGTATCGTTATCAAGACCCGGCGTGACCTTTATTTCAACCCTGACGGGAGAGGTGGTCGATGAAGCTTTGGCAAGTCCGGATTACTGGGTACGACATGTCCGCGAAACGGTTAATTGCCAGCAAGCCATTAAACTGGCACTGGTTATGGGACACCGCGCTTTTGTCGAGCTCGGTCCCCATCCTGTGATGTGCGCTTTCGGTTTGCAAATCGCAGCGGATGATGTCCCGGCACTTTGGCAGCCTTGCCTAAGGCGCAACAGCGATGATCAGCAGAGCCTGCAAACGGCATTGGCCGCCTTGTATCAGGCCGGTTGTGATCTGGACTGGGGCACACGCAACCGGGATAAACCCGGATATAGGGTGCCGCTGCCGACTTACCCCTGGCAGCGGGTAAGGCACTGGATTGAAGCCAACCGGCAACCTGGTTTGGCCGAAGCGGCGCAGACAGATCCCCTGCTGGGGGAGTCCATCGCACTGCCGCATGTCAGTCAGCAGCTGTACCGTTGCCGCTTTGACGCTAACCGTATGCCTGAGCTGGCGGATCACCGGGTATTCGGGCATATGGTGCCGCCAGGGGCTATTTATGCCGCCAAAATGATGCGGGCGGCAATGGACGCGGTTTCCAGCTCCCGGGTCCGGCTTGACAACCTGATGTTTATCAAACCCATGGTGATCAAAGATGATGCCAGCCGGGATGTTCAGGTGATTTTGACCCGGGAACAGCAGGGCATGAAATGTGAGCTAAGCAGCTGCAGCGCCGGCGACAATACCATGGATACCCGCACTCAGCTGCATGCCAGGGCGCAGGCGGCCAAATCGACCGATGCCGTGAAAAGTGTCGATCTCGATGTTTTAAAAGCCGCTTGCCCTCAGCCAATGGCTGTGACGGCACATCAGGAAAAAATGCAGGCTATGCATATTGAACTGGGGGCATCGTTTGGCTGGCTAAACTCGATCCAAACGGGACAGCATCAGGCCCTTGCCAGGATTGCACCGCCCCCGGGGATGTCCGCCAGCGATGCCGCCCGTTTGCATCCGGGTTTGATTGATGCCCATTGGCAGGTGCTGATGGAAGCAATGCCGGGAGGAACTGAAGGGACGCTTATTCCCTTTTGTCTCGATAGCTTTATTTGCCACGCACTGCCTGAAGAAGGGGAGTTATGGTGTCACGCCCAGTGGCAAGCCGACATGCAGCAAGAGGGGCGCTTTAGAGGCAACATCAAACTGCTTGACAATACCGGCAAGGTCTTGATTGAGACCCTGGGGCTGGAGTTGCGCCGAGCCGATGAAGGGGCTATCCGCTCTGCTCTGGGGCCGGGCATTAACGACTGGTTTTATAAAATGGATTGGCAGCCGGTCGCTTTATCTGGCCAAAACGAAGTCGGCGGCGATTGCCTGATTATCGGCCACCATCCGCTGGCAAATGCCTTGTGTGAATATATACAAAGTCCAAACATAGCCGTGACCTATATTCAGGGGCAGGGCTCGCGCCGGCAGGTGGCGGCCGATGTTGCCGAAGTTTTAACGGTTTCAGACACCATAAAGACCGTTATTTTTATTGCCGGTGACTGGCCGTTCGAAGATGCCGCTACGGGGTGCCAGCAATTTTTAGGGGTCATCCAGGCATTAAAGCACCATGGCGGGCATGGTTTGCGTCTGCTCCTGGTCACGCATAACTGCCGGCAGGTCTCACTTTCGGATGTGGACACCAATACCACGACTGATACCGCGATCAATATTGCACATGCGCCTCTGCCGGGAATGGTGGCGGCATTACAACATGAACTGTCCCGGTTATCCGTGTTGTCTCTGGATTTAGAGCAGCAAGCCGAGCAAGATCAGGCAGTACAGGCAATCGCAACTTGTATCTTCAACCGGGATGATTCGCAAACCCAGCTTGCCTGGCATCAAAAGAACTATTATGCCCCGGCGCTGGCGGCTTTGCCCTATAAAGAGCCGGCGGAAAAAATGACGTTGTCGGCAACGGATGTCCAGCTGGTGATAGGCGGTCATGGCGGCTTAGGCATGGCGCTTATTCCCTGGTTGGCGGATTGCGGCGCCCGCACCATAGTTGTTGCCGGGCGTCACGCCCCGACACAGGCATCGCAGGCATTATTTGATGTTTTGGCCGGGCAGGGAGTGAAAATAACGCATATCCAATGCGATGTCACCGTATCTGCCGATGTACAACACCTGGTGCAAAATGCAAGGGCATACGGTGAGCTGCAATCTGTTTTTTATCTGGCGGGCGTACTCGATGATGCGCTGGTGGAAAACCTGGATGAAACCGGCTTTAACAAGGTGCTGTTGCCCAAACTCTCGGGGGCGTGGCATTTACACCAGGCGTTAGGCGACTGCCCGGTGGAGTTTGCGGTGTTCTTCTCTTCTGTGGCATCCGTGTTCGGCTCAGCAGGGCAGGCGGCTTATGCTGCCGGTAATGCCGCTTTGGATGCGCTGGCACATTACCGCCGCGGGCAGGGGCTGGCGGCATTAACTATCAATTGGGGGCCGTGGAGTGATGTCGGTATGGCCGCCAATATGGACGAGCGCCATAAAAAACGTTTGCTGGCCCAGGGCTATCACACCATAGCGCCGGCCGATGGCTTAAGCGCTTTGGCCTTTGCTATGGCTCATGCGAGAGAATATGCGCAACTGGTGGCGGCGCCGATCGAGCCCGGAAAAATCAGTGAGTTGCCGGGTCAGCAAGCATTGCTGCGTGCTCTTGCCGGTGCCGGCGGGGCTAAACCGACTGTGGCAGAAAAATCGCCACAACCTGTGCTGGTAGCCGAGTTGGCGGCTATGGCGACGCCACAACGTATAAAACGGGTCGAGCAATACCTGCTTAACCTGGTAAAAGACATGTTGCAGGTTGATCTTGCACAGCAGTTAGATGTCGATAAAGGTTTGTTTGATCTCGGGATGGATTCTATGACAGCGGTAGAGGTAAAAGACCGGCTGGAGCGGGATATAGGCTGCAAGCTAAGGTCTACCTTGGCTTTTGACTATCCGACGATCAGGCGAATGGCTGCTTACTTGGTAGAAACCTTGTTTGCCGATTCGCTGCAACAAGCATTAGAACCCGAGCAAGCCGAACAGGGAGTCGGGCTTGAGGAGCTGTCAGAAAAAGAACTGGCAGAAATGCTTATGCAGGAAATTGGCGCTAAGGAGTCCCGGTAGCCATTGCAAAGATTGGGAAGGTTGTTTTGTTTGATTGGTTATCTTGCTGTTTTTTATAAAAACAGCTGTGCAAGGTGGCCGTGTCGGTTGAAATGACAGTTCTGATGTGCAGTAAAGGTAAGTTGTTAATAAGTGTGTTTAACTCAGTGCTGTTTTCAAAGGTAAAGTAAACAGCGATATGGCAAGTTGATTTTTCTGCTTGCTCTAAACGTAGGAAGGAGGAAATATGAATGCTGTAGCCGAAAATGGAAAAAAGGATGCAAAAGAGGCATCAAATGAGTCAACAGCGAGCAAGACTGAACAGGCAAATATGGTGGTGCGCAATTATGCCATTGCCTCAGTAGTACCCAGTTTAGTGCCGATCCCGGCTGTCGATCTGGTGGCAGTAACCGGGATTCAGCTAAAGATGGTGCACAGTTTAGCTAAAATCTACGATGTTCCGTTTAAAGAAGAACTGGTGCGTTCGTCTATTTCATCTTTGATCGGCAGTACCATTGCTTTGTCTGCATCCCGTGTGGCCTCTAGTGCAGTGAAGGTTATACCGGGTGTCGGTTCGATTCTTGGCACATTAACCATGCCAACAATCAGTGGCGCTACTACTTTTGCGTTGGGTAAAGTCTTTATTCAACACTTTGAGTCTGGCGGCACCTTTCTGACTTTTGATCCCGAGAAAGTGCGTGATCATTTTGCCCATCAGTTTGATGAAGGTAAAAAAGTGGTAGCCGAAGCAACTGAGTCTGGTGAAGTTGATCAGGCGGCGGAGAAAGCTAAGGAGGATAGTGGCAGCGGTCGTAAAAAAAACGACAGTAGTTCTAAAAATAAGTAATGTTCGGACAAAAAATACCAGTTGGCTAGTTTAGAGCTGGTATTTTTTTGTATGATTTTCTTAAACAATTTTAGTTTTACGGTATAAATTTTTCGTGCTGTAGATTTATACCGTAACTGATGGAACCCGGTTGACAGGTATCGAATGTTATCAAAATATCTTCCAGCAAAACGCCTGCTTGAGTTTATTGACCAGGAAGCAGTGTATCCGCGAAAAAAGCTTATTTCTTTTTCCGCTATATCCGGCATTACCAATGGCCTGTTGTTAGGTGTAATTAACCACGGGGCCGGCATGGTTGGCGAGTTTTCTGCTGCCGGTTATCTGCAGTTTTATTACCTGATGTTGTTTGCTGCCTTGCTTTCCCTCTTGATATATACCAAAAGATATACGCTGGAGAAGGCTGCGGTATTGGTGGAGGAAGTCCTGTACAAGGTCAGGATACGGATTGCCGATAAGATCCGCCATACCGAGCTCAGTTTTGTTGAAGCAACGGGGCATAGCGAAATCTATAATAGTTTGGCGCAGGATACGGTACAAATCTCGCAAAGCGCGACCGTTGTTTTTGCCTCTATTCAGGCCGCGATTATGCTGATCTTCACTATGGTGTATGTTGCCTGGCTGACCCTGACCGGCTTTATGCTAACCGTGACCGCCATTGGTTTGGGCGCCTGGGTATTTATGCTCAAAAGAGAGCGTATCATGAATGATTTGCAATCGGCGACAGAGCAGGAAATACATTTTTTCGATGCCCTTAATGATACCTTGTCCGGATTTAAGGAAATTAAGCTTAACAGAATAAAAAGCCATGATCTTTTTGAGCACCAGGATCAAATCGCCACAGATGTTAAGACTTTAAAGAGCCGGGCCGGTATAAACTCTGTCTTTGTAATGATGTTTTCGGAAATATTCTTTTATATCCTTATTGCCACCATTTTATTTATCTGGCCTTTTTTCAACGGCACCGACCCGGGAACCATTATTAAATTAACCGCTTCGATCCTCTTTATTATGGGGCCGCTGAATTTATTGTTTGGCTCTTTCCCCCTGTTTATTAAAGCGGATGTCGCGGTTAATAATTTGCGTGAACTGGAACAAAAAGTTGACACTGCCTCGCAAGGATTTCAGCTCGGTGAGCCCCCCGAGCACAAGCCGTTCACCTTTGAACGCATACATTTTCAAGATGTCCGTTTTCAGTATGTTGATAAGGAAGGGGCAGCCCAGTTTAAGGTGGGCCCGGTTAATCTCGACCTGCGCTTTGGCGAGACGGTGTTTATTGTTGGCGGCAACGGCAGCGGCAAATCAACGCTGCTGAAATTATTAACCGGACTTTATTACCCCGTCAGCGGTGAAATCACCATAAACGGCGAACTCCTGGACCAGGATCTTTATGCCGATTACCGGGAATTATTTGCCATTGTTTTTACCGACTTTCATTTGTTTGATCGCTTATACGGCATCCAGGATATCGACAGCTCCAAAGTAAATGCCTTGATTAAAGAAATGGGGCTGGCCGGTAAAACCCGCTTTAAAAACGGCGCCTTTACCAATACCGCCCTCTCAACCGGGCAGCGTAAGCGTTTGGCTTATATTAATACGGTTTTGGAAGATAAGCAGATCTACATCTTTGATGAGCTGGCGGCGGATCAAGACCCCGGTTTTCGCAAACGCTTTTATGAAGTCCTGTTACCCGGACTTAAGGAGCAAGGCAAAACCATTATTGCCGTTACCCATGATGACAAGTATTTCGCAACAGCTGACAGGGTACTTAAAATGGATGAAGGACAGCTGTCAGAAAATGGCGTTAAGGGAAATTGATATGACGCTGTTGATAGCAATGATGGGGATGGACGCCTGTGATTAAACATAAATCCGGGCTCACGCGGATAACACATTACCGCCATTTCGGCTTATGTGTTGCCTTGTTGCTGGTATCGGTTTTTACCGGGACTTATTTTGCCTATGAGCACCGTTACCAGCTGGAAGTTATGATGGATGATTTTGTTGAGCCAGAAGATGAGGTGTCAGCGCCGGCAGTTGATAAGCGGCCAAAGCTTATTGCCACTTTTCGCGACCAGCCGCCCAATATGTTTTATTACTCCAAGGGGCGTTTTTCCGGGCCGCTACGGGTAATGCTGGAACAGGCGACCAGCGAGATAGGTTATGCACTGGAGTGGCGTCAGGCAGCCTTGTCGGCTAGCCTCACCGGCTTGGCAGATAACAGTGTCGATATAGTGCCTCATATCCGCTCCCGCACCCGGGAGAGAGAGAAACTGTATCGCTACAGTATCAGCATCAGGGAAGAGCAAAGGTCTATTTACTTTGCCCAGTGGGAGCATGACCCTAAAGTGATTAGCAACTTAAACGATCTTGAGGGCATGGCGGTGGGTTATCCGCAAGGTAATTATTTTAATACCCAATTTCAACAGGCGAGTCATTTTAAAAAAGAGCCGTATTCGTCGATTGAGTCAATGGTCATGGCCTTTCACCGCCAGGAGATCACTGTCATGCTGGTCAGCAGCAAGCGGGAGGTTGAACAGCGCCTGCAAGCCGTTGGCGCCAGGAGTGTTAAATACGCAGACTTTACCCTGGATGATAACCCGGAACTCTATTTTTTATATTCAAAGAATCCGGCACTACAAGCTGTCTATGATCGTTTGGATCAGGCGTTGAGCGATATGAAAAAGCGGGGGGAAGTTGAGGATATTTTCCACAGTTTTGCCCTTGCCGCACCAGAAAAGGGATCGCAGGAGCCTTCTGGTTACGATAAATATGAATGGAGACTTAAATGAGTAAGATAAAATTTTGGCTCAAAGACCACATACCTTACTTTATTGTATTGTTTTTGTTGATCCTATTGTTTTTTGCTGCCTTTTGGCCGCGTATTCTGGTGTTTATTAAACCGGGGGAAGCCGGGGTTATTTATCGCCTGTTAACCAAAGGTACCGTGACCGATTACATTTTCCCCGAGGGCTTACATGTGATCCTGCCGATAGATACCATGTATATATACGATACGCGTATGCAAGTGATATTGCACGATTTTGAGGTATTAACCAAAGCGGGTTTGCCTATCATGCTTACTTTGGCCGTTCGTTACCAACCCATTTACGAATTGTTGGGGGTGTTGCATCAAAAGGTGGGTCCCGACTATCCGGATAAGATCATCTTGCCGCAGATCGAATCCGTGCTCAGGCAGAATATCGGCGGGTTAACACCGGAAGATGTTTATACCAACCGGGAAGGTGTGTTAAGTGACATCATTACCCTGGCCCTGGAAGAAGTGGGACGTAAATATATTCATGTAGATGACATTATTATCCGCTCGGTGGAGCTGCCCGAGAGTGTGCGTGCTTCAATCGAGGAGAAATTGGTTAATGAGCAGCAATTTTTAGCTTATAACTTTAAGTTGCAGCGGGAAGAACAAGAGGCCGAACGTAAGCGGATAGAGGCCGGGGGGATACGCGACTACCAGAAAATCATTACCCCGACCTTAAATGAAAACCTGTTAAAATGGCAAGGTATTCAGGCGACATTGGAGCTGTCGGAGTCGCCTAACAGTAAAGTGGTGGTCATCGGCGCCGGCGAAGATGGCCTGCCGATCATTTTGGGTGGCCAATGATATATTTACAAGTGATGTGTAATCGGGCTATTGGCACTTTTCGGCCGCTGTTGGCGGGCTTGTTGCTGGTTGGCTTAACGGCATGCGGTCAGCCGGAATTGGGCACCACGGCGATCGAAAGAACGGCAATGATCAGACAAAATTATGCCGCCGGCAAGGATATAGATATTGCCCTGGTTTGGCATAAAGATAAAAAACAATTTCGCGACGGGGCAATCCTGGCGGCAGAAGAAATCAATGCCGAAGGAGGCATTGACGGACATCAGCTGAGGCTGCACTTTACCGAAGCCTCTTCCTTTTTAAAGAGTCATCATGTCGGTCGCGCCATGCTCGAAGGTCGCTACCGTAATGCCAAGCAGGTTGCCGGTGCCGACATCGCCCACCGGGTGGTTGCCCGAAACAATGTGTCGGCGGTGATCAGTGCCGATATTCCGGTGGAATCAGCCCTGTCATCTATGGTGGTTTACAAAAAACACGGCGTTTTATTTCTCAATGCCGGCAGTAGTTACTCAAGCATCGACTGGGTTGCCAACGACTTATATTTTCAGCTGCTGCCGCCGAATAAAATCCTTGCAGACAACATTGCCGCTGAAATCAAACAGCAGAAGTGGCAAACGGTTTTTATTGCCTATCTTGATACCTATCACGAGACCGAAGTGATTGAGTTGCTCAGAACCGAATTGGTTAACGACGGCATAACACTGTCGGGCTCTTATGCCATGCAGCTTGGTGAGGGAAATTTAAACCGGGGTTACCAGGGACGCTTGCGGGCATCGCTTGCAGAATTACGCTACAGTGACACCGATGCCATTATTTTACTGATGCCGCCAAAACTGGCTGCTCATGTGATACATTTTACACGTGAAATCGGTGTGCTACAGCCGTTTCTCGGGAGCAGGGAGTTCAATTCGCCGAAGGAGTTTATTGATATTGTCGGCGAGCACGGCATCGGCACCCGGACAACAACTCTTTACCGCGCGGGTGATTATCAGGTTAAACGTTTTGAAGAAAAGTTTAATCAACGCTTTACTGGTAGTAAGGCCAACGTATCGGCCATGTTGGGGTATGACAGTGTTCGTCTCTATGCTCAGGGGGTTGCAAGTGCCAAAACCGTTGTCCCGATCCAAGTCAGTGAGGCGCTGAACTACCGCTTGCCGGTATGGTTTGGTTTACTCGGCAGTTATAGTTTTAATGAAGGGGAGAGTGTCAACATCAATTACTCCATACTACAGCTGGTCAGCCGTAAAGACGGGACGCTGGGATTTGTTGCTGAAAATGATGCTAACTAATACGGACATACTTTTTAATTTGGAGGGCATATGTTTACTGCTTTTTCGCTGTCGCTATTTCTCAGCTTGGTTATAGGCTATTTAGGCCGCAGACGCCGTATCGGATTTTGGGGACTGACATTTGGCTCTTTATTGCTCACGCCAATCGTTGGCCTGATATTACTTTTAATTACCGATGATGTGCCCCAGCCAGAGCAATACCGGCACAAGTAGGCCTTATGCTTGATATCTGGCATATCACACTTGATCAGGACCCTGGCTCCTTGCCGCAAGTGCTGGATGAAAACGAACGGGCACGTGCGGCAGCATGCCAGTTTGACCACCACAGACGGCAGTTCATGGTGTCGCATATTGCCACGCGGCTGATACTGGCGTCATATTGCGCAACAGATGCCGCTAAACTGGTTTTTGAGCATAATGCTTACGGCAAACCTTTCCTGGCCGATCATAAGCCGTTGGTGTTTAGTCTCTCACATGCGGATGAAATGGCCTTATGCGCCGTCGGTAACGGCGAAGCACTTGGTGTCGATATCGAAAAAATACGCCCGATAGCCAGCACAGAGATGGCGGAGCGTTTTTTTTCACCGACAGAGCATCAGCTATTTGCCCGTTTGCCGCGGGGGCAGCAACAAGACGCATTTTTTACCTGCTGGACCCGTAAAGAAGCCTATATCAAAGCCAAAGGACTTGGCCTGGCGTTGCCGCTTGAGCGATTTTCGGTGACAGTCAGTCCTGATCTGCCCGCGGAACTGCTGAGCAGTGACTTTTCAACAGAAGATGCCATCCGGTTTCGGCTAATGGATATAGAGGTTGCCTGCGGCTATAAAGCCGCTCTGGCTTATGCCGGCCCGCCGCCGGGAAAAGTGATGCAGTATCACTTTTCCCGGCGGCCGGATGGGGGAATATTTTTAACGCCCCTAAAACCGCAGGGCGACAATGACCAGGTCATCGACAGAACAATCAACGGCGTCAATTTCAAACCATTGGTAGTCGGAAGTTGACAGTATGGTTAATGGCCAACCAGCTATAGTTTATCATTAGCTGCCTGACAGCTAGGTAAAGCTTCTTAGAATACCTAGATATTTCCGATAAATATTATTATCGGAAATATTGGGGTTAAAGCTGTTCTTCTCAATGACAAACCTGCCACACGCTTAGGCGATACCTGCGAACACGGCGGCAAAATCACCATTTTTAGGTAACGGTATGACAAAAGACAACACAGCCAAAAATCTGGTTATCCCCTAGCTTATTCTCGACTAAATCCAGCATATCACTTTGGATTTTTCTATAGCCGTATACACAGCCGCTTTCTAGCCAGGATTGTTTAATTAATCCTGTTAAATGCCTGTCATTTTTAGTCCGCTTAGACTCTGGTATTTTAAGCCATGCATGAAAGCCACTACGGTGGATTTGCAGTGCTTGGCACATCAATGTTATTGGGTAGCGGTTGAGCCGGGACTTTATGAACGTGTACTTTTCTTTGACTCGCCCGCAAAGTACACGGCGGCTTCCTTTAATAGATCTCGTTCTTGCTGGGTACGCTTTAACTCTTTCTCAAGCTCTCTGATGCGCTTCTCTTGCTCAGATAACTCTTGGTAGTGTTCGCTATTGCTGCCATAGCGTTTTAGCCAGTTGTAGAGACTATTTGATGAGATATCTAGCCGCTCAGCAACGCTTGCAACAGAATGACCTTTATCGGTTACTTGCTTAACAGCCTGTATTTTAAATTCTTCTGGAAATCTTTTGGCGCTCATTCTTCCTCCTAGGACGCAAAGTTTACAACTTATTTGTGTCTAGGAAAATCTGGTCGATTCACATTGTTGTAAATCCATACCCCGCCAATAAAATTGACCAAGTAAATTACAACAGCAAAAAATCTATTCTAAGTCATAGTTAATACTACGGCGATCCATTTAAAGTACTACGGTTAGTTCGCTCTGCATTCACTTTGCCTAATCATTTAGCAATCGTTATCTTTACTTCTGCTTGCTTTGACATTTTAAATATCCCTATTTGTGTCAGATAAAATTTAACTATAGAACATCGGGTTTAATCTATTGAAATAAAACGCCTTTCCTAGAGTTCCACTGCAATAGTTCAGCTAAGCACCATATCAGTCAGGATATTAACGGTTATCAAATCGTAAGATTATCTGCGCCTGTAATTATCCAGACTAACAGCATTAGAGGTAGCAACAACATTTTCATCCTGCTCAACATGGTCAGCAGATATTTGCCGCCAATCGTTGTAGCACCTTAAGTGTATAGCTTTTGAGCCGGTAGATGAATAAGTAATATATATTCATGCTGGCTCCCGTGAATTCCATCCCCGGGAGCCGCTAATATTATTGCTCCAATTCCTGATGAACCTTGTGTATTCTGTGTTTGAAATCTGCTACCTGCTCTTTGAGCCAAATGCTGTAGTGGCTAAAACCGGCGATGGTGGCTTGGTCGAGGGCTTCTGGTTCTCTGACAATGGCGGCGAAGGCGTCACAGATGAAGGCGCATTCTTCGTTGAATTGGGAGAATTCGTCGCACAGCAGTAACATATCGGCTTTGAGCTGTTTTGCTGTCTGCTTTTCCCCCGCTGTTGCTGTGTCAGTTTTTCCGGCAGTTTTGCCTTTTTTGGTGGCATTTTCTTCGGGGTTGTGTGTTGATTCAGACATAACACTGCCCTCCTTTGATTGTGGCAAGTGAGCTATTTACTGCCTTTGCTTGCCGGGGAGCGCGGGGGGAGTGTGCGGGGTGGAGGTTATCGTTAAGCATTATTAGCCGTTGTTGGCTAATGTAGCGGTTAGCATTAGTTGCTAAAAAAACTTTAACCGAGAAAAACTCTGGCATATCATTAACTTTAGCCATGATGGATACCTTTATTATCTGTTGTGGTTAGCTGCTTCTGAGTGGTGGTTCACCCAGGGGCAGCGCTCATTTCGTTTATCTGTTAGATCATATAAGGCTTTTAGCCCTGCTCCTCTGGTTGTTATTTCATCCTTTATTTTATAGTACAAAATGCTGGATAAATCGACAGCTGTTCATGATCTTTTCTTATAAAAGCGCCTGTTTTTATTACTTTATTTTGGACTTGTTCTTCCTGGGATTTAACTCATTGTTATTGAATCATAAGACTTTGAATGATAAGAAATCTTAGCATTAACCTGCCGGATTTTTTTCTACTGAAATCCGGCAGGGCTGTTATTTATTGTTGCGAGGGTAATAGCCCTGTTAGCATGAAAACGGATTAAGCGTCTAATTCAAATTGACGGTGGTATTGTTCCCGGGCTTTCTCGGTAGACATAGACCACAACAGCATAAAGGCACAGCCGGTCAGTATGCTTTTCATGTCCAGATAGTGATAGTAAACCCAATTCCAACCGGAGAATATTTTCGCGACTTCCATGCTGAAACCTATGTCATCTAAATGCCGAATAAAGTTTTCTATCAGTGCCAGTAAATCGATAAACATAAACACAGAGAACAAGCTGGCAAAGGCGACTTCCGCCTTATACATGTGTACTTTGTCGATGGGTTTATTTTGGGCGGCTAACCTGGCGCGGGTAAAGGGCGCCCTGAGTAGCACCATATAAAACAAGATTAAATCGGTAATAAAATGAATGGTGAACATAGCTGCGCCAAGCCAGACAGTGCTTTTGGTTTCATCGGCATATACTTCGCTGAAACCGGGCTCGATGACAAAAGAAAAAAGACTTTCTTCAATGGTCTTTACAATGATGAAACCGGCGCATAAGTACATGATATTGATATCGCCACGATTAACAAACATCACTGTAAATATGCTCACAGTAAAAACAATGGCAATTAGTAAGGTATTTCTACTGACAATAGCAAAAGTGACGATGGCAATGATCAGTGCCAGTTTGAGGATGCTTTTGGTTTGTATAGTAGTCACAACAAGCTCCCTTTTTTACCTGTAACTTGTTTACTCGGTAGGTGCAATGTCCGGTAGCCGTGTGCAAACCTGGTGTGATGTAAATGTTGTTGCGGGTAAGGTATTACCCGGATAAAAACAGCTTGAGTCCTCATCATTATCCTTATGTTGAATTTGGATGTTGTTGATTATCGGACCGGCGGTGCCTGAGGCTGTTTTTCTCCGGACAAGCTGCACTATTGCTGCAAGGCTTGCTTACGACAGGAAGTGATCCTGTCCTCGGTTAAATCAGCTTAAGTTACCAGTGGCCGATAAGGTTGTGTTGTTCGCCGACGGGTTGACTACTTGTGGTCTTGGTGGTGTATGCCCGCCACTTCCTGTGCCGCCGGCAATGCCGGCCAGCATATTTGCAGTGAAGTTGACTGAGCTATCAAGTTTTGAACTTTTTTGAGGCGCGTTTGCGAACTTTTTGAGGTGTTTCATTTTCATCCCTTTGATTAAATTGATCTCTAAGTGTTGAGATTTGCTTAAACAAGGGAGCCAGACTCAGCGAGCAGGCATGACCGATATCTAGAAATTGATTCATCCTTGGCTCGCCAACTCCGGTTTCCCAATTCTCATAGGTGACCCGGCTGACTCCTGCTTTTTTTGCCATTTCCTTGGTAGTTTTGCCTACACTCAGGCGCATATTACGCAAATCCTCACCCATAATATCAAACATAGAAATTCCCTCTATACTTATTTTTCTTAATTAAATCTGCCAAGTACAGGCATCCCCCGTACCGGCAATAGCTCATCAGTCAATATTGCATTTTGCCACTGGTTTTATCCGCTGTTATTTGGCTGCCAGTAAGCTTTGTGCCTGTTCCCTATTCGCTTTGTTTCGCTTTTCCTAGCTTTGGCAAGTTAAAAGCAGCAAAGCAAATCTTCATTTCGGGATGATTATAACGAGTACTATCGTACCTGTCACGATAAAAATGCGTACTATAGTACGTGGCTCTTTTGTACTTATCGTGACAAGATTAATTATCGACATCATTGAGGAGGTACGAAACCATGAAAGTCGTGGAATTCCCGAAAGTAGTGCCACAAGAAAAGCTTGAAGTACGCTTTGGCGCAAAGTTAAGGCAGATCAGAAATGAAAAAGATATTTCCCAGGAAGCACTCGCCGACAAGGCCGGGTTAACCCGCAGTTATATTGGCCGCATCGACCGGGGAAGGATCAATGTCAGCCTGGCAACCTTGTACAAACTGGCGGAAGCCCTGGAAATATCGCCCAAAGAGTTGTTACCTTAAAGCGGTAAAGTCGTATCTGCCGATGTAATTTGGCTGTGGGTCAGTTGTTATTATTTCAGTTCATTTTCAGCGGGCTTGTTGGCAAAGCATACGGCTATTTTGTCGGCAGGTGGGATAAGAAGCGTAATGTAACTGCCCTGCCTGGGTGCAGGTTAAGTTGTTGGTTATTACCTCATATCATATGTTTTTGCCATATGTGTATATCTGAAAAAAGCTATAATGTACTTGAATTCGGTATCGGGCTCCCGGCAAACGGAGCAGCCATACATTGCCAATAAAGCCATTGTTTGAACATAGCTGTTAATCTGCCTGCCCCTGCTGAAATTAATTGCCTATATGTTTTTTACTTGAACAGCCCTGCCCTTTGTTAAATTACTGGTTCAGCCCTTGAACCCAGATCCATATACAGCTTTAGTGCTTTTTTTAACTTTCTTGATGTGTTTTGCCTTGGCTCAGTGTGCAAACTGACATCAGCACTAAGCGTCATTTTCTGTTGAACTTTGCCTGCTCCGGGAAATAAATAACGGCAAATAGTATTGCCTGCAGTTGAAAAACATTGTTTTCATTATGCAAAGAAACCTGGCAAAGAGCTGACTAGAATGCCCCTGCGTTTTTATAAAAAGGAAGTTAATTAAATTGTATAGAGAGCTGATAAATATCCTGGCGGCCAGGGTATTACAGGAGCAGGTTAAACAACCCTGGCTCACTATTGAGGAGATATTAAATGATGCCGGTGTGTGCGGATTAAGCATTGGGGCTATGGTAGAAGCCAGGGCCGCCGTTTATTACCGTTTGGGGCGGGGGCTGACGCAACCCGGGGAGCTTAAAGCCGCCCTTGGCAATTTCATCTTTGATTATCCGGTGTTTCGTTGGTCTGAATTGCGGTTTTATTTCCAGGGGGATCCCAAGGACGCGATCAAAGCGTTATTGACAGCGTTCAAATATACCTGCCGCTATATTTCAGAGCAGGAGGAATTTGTCTGGGCACCAATGCGTATGTGGAATGTCACCGTTCGTCATCAGCTGGCCAGGCGCGCCAAGGTCGGGAGTATAGAATATTTCACTTACCTGAATTACCGGCAGAAAGAGCAAGCTAATAGTGTGTGTAGGTATTAAAGCTTTTCAGCTCAGGCCGGGGGCAGCGCTGTTTTTGCCTCATGGTAGCCGTGACTTTACGTCAACACTCGTTCGAAAATCGTACCACCAGAAGCTCGCTAAAGTAGAAGTTGACAATTTTTTAGGGGCACGTTTGTAATAAATAATCGGCTTGACCAAAGTTATTTTTTATTGTTAACTTACGGTGCACATGAAGTGAATATTATGTATATAAAAAAATAACTAATTTATACGTTGTTACTACTTAAAAGGAAATTATAATGAAAAACAAAAAGGTATCAGCTGCACTACTCGCATTAACATTTGGTATTGGTTTAGGGGCAAGTTCTTCTGCAATTGCTCACCACTATTCATATCAATACTGTACTGCTTTATTTCAATCCTGTGAGTATATGGGAAATATGCTTGCGTGTGAGAATTTTGACCGGCATTGTTAATCGCAGTGTAGTCAGGTAATAAAGCCGCAGATCTGCGGTTTTGTTAATGTTGATATGTCGGTTGCTGATATTCTCACCCCTTTAGCAGCCTTGATTAACATAGCTCACCCGAAAAAAGACAGGGAATTACTACCCCCTGCCTTTGTCATTTGCTTTGCTACTTTTTACATAAAAAGCAACTAGTGCAAGTCAACTTCTACTTCAATCCAGGCACCGGCAGTACCTAAAGTACCGCCTGTAGCGACAGGGGTAATAGTAAAGGCATTGTTTAACTCATCGGTATAACTATTGCCTATGGTCAGTGCAGCATCATTGAGATCATAACCGTTCCACTCGGGATCCCGGATAGAGTCAGGTGTCATATCCAGTAAATACGAGGTGTCATAATAACCTTCTCTTGTGTCGTAATCCGGCACATATTCAGCGATATTAATCATCACGCCATTGGTATCAGCACCATCATTGGTACGGTATTCTACCCAGTAGGTAGGCCCGTTATTACCACTTTTTAATCTAATACCAATATCGCCGTTAATAGACCCTTGATCCAGGGCATAAATTCTATAGGTACCGGAGCGGGTAATTTCTGGTACATCAGCTGTTATATTCCAGGTTTTAAAGAAGTTCTTGTAGTAGAGGTTAAAACCGCCGAAATCCCAGGCATTATTGCCCATCATGCTATCAATATTGCCATAACCTACTTTCTCATTGGCGAGATCTCCTGTGCCTAAGACGGTATTTCCGCCATCAATAGCATCAGCATGGTGTAGTCCCATGGCATGGCCCATTTCATGAACAATTCCCCCCGCTTTGGTGCGCTCATCACCATCTTCATAGAGTCTAATGGCGCCGGGAATGGGACCGGCTTTAGGACTCCAATCAGATATTTGCGGGGCTAAAATCAAGTAAATAGTGTCATCGGTCAGGTTATGGAGGTCTTCACCCAAGTCAACCAGCTTGGCTTCATAATAATCCACCCAATCCCAGGATGAGCCATTATCGAAATCGGATTTGTTTTGGTTAACTTGAATAACCTGATTGTAAATCTCATAGCTGGCGTTAAAGCGGCCATAAGACTCCTTATCAAAGTAATCGGTGACTTCATTCATTTCAGATTGTATCCGGCTTTGGGAATAGGTCAGGTCGGCATCCGGGAATTCAAATCTAAAGACTTTTACGTGAACAGTATCATGCGGCCATTGAACATCCGGGCCATATCCTGTGCCCGGATTTGGGATCGGATCGGTACCGGCGCCGATAGAAACCGTGAAGTCCCGGTAATCTCCATAACCGGCATTACCGCAAGCGTCATTTACCGTACCGGCATGCATTAACACACGCATAGCGGTGTTGCTGACATTAGCCGCCGAAGCCAGATCTAAAGAGGCTGTTACGGCACTGCGACTATTGCCTGATGTGGTAAAAACACGTTCGCCATTATCATCTAAGTCGTTGTCGTTATTTAAATCTATCCAGATACTCCAGTTTTCAGCATATTCCCTGCCGATAAATCCCGGGGTTAATACCAGCTCATCGTTATCGGCCAGCGTAGCACCGCTAGTTAAGGTACCGGCATTTAAGGTGATACTGCTGATGTATTCTTCCGAGCTGTTTGTTGTTATGTCGCAAACCGCCGCAGCCGACTGAGCATAAAGCGCCGTAAAAACCGTGGCAATTGACAGGGCCAATTTAGATTTTGTCGCTTTTGAAGGGGTAGTTAACTTCTTTTTAATATTGTTTTTAGGTTGAAAAAACATGTTGTTCTCCGTTAATTATTATTATCTAAACATCCTCATCAATAGCTTGATGTAACCTGAGCCGTAACCGGCACCGTATTAGTGGTATCTGCGACACATGTCACTCATGACAACACCGTACAGCCAGGCCAGGTTGAGTTGTTTAGTCCATTGACCATGCATTTTTAGCTTTGCTGGGGCATGGATGATTTTTCATTTCATTTTTTGTTTCACTTTTTGCTTAACTTTTTGTTTAAGCAAGTGCTCAAAAACAAGCTCACAATCACCAGCCTGCAACGGCGGTTTTTGCTAAGCGCAGAAACTCTAGTTCACGAAAAACCAATAGTCCTAATCAATAAAAATCAACAGAATCAATCAAGGTATTAAGACTCTTAAACCGGACAAATCAAGTACATCAACTGTTCAATCAAATCCCCTGCAAGGCCCGGAATCAATGGAGTTGATTAAATCAATTCATCATTTATTCAAATCAATCATCAATTATTTGCGAGAAAAAATTTTCTAAAAATGACGGGGAATTATCTGAGTATACTGATATGACTATCACGGTTTTTCGGCTGGGAAAAATAGAACTGTTTTTCATCGCCACTTATACTGAAGCTTTCAAAATATGACGGACGGGTCATGACTTTATGGCGAGTATCAGCAAGAAAGTCGTAAAAATACAAACCACTGTTTCTGTTTTTTAAGTCGGTAAAATAAATACCGGCTGCTGTGATGTGAAAATCGTTATTGGTGGCAAAGCCTAATTTATAGTTTCGCTCAATCAGCAAAGACGAAGCTTTATCTGTATGATTAAAACGGTATATATCCAGACTGTTTTTTCGCCGGTAATACAGGTTACCATCAGGGCCTTCTTTTGCTATTTCAACATGATCCAGGCCAACAGGCTCCAATGTCGCTCCCGAGACGTGCATACGCATCAGCGGCCATTCGCCGTTTTTCGGTAATGAGAAATACAGCCATTGACCATCCAGTGACCAGGAGGAAAGTGCCGGACTGATCTCATCCGGGCATAACTGGCGGGACTGAGTTGTGATCAGGTTCACTAAAAAGCAGCTCTGGTTTATATTCACCAGCACCTCATCACTATCAGGCCGCCAGCTCAGCCGCGGGGGCCAGGATTGATAAGACTTAAAATGCATTAATGGCACCGATACTTGTTGTCGATAGCGCATCAAGTCATGACTTTTGTCGGCATTAACCACACTATAAACCAGGCTGTCATTGCCGGTCCAAAGCGGTAACCTGCTATAAGACGCAGAAGGTATAACCGGTGTGAAGCCGGTGCTGGCCGCTACCCTGGGGTTTGAGGTGCTGACAATATTGGCGCCATTTTCCCGCAACGACCATTCCTGTTGCACTAAAACCGCATCCGTATCTGGTATTTTTACCGGAGAAAAACCCGGATTTTTTAGCTGGTTATAAGTAGAAAACTTTTTATCGTCAAGGGCATAGGTGGTGAGATAACCCTGCTGGTTTAAAAAAACAATGCGCTTATTGTCTAACCAGCTAATGCCATACCTTTGATCTTTACTGATAAAAGCAATCTCATCCAGTTTTTGCTGTAGCAGCGAATAAAGATACAAATATTGACCGTCTTTTTTCGAGCGAATTATCGCGATATGTTTTTTATCCGGTGAGAGTTCATGCACCTTATCTCCAGCACCGCCCAGGGGGGGAGAGGTTAATTGAGTTTTCGTGCCGCTGCCTGTATTAAAACGATAAAGTTTGTAGGGGGCTTTTCGGGCAACCTTGCTATTAAAAATAAAACTTTCATCATCCAGCCATTTTAGTTTGGCGTGAACATCGTAAAAGTTCACATCCAGCAGCTTAGTTTCTTGCTTGAACTTTATGCTTAAGGGGTCGATATCAACAGAATAAAAGGCTTGAACATCCCTGTGGTAGCGTAAAAAACTTAAAGATTTCCCGTCGGGTGCAAACGCCGGGTAATTATCGAAAACAAAAGGTCCATGGCGGTTGGTCTGCTCAGGCTTTCTTGTCTCATCAGGTATTGTCTCATCAGGCATTGTCTCATCAGGCATTGTCCCATCAGGCATTGCCCCGCCAGGCATTGGCGCCCGGGTAATTGCTAGCGCAGGCTGATCGGCTGTCATTGATTGCAAATATATTGTCCAGAAAGGGCTTTGCGGGCTTTGGTAACTGTAGGCCAGGGTTTTGCCGTCGGGGCTTATTGCCGCATTGCGCTCCCGGCCTTGCAGGTAGGTGACTTGCGTGATAGAGGCAGCAGAAAAATAATAACCGTAACCTGCCAGGCCAAGCAGCATTACCGATAAAAAAGCAAAAAAATAACCTGCCCGGTTATGGTTTGAAAGCGACAAGCAAAATGCCCATGCCCGAGCAAAAAAAACAGCAGGTTTCGCCCTGGTTTGCTTTATTTCCCGGCTGTCGGCTAATAACCGATAACCATTGCCCGCACTGCCGGTTACCGTATGTATATATTGCCTGTTGTCATCAAGTGTCTTTAGTGTCTGTCGCAGCCGGTATATATGCTGAGATATCGTATGGTCGGCTGTTTCCTCGTTTTGCCATACGTGTTTTCTTAAATCATCCCGGGTGACCAGGGCTTTTTTTCGCCGTGCCATATAACAAAGTAGCCGGATAGACATAGACTGGACAGCTATGCTTTTATCGCTACAACTCAGTTGCTCTTTTCCCGGACTGACTTGTATCTTGCCTATGGTAAAACTGACATTGGCATCTGTATATCGACTTTTTTGATGATATTTCACCCTGGACCCACTCACATATTTAACAAATAATCTGCAGTTTATTGAATGCGAAACAAATGGCTTTCACTATCTCCGGGACGAGAAAAATAAATAGTGGTTTCATCATCATTGATTGAAAAATTTTCGTAATTTGAAGGCCGGGCCATAACAAACTGACGGCTTTGGCTGGCAAATTCATAAAAGTACAAATTACTTTCCTCGTCTACCCTGTCGCTGTAATAAATACCTTCCCGGGTTACCTGAAAATCATTATTGGTGAAAAAACCTAACATTAGCTGACGATCAATAAGCAGCGAAGAGCTGTCTGTTTCCGGATCATATTGGTATATATCAATACTTTTTTTCGGACGAAAATATAGCTTGCCGTCCCAGCCTTCTTTGGCAATGGCAACATTTTCAGGACCAAACCTTTCTATGGGAAATCCCATCCGTCCCATCCGCATAAGCGGCCACTGATCATTTTTTGATAATGAAAAATATAGCCATTGGCCATCTTTAGACCAGGAGGCATATTTAGGATTAATGCCATCGGGGCAAAGCTGACTGACCTGCTGAGTCGCTATATCTATCAGGAAGCAAGAATTATCAGCATTGATTAATGCTTCATTGGAATCGGGTCGGACACTTATCTGGGGAGGCCAGGTAACCTCTTGGTCAAAATATAATAACAGGCGATTTTCTTGTTTTGATAACAACCGGATTTCCTGACTTTTGTTCGGGTTTAACCGGCTGTAGACGACACGCTCGTCACCTGCCCAGGTTGCTAACCTGTGGTGCCCCGTTGGCGGGATCAGTTCGGTGAAAAATCCGGGGGCTTTTGCCTGATTTTTCCCGGGTTGTGTTCTTGGATTTATTGCACTGACGATACTGGCGCCATTACTCAGGTAACTCCATTCCTGCTGCATGACTATTGCCCTGTTATTGCGGGCCTTAACCGGATAATAGCCAATGTCTTTACTTTCACTATAAGGTTCGAACTGCTCCGTATCCAAACGGTAACGTGTCAGATAACCTAAGTCATTGAGATAAAGCACCGCTTTATTATCAAGCCAGGTAATATTATTACGCTGACGCTGACCTATGTTGGCAATTTCTGTCAGCTTATCGAGTGTCAGATCATAAAAGTAAAGGAAATAACCTCCTACTTTTTTGCGAATAATGGCAATGTTTTTGCCGTCAGGCGATACATCAAACAAATAATCTCCCCGGCCGTACAGCGGAGGGGAAGTCAGTTGTATTGTTTTTCTGGTACGGGTATTGTATTTGTAGAGTTTATAAGGGGTTGTATCTTCCCCCATATGGCTGCTGTAAACAAAATTATCCTGGTCTATCCAGGCTATTCTGGCCATATCATCAAATTCATCAATATCGAGTAATTTGGTTTCCGGGCCAAAAGTTAACTTATCCGGGTTGATCTCTATATGGTAAAAGGCCTTATTACCCCGATGAAAACGCAGAAAGCTTACCCCTTTACCATCTGGCGTAAAGACCGGAAAATCCTCATAAACATGATGTCCGAGCTTAGCAACTGCTTTATCCGCTGTGGACATGGCTATCGCGGGATTTGGTGTTAACGATACAACTTGTTGCTCACCTTCGAGTTGCTGCAGGCGGATAGTCCAAAAAGGGCTGTTAGGGTCTTTATGGCTATAAGCTATCAGGCTGCCGTCGGGGCTGACGGCAGCATTTCGCTCACGCCCTTCGATAAAGGTAACTTGTTGAGGTAAAAGTGAATGGGTCCAGGTAATGGGGTAAATTGAGTATATAAAAACCAGGGAACAAGTCAGCAGTAAAATACCGCTGATTAATATATTACGGGTGAACAGGCTGCTTTGACCAATAAACTTGCCGGCCCGACTCGATAATCCCGGCCTTTTTTTAGCCGGTTTTTCTCCCTGCCCTGCCAGTGTCAGTTGTGCCAGCATGCGGTAACCACTTGCCTGCTTTCCGGTGACCGTCAGTATATATTGACTGTCGGGATCCAGACTGTTCAATGCCTGGCGCAACAGGTATATATGTTGAGAAATGGTATGTGCGGTGGTGGAGGTATTGTTCCAGATATGGGTTTTTAAATCTTCCCGTGAAATAACCTTATCGGGCTGTTCGGCCATATAACAAAGTAAACGAGTCGTCATTGACTGGATAGTTATTGTTTTATCACCACAAATCAGCGTATCCTGCTGCGGCAATACCTTTATCCTTCCGATAGAAAAACATTCTTCATCTAATAACATAAGCAACCATTTTATTTTTATTTTATTGGCTTATTCGGTAATTTTTACTTATAGATAAAATCTATTTTTTCTGTGCATAGGTATATTTTCAAACAACCTCAAAACACTTTGATTTTCATAAAAATTTCACAGTGTAGCCCCAATCGTTATTGTAGTGCTCTAATGATTCCGGACATCATATTGGCCGATATTATTACCCTTTAAGCTGGGATGTTCAATGACTGAAAAAGGTCAACCATCCACCCTAACAACCCATTAAAGCCAAAATTGGATAAAAATATAAGCCAAAAAATAATATTCATTTTTTCATTTCTCAAACCTTTTCCCCTTTAGTGAAGTGACACGGCATTTGGATGTTCAAAATGATGAAAGCTGCATGTTTTACTTCGTATTTATGACACTTAACTAAGGGTCAAGGGCTGCCGGAATATAGTGCAGGTTTTACCCTGGAGGGCCCAAGGCCCTGAGTGGCCTGAGCAATTTGTGATACATTATTTAAAAGTATGCTTTGCTTGTCAAAAGGCGCCTAACTTACTTATCGTATTTTCATACTCTTTTCGCAGCCTTATCAGCAGGCACGGGCATCCAAAAACTTATTCTGAATTTTTTACCGGGTTGAAGACGAGCGTGAGTAGGCTTTTACGGCGGCGAGGGAAGCCGGAGGTGTAAGTTGCAATAGAACAACCTCCGGTCTCAATAGTACAAGTTTTGGCTGCCCAACTCTGCCTTCCAACTCTGTTTCAATCCAGCTCTGTTTATTTGGCTACCCGCCGGTTTGAACTGATCAAAAACCAAACAAAACGTTGCAATCCATAAATTGCCGGGTATATTGTATACTGAATATCATATGCGATAACCCAGCAGTTTGGACATATGATGCAGTCATTCAACGCCGCTGTCCCAAGAAATACTTTCTTAACCGACAGCTTCCATCTTCAATAAAAATAAATAAAGTGAAGTGATTGATATGATAAATAAAAAAAGGACTTTGATGTCTGCAGCCATGTTGGTTGCAACCTCATACACCCAAGCAGCCCAGTTCGGTCATCAGGAAGTAGCGCCGCAACATTGTAACGCCAGTGACGTAAACGCCCTGCACTATAAAAATCACCCGGCGGCACTAAAAGAAGCGATTGAACGTCGGAAAAATATTGCTGAGATCAGCCGGTCGCGTGCGGGCAAGCAAACGGAAAAAGCGGCCGTTTCAGCAACTTCGGATAATACGCCGATATCAGTGAACGCCATCACGACTGATCCAAGCTATATTATCCCTGTGGTATTTCATGTTTATGGCACCGTACATAACGGCGATACCGTAGACGATGCCGTGATCAAGGATGCGTTGTTAAGAACCAATGAGGACTTCCAGGGCCAGGCACCTGACTTTGATGAAATTGATTCGGAGTTCTCCGATCTTAAAGATACCCTGAGTGTCGAGTTTCGCCTGGCGACCTTAGACCCCAATGGTAACCCCACCAGTGGTATTATCTATTACCCGGCTTCATCGGGTGCCGGCAATTATTCAAGCTCAGACGTGCGTGACGATCATTGGGATAACTATAAGTATATGAATGTCTACATTCAAAATGATTTATACGGCGACGGGGTGACCAACAATTCTGGTGTGGCCTGGTATCCCGATACCACCATGTCGAATGACGGCCTGGCACGGGTTGTCTACAATGGCGCCTACTTAGGTGATAATACCGATGAAAATTTCCGTTCGGTATTAACCCATGAATTTGGTCACTTCCTCGATTTGATCCATACCTTTGAAGGCGGCTGTAGCTCACGTAACGTCAACCAGTGCACCAGCACGGGCGATGAGGTATGCGACACCCCGCAGCAAGATAACTCAGATATGCAGGGAGGCGCCTTAAACTGCCAGGGAGAAGTCATTAACTGGCAAAACTTTATGGCCTATTCCGATCAATATGCCAACTACACAAAAGATCAGGTTGACCGCATGCTCAATGCCATGACAGTGCCGTCACGCGCCAGTTTGTGGTCACAAGCCAACCTGATTGCCACAGGTACCGCCAATGACAGCGGCATTGATGAAGAAATAGTGCTGTTTAACGGCAGCAATGAATTCATTTCTGCAACGGGTACCGGGCAGGTACTGGCTTATATCGATGTACCGCCTGGCAGCAGCAACCTGGAAATATCCATCAGTGGCAGCAGCGGCGATGCCGATCTTTATGTCAACCGCGGCAGTTATTCAAGCTCAAGCAGCGCCGACTGTTTTCTTAACATAGGCGGCAGCAATGAAACCTGTAATGAAAGTGAATTCGGCCCAACCCAGGCAGACAGATATTATGTGGTTGTGAAGGGCTACAACAACAGCAGCTTTGACAATGTCACCCTGCAGGCAAGTTATGATAACGGCTCAGGCAATGGCACGGTCACCAGCTTTGATGTCAATGTTGGCGACGGCAGCTACCAATATTTTGAAGTAGAATTGCCACCGGGGGCAACGAGTTTAGTGGCTGAATTAGATAAAAACGGCGGCACTGCCATGTTGATGCTCAAAGAGGGCGCCCAGCCTTCGGGGCGGGACTACGACCTCAGAGACACTAGCGGCAGCCAAGTCACCATGAACAACCCTGCTTCCGGTAGCTGGCATATCGCCGTGCGTGGCCGGGCAGATGGAGTCAGCAACGGTACACTGACCGTTACAGTGAACTAAACCGTTTGGTTCGCTGAGTATATCTGGCCCTGAGGGCTCCCCGGCCATTCATATATTTAGAGCTTGTCGCCTGCCTGATAACCGGCGATTAGACTGACTATAAGATAAGCCTGGGAGCCTTTAGGGCAGATCCCGTGTTAGCAAGAGTAAGTCGCTAACAAACCTGTGCTCAAGTCATCGAGCATAAAAAAACCATGGTAAAAATCATTGACGATCCGCTTCTGTCACTCGGAAGTCTCGCCTTGTTTTTATTACTGAGTTTTATCACTTAAACAAAGGAAATGTTTATGAAGAAGAATAAAATAACCGTCCTACTGCTGGCCCTGGCTGCTGTTTCAGCGCAAAATGCCCTGGCCGCCGAATCAATAAACGCCAGAAAACACCTCAAGCAGCATCCCGTTTCCGGGGTTGAAATGCACAGTGTTTTAGGTTTGTCTGCCGAACACAGTTTTCGGGTTAAAAGTAAGCGGGTATTCAAAAACGGAAAATCAAAACAGCGTATGTCGCAGTATTACCGGGGCGTACCTGTTTGGGGCCAGAGTGTTGCTACAGAAGTCTCCCCTATGGGGGTACTGAGTGATATCTCGGGGACTTTCGCCCAAAATATCGCAACAGATGTCAGCTCCGTGATACCCGGATTGAGTGAAGCACAAGTCAAAAGCATCAACCGGAAAAAAAATGGCGATACTGAGGTATCTCATGAAACCGCAGAGCTTATTATCTATATCGGCGATGATAACCGTGCCCACCTGGCTTATAAAACCGATTACGTGGTGTATTCCGAAACGCCGCGCCGGCCCACCGCTATCATAGATGCCGATAACGGCGTGATATTGCTGGCCTATGACGCCATGGCCTTTGCCGAAGCAACAGGCCCGGGAGGCAATGAAAAAACCGGCCAGTATTATTACGGCCGTGACTTCCCTGCTTTAAACGTGACCGATGATTGCCGTATGGACAATGACAATGTTGCTACCATAGACATGAATCACGCCACCTCGGGGGGAGAAATTCACCAGTTTACCTGCCCTGAAAACCTCTATAAGCCAGTTAATGGCGGTTATTCTGCCCTTAATGATGCCCATTACTTTGGTGGTGTTGTTTTTGATATGTACAATGACTGGTACCAGAGTGCGCCGCTACAGTTTAAACTGGCGATGCGGGTGCATTATGGTGTTGACTATGAAAATGCCTTTTGGGACGGTCAGCAAATGACCTTCGGTGACGGCCTGGACAGGTACTATCCCCTGGTGAGTCTGGATGTGGTTTCCCATGAGATCAGCCACGGCTTTACCGAGCAAAACTCAGGTCTGGCTTATTTCTCTCAATCCGGCGGCATTAACGAGTCTTTTTCAGATGTTATGGGAGAAGTGGCAAAATATTACAGCCGCGGCAGCAATGACTGGCATGTCGGTGGTGATATTTTTAAAGCCGACGGGGCACTGCGTTACATGGATAACCCGCCACAAGACGGCAACTCTATTGACCATGCAGATGACTATTATGGCTTTATGAATGTGCATTACAGCTCAGGGGTATTTAATAAAGCCTTCTACCTGCTGACCAATACCCCGGGTTGGGACATACGCATGGCCGGCGAAACTTATGTGGTCGCCAACCAGCTCTACTGGCAGGCAACCTCCAGCTTTGAAGACGGAGCCTGCGGTGTTTATACCGCGGCGCGTGATTTAGGCTACAACCTCAATGATGTCGAAACCGCCTTTAATGGGGTCGGGGTTGCCATGTGCGATGAATTCAGCGAAGAAAGGCCGCCGACACCGCCGGAATATACCCTGCTGGAAAACGGCACTGTACTCACCGACCTTTGGTCTGATGACAGAGTTCACCTTAAATACGCCATTGAAGTGCCTGAAGGGGCAACAACCCTGGATGTCGCCATCAGCGGCCCTATTGTCGATACCACTTATGACAATGCCGATCTGGTCATTCAATATGAAGGCATACCGACACCGGTAGACAATCTTTGTTATCCGGGCCAACCCGATAACAATGAGAGCTGTAGCTTTAGCAATCCTGAGGCAGGTATCTGGTACATAGTTATCGAGGCACAAGTGAGTTTTGAACAGCTTACCTTGTCGGTCGCCCATGATGGCAGTGATATTCCCAACCCGGGTGAAGGCGACAGCGGTACGGAATCAGGACTTTCAGCCAGCCGTAATCAATGGCTGTACCGTACCCTTGAAGTGCCTGAAGGCATGGGCACGCTGGATGTTTCCCTGACCGGCGGCACCGGTGATGCCAGCTTGTATTTAAAGCACGGCAGTGAGCCCAGCAACAGGAACAACGATTGCCGCTCTCGCACCGACGGTAATGAAGAGTCATGTATTATCAACGCTCCCGATGCCGGCGCCTGGTACATAGGTTTGAGGGGCAGCGGCGGTAGCTTTGATGATGTCACAATGAACTGGCAATATCAGCCGTAATGTTTCGGCTAAATCAATAGCAAGATTAATATCCGGTATCCTGGGGATATCGGATGTTTTGCCTTGGCAGGAGGCAAAGCCGGACATTCGTTTGGAGACTGTATTAAATTTGTGTAACTGCCTATCACAACTAGTCTTTATAGCGTTAAGGATAGGCAGATTATAAATAATAAAGCACTTGAAGGCTTTGCCAAAGAGAGCTTATTCGGTAATTTTTACTTATAGATAAAATCTATCTTTTCTGTGCATAGGTATATTTTCAAACAACCTCAAAACACTTTAATTTTTATAAAAGTGTCGCAGTGTAGCATCAACCGTTATTGTAGTACTCTAATGCCCCCGGACATCATATTGGCCGATATTATTACCCCTTAAGCAGGGATGTTCAATGACTGAATAAGGTCAACCATCTCCCCTAACAACCCATTAAAGCCAAAATTGGTTAAAAATATAAGCTAAAAAAATAATATTTATTTTTTCATTTCTCAAACCTTTTCACCCTTAATGAAGTGACGCGGCATTTGGATGTTCAAAATGATGAAAGCTGCATTTTTTGCTCCGTATTTATGACGCTTAACTAAGGTTTAACTAAGGCTTAAGAGCTAAGGGCTGCCGGAATGCAGTGCAGGTTTACCCTGGAGGGCCCAAGGCCCAGAGTGGACTTGAACAACTTGTGATACATTATTTAAAAGCATCCTTTGCTTGTCAAAAGGCGCCCTATAATTCTAGAAAAGGTGCCTAACTTACTTATCGTATTTTCATACTTTTTCACTGCCTTATCAGCAGGCACAGGCGTCCCAAAATTTATTCTGAATTTTTTACCGGATTGAAGACAAGTGTGAGTAGGCCATTACGGCGGGGAGCCGGAGGTGGAAAAATGTTTCTGCGCGGATTCATGTTCCAAGCTTGCACACTTGTTTGTTATTTCGTCTCAACGATCTTCAGGAGCATATCGTGGTGGTCGAGAAAATAAGCGAAATCGGCCACTCCGTGGGTTACAGCCTTACGCACGCCGCCTTCACCATTGGCAACCATATCGAGGATTTCTTCCTCACTATGTTTTGGCCCATATTCCTCCCAGCTAAATACACCATCGCGGTAGAACATGCCTGTGGCGGCATTCCAGTGCAGATGTCCGTCCTGGTCACACTCATCATCAGCATCAGCGCTGCGACTCCAAACAAAAGGGTCTTCTCTAAGGTCAAACGAGATCGTCATCTCTTCACCTGTATACTCATCGACCATAGGTTCAATAACGCCTTCGTTATTTCTCATATAAAAGCCAACCGTGATTATCCCTGGTGCATTTGACATTACCATTCATCCTTGTCTGTGTGTCGAATAGCAATTGCCACTGACACTTTTAATTTAAAGTCTAACTATAGCATGGATAGACAAAGCGATAGACAGATCAAGGCTCTGGCAAGAGGTGTTGCTATAGAGCAACCTCCGGCTTCAATAATACAATTTTTTGGCTGTCCAACTCTGTTTCAGTCCTGCTCTGTTTCAAGAGCTATAACATGGAGCTAATATCTATCATTAATTGAATTTTTCAACGCCGACAGACGTTATCTTCCTATCTAAAAACGTAACATCAGCGAATCTTACACAGTGATAAGAAATATAGTTGAGGAGTGAATATTTTCACCTACTGACGGTCGTCATTGAATCTGAAATAAACACTTGGAAGAGGCTTTTTATTCTTACTATACTCAAGACTTAAAATTCTCCACATCTAAATTATCAACTGATCAATTTGGTTAACAAGGAGGAATTTTCTATGAACTACCGCAAAAAGAAATTAAATAGTATTGTTGTGTTGTTAATGTTCATTGTATCAATGCCATCGGGTGCAACATTGTTGACTTATAATGGTACATTGGAGCATATATTTATTGATACCGGTTCCAGTCCATACGCAGGAGCAACAGTTGGAGATTCTTACTTTGGACATTTCGAAGCAGGAAATTCTGTCAATGAATCAAAGCCCATACTACCTTGCCTAAATGACGAATGTGAGTATCTATTTTCTGGCCCCCCGTACAACGCTGCCATTAGCAATGCAACTACAACTCAAACCACTACCGATCTAAGCATCATTATTTGGGATGAATATAATCTTGAACATGACGATGCAGCAACTGTAAACATGTTGCCTGGCGTCTCGTTAGAAGTTGGTACTTTGCTTGATGCATGGATAGGCAGCGCATTTATAGGCACAAAAGGGAACGCAGAACTCCTTTTCGTTTCTTTTGATACCAGCTTGTATTCCGATCTGCAGTTTCAAGCGCTTCCTGATATAACGAGGACTGATCTTGCAATTTTCTTTATCCAAGAATCAGATGATGTCGGGAACATTATATTCGAAGGAATAGGAACCATAAACAGTGTATCAAAAATACCAATTACTGCGACGTTTTGGTTATTTGCTTTAGGGCTTACTTGTTTGATGGGGAAGCATTTAGGCAAGCGCGTCTAAGGCAGGCCTATGGGGTCAAATCTTGTTTTTTGCAATCATACCAGGAAGGGGTTATATGCTGGTTCTGAGTAATCTAAAAGGTTAATGGTGGCGAAGGAGCACAAGAAAAGCTAGATACTTCACCGCATTGAGCAAACTCATCGCACAGTATCGGCGGCCATCACCTTTCAAATAAAAAAGGGGCTGTTCAAAGATCAAATCCATGCTTTATAAGAAGTACATCAATATTATTTATCCCATTCTATCGATTAACTATAGTTACATATGAAAAGTCTCTATGTTGGTAGAGGAGCAAAGTATGTTTGAGTTACAGAAGAAAGGTAAAAGCAACTTTCACAATTTAGCTAATCGTACTCAAGGTAGAGTAAATGCTATTCCGCATATCAGTAAAAGCCGTATTGCGATTCAAAATATCCTCAATGATAACAATTTGCCCATGGATGGGGAGAAGAGCGCAGCAAGCTATCGGACCCACGGTGTTAAAAAGCCTGCCAAGGCTGATTCAATTGCTCAGTCTTTCACAGGGGGGATACCGACTCGCTCCGATAAGATTGGCAGAGAAGAGCCTGACGGGCAAGATCAAAATACATCACTGACCAGCATGTCAAAATTTACCAAGTCGGCAACTCAAAAAGGCTTGTCGATAGAGGTAGAAGGGGAAAATCTTTTTTCATCCACTGATTACCCTGGAGGTTTTCGCTGGACGCAAACCATTGATACCAATGCGCCATTAGGTGGTACATCAACCCCTTATGTGGACCCACGGCCAAATGATGATAGCAAACCCTTTTATTGGACCGATGCCGAGCATGCCAGCAGCCCTTCTACCTTTAAAGATAAACCATGGCGACCTGTTCCTGGATCCGGGACAACCTGGTGGACGGCAACGTTAGCTTTAAATGGCGTAGATGATGCTAAAAAGAAAGTTACGGCATTTGACGCTATCTCTTATGGTTTTACCCTGGATAGTGCTGGTACCGTTACGCTTGTTCAGCCTACATCTGTCACCTTGACGAGTCACCAAAGTGTTTTGTCTTCTGAGTTTTCATCATGGACCTTTAGCTAGCAAAGTGGGGTCAGGAGGGGCAGGCCCTGCTCTTTGCAATGCTGTAAGGCTTTAGCAATCGACAGTGCAATAAAATAGACCTGGCCCCAAAGTTTCTAAACTTTAAATTTTGAAATAGAAGCATTAAGCGTATTCGAAATGTCGGTAATTTCACTTGAGTGTTGGTTCAGCTCCTGGCTCAGTGAATTGACATCATCCACTTTAATGACCAGTTCATTAACCTGCTTACTGATATCCAGAGATACTACAGACTGTTCTTGTGCGGCAGTTGCTATCTGCGATGTGACATCGTTCACCGCGACAAAACCGTCGCTGATACTGCTAATAGAGCCTCCTACCTTATCAGAGTTGTCCATCAAGCAAGTAAATTCACCTTTGGTTTCTTCCATGCCTGATGATACTTCCTGAGCTTTCGATTTAAGCATTTCTATGGTCTGTGAAATTTCTTTGGTAGACAACTGAGTGCGTTGAGCAAGCGAGCGGACTTCGTCGGCCACCACTGCAAATCCCCTGCCCTGTTCGCCCGCTCTGGCAGCTTCAATCGCCGCATTTAAAGCGAGTAAATTGGTTTGTTCGGCAATGCCGTTAATCACGTCAACAACCTGGTTAACACTGGTTACTGTTTCACTCAGCTCAGCTATGGCTTTGTCTGCTGTTTCTAAATTATTGCGAATATTACTAACCGAGTTGTCGGCTTGTTCCATGGCTTGACGTCCATTTTCAATTTCCTGTTTGGCTTTAGACACTATGCCAATGGCATTTTCACATACCCCGGCTACTTCACTGGCACTGTGCGACAACTCTTCAATGGCGGTGGCAATTAAGTCGGTAGATTGCTTTTGAGAGTCCACCAGTTCCATGCCCAAAGATGCACTGCCGGATAACTGGTGTGATGCTTTAGAGGTTGACTCTGAACTTTGTTTCACGTCAGAAATAATATTACTTAATGAATCAACCATGACATCAAGGGCGTCATTGAGCTGGCCTAATTCATTGTCAGATTGAATGGTTCTGTTGCCACTACTTGTTAAATCTCCTTTAGCGACAACCAACGCAGCCTGCCTTAACTTCTCGATTGGCTTAACCACTTTTGCAATGATAAAGGCGTAACAGCCCATAAAAAAGATTAATAAAATGACAACAAAGGCAATGGCAATAGTTACCTTTGAACTGACTTGTTCAGAAACCAGGTTAAACTCCTCCAGTTTTCTACTGCTGAGCATGGTCATAAACTTATCAACCGGCGCAAATATCTTGTTGCGCTCTTGATGATAACCAGAGTCAAACAGTAAATTGATCGCTTTTTTCCATTGCTTTATTTCTTCTCCGGTGAGCTGCTCCGGCGCTTTGTTTTCAAATGGTTCCACTAGATTAAATGCTTGTTCTTCCGTGGTGATTAAGTTGAAGGACAAATCAACCGATTTATCCAGCAATTGAAGTTCCTGTTTTGTAAACTCATTCTCTACCAATAGCTCTCTAAATGGTATTTTGCGGCCATCCGGGCGAGGCGCTTTGCCTTCGATTTTATCCACAATCGAAAAGTATTCATCTTTAAATTTGGGGTCTAAGGTTGCCACGTAAGTTCGCGCTAACCGCGTTAGCGCGTCTGAATCGAGCTGAACTTCTTGAGCTAATTTGTATGAGTTAAGTCGTTCGTTGGCACTGGTAACCGACTCTTCTTGGGAAGACGATAACATGAAGGTTAAAGTAAGAATGCCGATTAATATGACTCCGGCGCAGGTAAACATGATTTGAAGGAGCTTTCTGATGGTCATAGAAAAGTAACCGCCTTAATAATACTTACCTAAAGTTAGAAGATAATTTGCTATTTTTCATTTTGCTATTTTTCATTTAATTATTTTATAAATTATCTTTAACATTCCTTTTATTTTTTATGCGGAGTTGAGCACTGTGAAGGAGTTAGCACTGGATTTTGCTGGCAAATCTCTTTTATGCTAAATGAAAGCCCTGATAAACTCTCCAAGCTTTAATTTGAAAGTACTCCGCACATTTTATGCCAGATCTTAATAGGTGTTTTATAAGTAAGCTACTTTCTCTGAAGCCTGAATAGAACCGAAATTATCCTATTGATATTTAAATTATTTGAGGCGAGTTGTCGATGTCTGAAACATGTGCAGCCTATGAGCTGATCCTGTCATCATAGCTTTTACGGCAATGCTTAATATCGTCATAATGTTCGTTCGCCCAAGATACTAATTGATATAAAGGTTTAACGATACCAGTGGCCATTTTTGTGAGCTCGTATTCAACTCTTACCGGGACTTTTGGAAAAACGGTTCTTTTTACATAACCTTTTCGCTCTAAATCTCGCAGCGTTTGCGTTAACATCCGCTGAGTGAAATGACCAAAAGGGCTTGAATATTATTGATACCTGGCGGATTGAAAATGGAAAAATTGTTGAACATTGGGATTCCATTCAAGCGCTTGACAGTTTTATGTGATTTTATTCCCTGGTCAGTGGCGGCAATACCCGAAACTCAAACGGGGTCTTTTAGTCTCTGGCAATAAAGTCTTTTGGTGGTTAGGCTTATTTCGCCCTGACCGCCAATACCATTAAGGTTAGCCGTATCGTGAACCGGCATCAGGATAAACTCATTGCCGAGATATTCAAAACTCCGGCATATGATCCTCACCACGAGCTATTTGCACAATTTGTTCCCGTAACCAGCGGTTGCTTTGGTCATCTTTATTTTTAACATGCCAATATAGCTTCATGGAAAAACTCGTTAAATTGACAGGTGTTTTAAACGCTGTGATATTGAATTTGTCCGCGATAACCTCCATGAATTTTCGTGGTGCCGTCAGTATGGCGTCGCTTGATTCCAGGATATGGGGAGCGCTTGAGAAGTTAGCCACTTTAAACTGCACATCTCTGGATAAGCCCATTTTTTCTAACACGTCATCAACCATACCGCGGTTGTCTTTCCCGGTTCCCGCCAAAATGTGGGGATACCGACAAAAGCTTTGTGCGTCGCGTTTCGTGCCTAAAAAAGGATGCCCGTTTCTTGTCGCTGAGAGGAAGTCGTCGCGATACAGGGTTGTTACCATCAAGCTCGGGTGACTCGACTCTACCACACTAATGCTAAAGTCAACTTCACCACTCTCTATTTGACTGGCGAGACTGTGCTTATCCAGTTTATTGAAAATCAGATGAATATTGGGAGCTACTTTACTAAGGTGTTTTATTAAAGGTGCCGCGATAACCTGCTCAACCAGGTCACTGGTCGCAATATAAAAAGTACGGCTGGAATATAATGGTTCAAACTCCTCCTGGATCAATATATTGCGTTCAAAATCATTTAACCAGCGATTTAAACGGGTTTGCATCGACTCCGCTCTAGGGGTCAATACTAATTTATTACCCTGACGGATCACTAATGAGTCATTGAAACTGTGACGAAGTTTTTTCAAGGTATGACTGACCGCTGATTGTGTCAACCCGGCACGTTCACCGGCACGCGTTAGATTTTTTGTTTCAAATATCAGTTGCAGCAGTCTTAGCTGGTTTAACTCTATGTCAGAAATATTACTCATGACAACAAATCCAGGTCATTAATCTTATTCATAGCTATATTAGCTTAATTAATTTCATTAATGAACATGCAAACCTTATTCTGTTTGTGAATCGAACACAGTCACACTCAATTTTAAGGTAATGATAATGAAACTGAAAAAACTCCTTGCTGTCGCGGCTCTAGTGATTAGCCCGGTAACCATGGCAGACAACATCTTAGTTGTTATGTCTGATATCTCTGAGATGAAGCTCAAGAATGGTTATAACTACAAAACCGGCTTTTACCTGAATGAGCTTATGGAGCCGGTTAAGCTGTTCATGGATGCAGGCCATACACTGACCTTTGCTACGCCAACCGGCTTGGCGCCAACCTTAGATCCTGTTTCTGATACACCAGAGCATTTCCTCGACGTAAGTAAAGCAAACTACAACGTCCATAAAACGCTTTTAAATAAGCTAAAGCTGACCGACAAAAAATACAGCCCGATTTTAAGCTTCTCCCGTATCGAACAAATCGGTATTGAGCATTTTGATGCCGTGTTTGTCCCTGGCGGTCACGCACCATTAGGCGATTTAGTTGCTAATGATCAACTGGGTAGCTTTTTACGTCACTTTAATGCCGAGTCCAAGCCGACCGCACTGGTGTGCCACGGCCCGGTTGCTCTGCTGTCTGCACTAGCAAACAATGCTGATTTTGAAGTGCAAATGAAAGCAGGAAAAAAGGCCAAGCCGGCAGCAGGTTGGATTTATGACGGCTACAACATGACCACCTTCAGCAATGCAGAAGAAACCGTTGCCACCAAATACTACTTAGGAGGTGATGAGTTGTTCTACTGGCCGCAAGCAGCATTAACCAATGCTGGTGGTAATTACTCTCGCAGCCAGGAAGACTGGCAGCCGCACATAGTTGTCGACCGTGAATTAATCACTGGCCAAAACAACAAATCTTCGGTGGGGGTTGCTCAGGCATTGCTAACCCTACTGAACTGATATGCCGCCGCTTAGGCATCAAGTACAAAAAACAACTTATTCAGACAAGGCTTAATACAAGCATATTTAATAATCAGGAAACTATCATGACTAAAACAATTCTTATTACCGGTTCAAACAGTGGCTTCGGCTATCTTATTGCCAATACCCTGGCAAGCAATGGCTACAAAGTGATTGGCTCAATGCGCGATCCTCAGGGACGTAATGCCTCCATCGCCAATGAGTTAAAAGCCAAAGGTATTCTTGTCGTCGATATAGACGTAACAGATGATGAAAGTGTTGCCAGGGGGGTTACTGAAGCAATCGAAGCCGCAGGTGCAATTGATGTCTTAATTAACAATGCGGGCGTGGGAACACTTGGTTGGCAGGAGAGCTTTGATATAGAAGATTTCAAGAAGGTTTTTGACATCAATGTCTTTGGGGTTCAGCGGTTAACACGCGCAGTGTTGCCACAAATGAAGCAGCGGGGTCATGGCACCTTAATCCAGATCTCAAGCATATTAGGCAAGTTTGTTTTGCCTTTCTTAGGCTCTTACAATGCCACCAAGCATGCCGTAGAAGGGTTGGCAGAAAATTATCGTGTAGAGCTTTCACAGTTTGGTGTGCAGTCTTTAATTGTTCAGCCTGGCGGGTTTGGCACTGACTTTGGCGCAAACCTGTTAAAAGCCAGTGATAAGGCTGTGGCCCAGAGCTATGGAGAATATGCTGATGCTCCTGAACAAATGTGGGCAGGCACTGAGCAGAGCCATGACTTGGAAGATGCGCCGGATCCACAGATGGTTGCAGATGCTGTGCTAAAGCTATTGGAAACAGCGCCTGAAAATCGCCCGTTTAGAACCACTGTCGATGGCACTGGCTTGAACCCGGCTATAGAGGCAGTTAACCAAGCTACTGAAAATGCCATGCAAGAAATTTATTCCACTTACTCAATGGATAATTTGTTTCAGCTTAAACAGAGCTAAGTTGAACGACTAACTCTTTAAGGCGCACCTTTTATTTTATTGTAATTTTACATTAGATTATCGGGTGCCCCTTAACCACGGGGTCAAAGACTGCCGTTGCCTAAATCAAAGAAAAACCGCTTTGGGCTTGGTGTATTGTTACCCGGTTCAACCAAAACAGAGCTTCCTTTTTGGGCGCGGCAAGGCGGCCAAGATGAACGGCCTAAAAAGTAACTCGCATCTCACCATGGGGTAAGGTTTCTGTGCCCGGGAAATACGTGTTATTGTTATTCAGTGAATCTAACGGCTGGTAAAACTCCGGCAAACTAATCCCGCCTCCCGGATTAGGTTCATATTGCCCTTCTTCTTGATCGTAATAATAGGGGTTTGTATCTTCACATCCTGATCTTTAATCTGACTCTCTTAATTTTTTCTTATCTGTCATCGTATTTTCCTTAAACTTGCCTGATATGTCTTATCTGACATATTTTTCTTTTTGTTTAATTATCAGCCATAGACAACTGAGCCGAGTAATTCCAAATGACACAAAAAAAATTGCGGCCGAAAAATATACTAATAAAGCAAAGAAGTCGCGTCAATTGATCATTGACTATAAAAGCATCAGGATTAGCTTGAAAAGAAATAAATGGCTCTTGAGAGACAACGAACATGAAACGTCGAAATGCACTGGATGCTGCTTTGCAGACGTTTGCTTAGCTTTGACAGTGCGGCTGTTACAGCCGGCGACAAAGTTAAGTAGGCGTTTAGCCGGGCAGCAAAATATGCCTGGCTTAAGCTGACATCTGCCCAATTAATAATCCTTGAAATTTGGCAAGCAAGTGTATGAAGGATTATGGGGAAAGGTTGTCCGGGCAGATTAAGAAGAGCCTGGCATACGCTTAGCAGCGGAATACATCCAAGGGCAAACTCACACAGCCGTTTTATTTACCGTGTGAGTTAAAATGCCCGCTTGTCTGAAAATTCTGCTATTTCTACCGATTATTCATGGCTTACCCAACTATTAGCAATAGTTTTTTCGTCGGAGTTATCCTGGGAGTTAGCATCAGTATCCCACCAATCCTGGCTATCAACCCACAGATAGCCGTCGACCCACAAATAGCCGTCGGCCCACAAATAGCCATCGGCCCACAAATAGCCGTCGGCCCACAAATAGCCATCGGCCCACAAATAGCCGTCGGCCCACAGATAGCCAGCGGCCCACGGGGAGTCGTTATTGTATAGCCCATTCCATTGCAGGCCTTCTGCGCCCAAAATATAATAATCGCCGCTATCGGGGTCCTGACGTGCCGGGCCGCCATAGTGCTGCTGGCCATCAATATCTGACGCGATATCCAGGTTATTGTTAACACATCCCATTTGCTGATCAGCCAGGGCGCTCATGGCATCAACCTGACCAGCCCCTTGCTGGAAAAGGCTAAAAGCCAGTTCGCCATTATTTTTTGTAGCAATTCTTGCCGAGTGCATCAGGCGGCATTTGATATCATCCGGGGAAAGATCGGGATCTTTTTGTAACATCAAGGCTACTATACCCGAGGTGATCGCGGTGGACTGGGAGGAGCCGGACAACAGGAAATACTCTTCGGTATCGTCGTACATGGAATATTTGCGGGCGATCAAAGAAGTTGCTTTAATCAATCCCTGGATATGACCGCCGGGTGCCACCAGATCCGGCTTAACAAACCCCTCAACAGTGGGGCCTGTACTGGAAAAGGTGGTGACAAAGTCATCATTGATTTCGTTCGGGGTATAATTGTCCGAGACCGCCCCGGCGGTAATAATATAAGGGGTATTTCCCGGTACGCCTATGGTCATGGCCTCAGGTCCCCTATTGCCTGCTGCGGCCACAACCGTGATACCGGCTTGCCAGGCGCGCATGACCGCTTGATTAATGGGATCATCCCAATAATAGGAGCTGGGAGCAGTGCTAAAAGATAAATTTAATACTTTGATATTAAAGGCTTCGCGGTTTTCAATCACATATTCAATGGCGGTAAGAATATCGGTATAGGAAGCTACACCATGTCTATTAAATGCTTTCACTATTACCAGGTTGGCATCCGGCGCTATGCTGTTATATCCACTGGTGACTTCTCCCGAAGTGTTATAAGTACGGGCATTGTTGGCGATAATACTGGTTATATGGCTTCCATGACCATTTTTATCAGTAATTACATCTCGTTGTTTTCTGCTTAATACGTTGTAAACATTTAATATTTTATCGTTACCCAAGGTATCTTTCTCAATATTTTGAAAACTCTCGACCCCGGTATCAATCACGGCTACCGTGACGCCCTGGCCGGTAAATCCTTGCAAATGAGCTTGATCGGCATTAACTATTGACGGGAAGAAGGTGTTTCTGTTTTTTCCCTGCACCGGGGTGGCATTGGTGGTGGTTAAGGATTGTTGTGTGCCGTCGGCAAAAAGCAGCAATACGCTATAATCACCATCCGCAACTGATGCCAGCTCGCCAAAGTCCATCTCAACTTCAATCTTGTCGTCTTTTTCTATACTGAGGTATTCCTCCGCAATGATATGTGCCGAACCACTATCTACCGGGCTTTCCAGGATATTTTCACCGTTAATGATGAGGTTCTCCACCGGGCCATTTTCTTGCGGCCAGTCAATAAGTACCTGGCTGACAAAAAGCTCTTTGTGGGCCAGGTTTAGGGTTTTCCACTTCAAACCATGATCAGAGATTTTGTAGCGGATGGGGGCGTTGTCTTTTTCCATGGCATCGGGCACCATAGTGATCAGGGTGCCGTCCTGCATGAGCGCACTAAAGCTATAGTCAGATTCGATCACGCTGGAGATTTGTTCAAATTTTAACTTGATCGTAAGTTTTTCATCGTTGGCAATATTTATGGGTATATCTGCTGGTACGGTCAAGGTGTATGAGCAGCCGGAAATATTTTGTGGCTCCAGCTTTGTACCATTGATATTTATGCCTGTTAACAAACCGTTAGCGACCGGCCAGGTTAGTGTTAGTTGTTTAAGCTGATGATTAATGTCAGTCTGATTTTTTATTTGCCAGGTAAGAAAATTTTTATCGAGTTTAAATTTAAGGGCTTTACTGGCACCCCAGCCAAGGGGATTGCTTCCTACTTTAACCCGGGTATCTTTGAATAGATGCAGGCCGGGATAGTTATCGGTAATAGTCCTGGCCTGACTAAGTGTCAGCTGGGCGGAAATAGCATTTATTATATTAAACTCTTGAGATAACTTGCCGCCGGAGTCTTTTATGGCAGCAAGCAATTGCGCTCTTTCCCCTCCCTGAAGGATATAGGTATCATATTGTGCCTTAGGTGGGTTGTGAATAAACATCAAGACAAGCAGTAACAAGCAAAGTAACGAGGATATTCCCCCAATTGTTAATAGGAACCCATTAACTTTCTTCATAAAAAATATTCCTTATATTGTCTGTGTATCAGGAAAAGCAATAAACAAACCAAAAAGAGGAATTCTTGTATGGCTTTGATTTATAATGAATTACTGCAATATGTCAGATAGTTCATTTTTTTCACAATGAAAATTTTAAAAAGATAATGTTCAGAATGGAAAAATTCGGCGAATGCTGCTGAAATTTTTGATGTAAATGGCGCTGACAGCCTTTTTTGACCACAGCTCAGGATGCTCACTTCTTTTTGCCCGATACAATGCTGTTTGTTTTCCGAAAATTTAAAAAGGTAAGCAACGGCATTCGAGAATAGTTGGAGCGCTGAGGTTAAGGAAACGATGGAATATGAGCTCGTGCCTTGTTGGCAATAAACGTAACTATAATGCCATCATTTTGATATTTATTGCTAATTTTGATAACTTTTCTGGGCTGTTAACGGATACAAGTACAAGACCGCACTTAATATGAATGCGCAGCTTCTATAATATCTTTCAGTTAGTTTTAGATGCTTAAAATGATGATAACGTTAACATTAAGGAAAAGCTCAGCGAGATATTTCTAAATTATAGAAAAGTGTTTTATAACAGTAACCGTTAACAGGGTTATTTGAATAATCAATCAGCCGGTGCTTATGATTAAACCAGCTTTGTGCATCAAGAAAACGTTCAGGTTAACCTGCTCGACTCAATAAATTTTATTTATCATTTACTGGAGCTGTATGTCTATGATGATTACATCATCTGAAGATGAAATTAATCAATTTAAATTCCAGCCCGGACAGAATTTTATTATTGATGATATAAACCACTCTCTCACTGGCGTATTCCTGCAACCCCACCGGCACCATTTTTATGAGCTTGTGTGGATTTTTGAAGGCAGTGGTTTTCACTTTATCGATTGTCAAAAGTATTCATTACAGCCTGGGCGTGTTTATGTGATAAAGCCCGGTCAAATTCATCAATGGCAAAAAACAACATCGCTCAACGCAATGATCATTTTATTTTCTGATGCCTTGCTAGATAGCACATATGGTGAAATGCTAAGGCAAAATGCCTCCTTATTTTCAATAGACACAGAGCGGCCCTATCTCGAGTTATCCAACCAAGATACTGATAAGTTAAAAACTCTGGCAAACCTGATGAAAGATGAATATTCGCAAGAAAACAGTGACTGGCATTTTATTCGCCCCCTGTTGAGTGCTTTCCTTTATTATCTGCTTCGTTTGGGGCGAAAAAACAATGAATTGAGTCATCCCCCTCACAGTAATCAAGCTCAAAACGAGCGGCTTGGCAAATTGCTTGCCTTGATTGATAGCGAATATACCCGGTATAAGTCGGTAGAGTATTATGCTGACAAACTCAATATTACCAGTAAACGACTAAACGAAATTACTAAAATGAATCTTGGCAAGACTGTTGGACAAATGCTCCATGAGAGAACGATATTAGAAGCAAAGCGCTATCTCTCTTTGTCAGAAAACAGCGTTAAGACCATTGCCCATAAATTGGGTTTTGAAGATCCTTCCTATTTTTCCCGTTTTTTTCAGCGAGAAACCTTGATGTCTCCTAGCGTATTTCGAAAAAGCATCGCTGATATATCAAAGTAATACTTCCGAAAAACACCCGATTTCCGGCAATTAATCCATTCCTCTCTTTTAAATAAAAACCGACAATAGTCCCTACAACTAAGGTGTATGAGGGAAGCTTTAATGTAACGACATTGAATAATCAATATCTGTATGTTCGAAAATATACCATTCAAAGCAGCCCTGATAAGTCATCAGCTTTAGTTGTTTAGATTTAGCCGAAGATGTGTCGCTCAGTGGCCATGAGTATGACTTTTATCCTTTAAAAAACAGTAATACATATAAAGAAATCGGTGCTCAGTATGTATTTGGAGAATAGTGAAAGTGAAAATTATTAAAGTATTTATTTATATTTTTTGCATTCTAGGAGCGTATAGCGCGAATGCGACAAATAATCATGTTCAGGAGAAAACAGTGCCCTATCAACAGCAAAAAGTGGCCTTTAAAAGCGGAGAAAATACCCTGCAAGGGATTTTATTCACGCCAAGTCAATCAAATGGAAAAACGGTCACTTTAATAGGGCCGGTGGGATATGTAAAAGAACAAGCCCCCTTACTTTACGGGCAAAGCCTGGCTGAAAAAGGTTATATCGCCCTGATATATGATCCAAGTTCTCATGGTGAAAGCGAAGGAGAACCACGCCGCACTGAAAGCGCAGAGCAGAAAACCCTGGATATCATTGCATCGGTCGACTATTTATCTAGCCTGGATAATGTAGATCAATCTGAAATATACGGGCTGGCGATTTGCCAAGGCGTTAACTGGATGATAAAGGCGGTTAATCGCGATGACCGAATTAAAGCCATGTCATTGGTTGCAGGGCATTACCTGGATCCTGAGGTGGCCGAAATGTATAACGGCAGCAAGGAACGCTTAAAAGAAGTGATTAGCAAAGCTGAGAAAGCCAAAGAAAAATACGCGATCACCGGAGAAGTTGATTACATTCCTATTGTCGGTTCAATACAACAAGATGCCTTGTTAGCTTCGCCACATGTCTATGATTGGTACATTCCATGGGAAAATAATACCAACGGTTTAGGCGGTAAATGGGAAAACCGGATCTCACAGATGAGTTTGTTAGATATCTGGCAAGGTGATGTCGCAAAAGACTTGCTGAAAGTGAACAAACCAATCTTGCTTATACACTCTGACAAAGCGGCAAGTGGTCCGAGTGTTCCCAAGCGGTTATTCAGTGTTATTCCGACTTCAGATAAAGCGATGGTTTGGTTTGAAGACCAGTTCCAGACGATGTTTTATGACGATAGAGTGCTAATAAAGCGAGCGGTTGGCCATGTCGACAAATGGTTTAAGAAAAAATGATATTTATATAAAAACACAGCATTACGGCATGTTTTAGTGTCCTGAAGGATCATTTAAGCGCACAGCCAAGAGCGTCAGGTTTTGTTTTTTCATTTTCAGGCTTTACAAAAAACCTGAAGTGTAAAAACAAGATCTGACTTTGTTATCCGCTTTAGTTGGTTGTTTCATCTTTGACCATCCTGTTTTTCGCTGGTCTGAATTACGCTCTTATTTTAAAGGTGATCCCAAAAATGTGCTTACCGCCTTGTTAAAAACCTTCAAATATAAATACCGCAATATAGATGACCTTGAGGAATTTGTTTAGACACCTGTACGTATGTGAAATATTACCGCCAGGCATCAACTGGCGAATCGTAATAAGGTTGGCAATAAGGAATATTATGATTATTTGAATTACCAAGGTGAGGCTATTGAGCGTTATGCGTATTAGTCTTACATCCTCCTGCCTGGGATAAACGGCCAGGCTATGGGACCGGTAAAGGGAGTTTTTGACTTGGCATTTTTCAAAAAGAAGCGAGTGTAAAAACAAAACCGGACCGGTTAATCAGCGCTATATCTCCGTTCATTTGTTGTTTTAGCGCAAAAAACTAGCAAACACATCTAAAAACTTGTCACAAGTGTCAAAAAAGTCCGGTTTTGCTCTTCCACTTTGCAATCCCTGTGCTAAAATCCGCGCCTTTTTTCCCAACCATAGTCAAACAAGGAGGATTTTGATGAAATCATTTTCAAAGACTATTATCGCTGTGGCACTTGCTGTTCCATTCTTTTCTACACAGGCAAAGGCCGACACATTTAACGTGCCTGTATTTAGCCAATGTGAAGCGAGCACCTTAAGGAGCAACACTGAAAACCATGATGTATTTCAGCTGCGTTCTGAGTTTTTTTACGAGATTGAAGACGAGCGCGAGTATGCCATTACCGCCGTAAGGGCCTGGGCTAAACAATTTCACAACAGAGATTCTGATTGCATGCAAAAGCAAGTAGCAATCAAGCTTGAAGATGTGCAATGCGACACCCGCATTAACGGCGCACCTGTATGTGCCATTGAAAGCGACAGCGGCGATTTTATTGTCGCGAAAGACTACGTAGATTCCACCAATGTGGTAGCGGTAGCCCATGACAACCAAAGCTGGCCAGCTATTTCTGGCAGCAACGACAGTGATGAATTGTATATGCCAAATCCTGAGCAGTGTTATTCTGACTTGCTCGGCACAGGCGGCGATTCTCAAGCTTATTACATTGATGCTTATAACTACCGTTACTTTGGCGATTACCGCTTTTTGATGGCTAGAACGGCAAGGGATCTGGTACAAAACTTAAGTGCAAAAAATGCCTCTTGCAGTTACCGGGCACAAGACGTTGTAGCATCAGATATGAACTGCAACATCACCGGCAATGGTACCCGTTACTGTACGCTAAGCAACACTAATGCGGGTTACTTTGTGTTTGTCAGTGATGACAATCATGGTATGCATTTGATTTTTAATCGCTTGGATTAAGTTAGGGATCACCCTTAAAATTGGGGCGGGAGTTTTTGGTTTTATCGGCGTGAAAGCCTTATGGCAAAGGTTTCGCCCTAAAGCATAGCGTTGGGATCAGATCTTGCCTTTTGTCTTTTTCTTACCTTTGAGAAAACAAGATCTGGCCCCGTTTATTGTTTCGACAATTACCAGTTAAGCACTTCGGTGCCTTTTCCCAGGCACTGCCTTACTTCCATGAGCACAGGGTGATTGGCATTCTTGAGTGGCTGATCGCCGACCTTGAACTGCAGCTCCAGATCAGGCTCGAAGGCGAGCACTATGGATGAGCCGCCATAGCCAAAGTGGCCCATGTATTGACCTTTCTCAAGGGTAGCGCCGTTGTCTACCGCATTCACAATACTGCCAACGCCCCAGAAACCAATGGCGATCATCGCCACCAGGCCAAGGTTTTCTGTTTTAATGACCCAGACATAACGCTGGTGCTTACCGAGTTTCTTGTACCAGCCAACTTTGTCGCTGTCGCCCGGCAGGCTTGGCGCATAGTGATCCTTCGGATTGTAGTCGTCGAAGTCGTAATTATAAGAGCCTTGATATAATCCCTGGTCAATCACTGTGCCTGACACCGGCGCATGAAAGTGGTGATAGTCGGTAAACCAAAGCAGAATATCAAGCAGCGCACCGCCAAGGAAATGCCGGCCATAACCGGGTATAGCTTCCAATAAATCAAATCGGTCCCCTGACTTGCCCGGCAAGAGATAGCCGTTGTCCGGTGCTAGTTCGGCGTTGTCGTGTGCCCTGCCACGGGTAAGGTAAAAAGCACCGCCATCGCAGGGGGCGACAATCACATCGCCTGTAGGCCGGGCACAGCAAAGAGGCCTTTGCCCCGGTTTCAGGTTACGCAGGAAAAACTGATTGAAAGACAGGAAACCCCCCGTGGGGCTACCCGGATCTGGCTGCTCATAATTGTCGATATTAAATGGGTGCGCTTCTGTGCCCTTATACTTGATCCATTCGCTCAGCGTTGTTGTTGTTGACGAAGTACTGTTGATCCAATCGCCATGGAAATTAAGGAACTGGCGGAACCAGGGCTTGAAATATTTGTCGTTGGCCAAGATCAAGCCGGATTGGGTATTTACCAGGTAGTCCCAGTATTCGATATATTGTCCGGGGTTGGCCGGTGTTGGCGTGTAGGTTAACCATTGCAAAAAGAAATGCTTTAGCGTGTATTCTGGTTCCCGGTATAGATATGGCTGCCAGTAAGAGGCTACTTGCTCCCGCTCCGGTATATTTCTTTCTGCATATACCTCGGCCAGCGCGCCAATATACGAGGCTTTATTAGCGGGGTTCTGGTTGAATACCTCCTCTAATTGCTCGATATGTTGCTCGGCGGCAGCAACTTTTGTGCTCCATTCTACGGGCGTGGGCAGTGTGATGGGAGTTATTTCACTCATGGTGGTTTGTCCTTAGCTGTAAGTTAAAATTATGCTTTGGTCAGCGACATTGATACTGCTCTAAAAGCTTTTCCTTTTAACGCATATCCATTTATGTGTTTATACCTTCATGTATAACAACTTATTTATAGGACAGATTTGATCTGACTGTAGTGGGTAAACTCAAAATCAACTTATTGTTAGGTTATTTTTGCTGTTGAGATCTGGCACTGAGTATTTTTTCTATTTCCTCTCTTGCCTCTTTAATATAGGTAAAATGGTCGTGTTGGTATTGCACCAGCTTCCTGTAAGTTTTGCCAGATAATAGATAAAAAACGACAGGCATCATAAAGATGTTAATAAGATAGGTGAGATAATCTGGTTCATCTTCGCCTCTTTTGTTATTGGTTTTTTGGAGAGTGTTCGACATTATTTTGCCAGCTCCTCATCTATACCAACTTCCGGGGAGTTTGTTGTGCCCGAGAGAGCACTACCAGTAAAGCTCATAGAAACACCGATAGCATCTGTAAGTTGCGTTACAGTGGAGTGTAAAGTACATATGGAGGTTAACTGCTAGCTTCTGTATGACAAAAATAGTTGATTGATAAGAGGTATAGATGTCCAGAAGCAACCAAGAAAGATACGATGATGCACTTGATTATATAAAAACCAATGTAAGCAACAATCTCGCTCGACAAATTCAGCTTAAAGTCACAACAAAAGGAATGGAGAAATCTATCGGAGCCAAAATTTCTTTGTCAGGCCGGGGTTAGAGCAACGCAGGAACAAAGCAGCAACACTGGGCTGTACGTGCCCTATGTATGTGTCGGGAAGTCTTTTTGAAAAATACTGACGTTGATAAGTTTGTACGAGAGAGCGTTGATTTAAAGACGACAAAAGATCACTATTTAAATAAAGCAGAATCTTTGTTGAAAAAAGCCATCCAGTGTTATGAAGCTGACAATACCGCGACTATTCAAGAGTTTGCTGGTATTGCAGGCAATGAAATGCTTACTACGGCAAATACACCTTATGAGAAATCATTATGCTCAGATAAGGGCATGGGAACTAGCTCCCCGGTATGTTTTCACGCGGTAAGGTGTTGGTTATATAAAGCCGGCTTTGTGTCGTTACGCTGGATGGCAACCACTGGTTATAGCCTGACAGCGAACAATTGTAATGACATTTTGGATCAGGGCGAGATAACCGGGCCAGATCAGATTGACCGCATTCCAGTGGGTTAGTTATTTAATTTTCATGCTCAGGGAGATAAATCTGTTACCCATTGGGGGATCTCATTGGGTGCCGGTTTAGCAGCAGGTTCAAATACTACAGCGGGAGAGTTAGATTATCGTAACGGTAAAAAGGCGATATTCACTGACTTTAGAAAAGGGAACAGTACCTGCGGGGTATTCGACTTAACCAGTGCCTGCAACGTATGCAGCAACAAGTATCAATTAGGCGAGGTAAAGTCCGGCAAGGTAGAGCAATGGCGTGATATTGTTATACGCCAGAATAACCCAAGGTTAGTTACTTCTTGCTGTTAAAAACTACCTATTTCAGCACATTTGCATAAAGTATCAAGTGAATTGATTTAGACCTGATTTTACAAGCAATTAGGTCTAATAAAGCATTGTTGTAATCACTCGCTATTCTATATAAATAACAGCCTAACATTACAAATGTGAATAAAGCCGCTACTGATGAGTAGCGGCTCCTATGTTTAGATAAAAGGCATGCTGCGCAAAAATGACATCAAAACACAACAAGGCTCACAGTAGCTTCCTTATTAACAACCCGGGGCTGAAATGCCAAAGTTGATACGTTCAAACACAAACCGGTTTTCATCATCTAAGCTTACTGACTGCCAGTTGCCGGTGCTTTCATCATAAAGCGAAAACGACAAACCGTTAATCTTGGTCACCAGGGAATTATACTTGCTAACGGCAGTATTATCCGCGCGACTGGTTGCCCCTGTGGAGTTATAACTCAGGCAAGTGCCGGGGATCGAACTTTGGTTGATATGTCCGCTGGGGTAGAGGTGGTAATTGTCACTGTTGTTGCTGTCCATATGCCCTGAGGTCATGCCGGAAATGGCATAATATAAATTCGCGCTTGAACTGGCGACCCGCTGAGGGTTGATGATCATATTGGCGATATCATTACCTTTAGTGGTATTGGCATGCAGGTCAACCTGGAAGTCCTGCCAGGTGGGGGAATAACAGTTATTGCCGCAATTACTCGTGGTGTAAAGATCAACACAGGGATCGCCGCCGACTTCCAAGCACACCCCGTAACTTGTCTGCGACATGGTACAAGTAGTGCCTACTTCACAGCTTGACGGCACCGAAAATAACGGCGTGCCCCGGGACAAGATTTCTATGCCCGCCCGGCCGCTGTTGTTAAAGCTGTTATCCTGCACCCAGATATCATGAATGCCGCCCTGGCCGGTATAACCAAACTGCCCGGCATAGGCATATCCCGGCACTATGCTTAAGCCGTTGACGCCGCTGTTTTCCACTGTGTTTTTGTAGATTAAAATATTCTCGGCCCCGGGATTGACCTTGATACCGTGGGACCCGGCTCCGGTGATATCATTATCCACTAACGCAACACCGCCTGTGGTGGCGCCGGAGGTGGAAATACCGTAACCGTTCCACTGGCGGTTGGGCCAGATAGTGGTAGAGCTGACAGAAGTTGAATTTTTAGTGTATTTATCTTCATCGCTGTCGGAAATCGGCAAGCTGCCAAGGCCCGGCTGAGTCACCCCGCCGCCGATATTAGTGATAACATTTTTACTCACCAAAATATCGTTCAAGTCTTCTTTATTGATGTTGATCCCGGCGCCGTTGCCGCCTAAACCGGCATTTTCCACGCGGTTATCATGGATCCACAAACGCTCAGAGCCGGGTCCCGGGTAGATGCCCCGTTCGCTGAGGTTGCTGATGTCGTTTTTCACGATCGCCGCATCCACCATGGCCGTGGTCGAAAAAATACCGTAGCGGCCGCCGGAGGTTTGCGAGTCGTTGGTGATCACATTATCGTAAATCAGCACCTTGTGGTGCTCGTTGTTATGCAGGTAAATGCCGATATGGCTATCTTCAATACGGGAGTGTTGGATACTCAGGTTTTGCGAATGCTTGGCAAAAATGCCGTACTCTGCCCCTTTGAGCGACACATCTTCAATGGAGATATCCTTGGCCAAAGTCGCATCCAGGCTGAGCATAATAGCGCCGTCAAAAGCCCAACTGGTGGTGGAGTGTTTCTTGCCTTCTATGCTCAAGTCACTGATGGCGATGCCTTCGGGATTTTGCCTGAAGTGCAGCATGCCCCAGCCGTCTGTACTGCATGCAGCCGAAGTCATACAGAATTTCAGCCGGGTGTTTTCCTTGCCCGCGCCTTTGATCACTACGTCCTGGGCGGCGGTATTAAAATAACTGAACATCAGTTCATGGCTGAAATGATAATCCCCCTGATCGAACTCAAAGCTGATATCCGGCTTGCCGCCGCTGAGGTTGCCCCGAAAATCGATGGCCTGATCAAATATATAATTGCCCGGCTTAAGCCTTAAACTGACCTTGCTGCACGAGGCACTGTTTAAATGGGCATTGATGGCGGGATCCGGATTCAAACTGCCGCCGCTGCCAAAATCGGCGGGCTCTACCACCATATGACAGCTATCGTTGGCTGCCACTGCTATGGTACCGGTCAGGCTATTGTTATCTTCATGACTCTCGCTAAAGCGGTTGATATCATCGACTATCGCCTTCACCGAATAATTGCCGCTGCCGGCCGGCCAGGTGCCGCTGAAGCTGGCGCTATATTCTTCATCTACTGCCAGCGAGGTGGTTTGACCGCTATCATTGCGGACAAAAAAAGCGCCGACATAACCGCCGCCAACCTGCAAACCTGCGCCGACAGCTACCCCTGACGGGGTGGCGGCCGTACCCTTATTTTTCAAGGTGGCGGAAAAAGTCACCGCCTCCCCCGGCGCGGGAGAGATCGGACTCCAGTTAATATCCCTTACCACCACATCCGGTAAGGGCTGCTTTACGCAAAAGGTTTTCATTGACGACCAGGGACCGTAATCGCCGATTTTCCGTTCTCCCCGGATCCACCAGTTGTAGCATTGCCCGGCGGTCAGGCTCTGGGTATCGGTATGGGAGGTCGCCGACGGTAAAGGCTCAGGTAAGATGGCATATCCGCCGCTGGTTTTTTGAATACTCAGGCGATAGTAAACCGCCCCGTCAATGGCATTCCACTCAAAAGTCGGGGTCAGATCATAAACATCTCCCGCTGGAGAAAGCGTTGTGCCCTGCGCTAACGTCGCGGCCATGGCACCCTGGGAAAAAGCACCGGCGGCCAGGAGCAAAGTTAACGGTTTCAGTTTTTGTTTTAGTGAATAAGAAGAGGTGAATGAGACTTGTTGTCCGCCGCCTTTCAATGATTTTGATAAGGGACGAAGCTTATTGCTATACATCATAGTTATCTCCATTAGCTATTATTGTTATATTGCGTTCCTTCCTCTTAATAAATCCATTACTGCCAGTTAAGAGCTGGTTATAAAATAACCGGAACCTTTCCATATTATGCTTTGCCCATATTTCCATCATCCGATATCTTGTAACAAAGTATTAACTCTGAAATAAAAAATATTTCACCTGAGAATAGTCCGAGAAAGGTTGTCGGGGCTGAGTCAAAGGGGCATTGCTGCCTTTACCCGGATAGCGGCCATGTATGAGTGCAAGGCTAAATTGGCTAAATTAATAACGGGGTCTTCCTCGGCATCCAAGGCAATGCTAACATCTGCCCATCATTACCGTTTAGAAGCCAATATGAATTTTAAAAATACACACCAAGCGCCTGTCGCCGCGAAAAAAACACATCAACATGAAATACACGGCCACAAACGCCGGGATGATTATTTCTGGCTACGCGATGACGAGCGTCAGGCGCCGGAAGTATTGGCCTATCTAAACGAAGAAAATACCTTTACCGAAGCTGTAATGGCGCCGCTGGCACCTTTGCAAAAACAGCTTTATGATGAAATGGTTGCCCGTCAGGAGCCGGCGCTGGAGTCTGTCCCTTATTTTAAGAACGGCTTCTGGTATATCTCCCGCTTTGACGAGGGCAAAGACTTTACCGTTTATGCCCGGCGAAAAGGAGATATGGACGCCCCCGAGCAGGTGATTTTAGACTGTAACGAGCGCGCCAGGGACAAAAGCTATTATGAGCTGGGGGAGTTAACCTTATCCAGCAATGCCATGCTGATGGCCTACAGCGAAGATACCGTCAGCCGCCGCCAGTACACCCTCAGGTTCAAGAGCCTGGCCACCGGGGAAGATTACCCCGAAGTCATCGAAGAGACCGCAGGCGCCGTCTGGGCCAACGATAATGAAACGATTTTTTATGTTAAACAGCACCCGGAAACCTTATTGCCCTACCAGGTTTACCGCCACACTTTAGGCACGGATGCTAGCCAGGATCAGCTGGTTTATCAGGAAGACGATGAATCCTTTTACCTGCACCTGTATAAAACCCGCTCGGAAAAATACCTGGTGCTGGGCATTAACAGCACCACTACCTGCGACTGTTTGCTGCTCGATGCCGACAAACCCGATGGTGAGTTTACCGCCTTTTTACCGCGCGAACGCGGCCATGAATATACGGTGGACCATTTCAGAGATAAGTTTTATATTCTCACCAATAAAACCGGCAAAAACTTCGCCTTGATGACCTCATGGCAACAAGCACAGCAAGACGCCGATAACTGGACGAGTGTTGTGCCTGCCCGTGAAGACGTGCTGCTTGAAGGTTTTGATCTGATGCACAACTACCTGGTCGTTGAAGAGCGCCAGGCAGGCTTACCCCTGCTGCGGCAAATTCACTATAAAAGCGGCGAAGCAAAAACACTGCAATTTAATGATCCCGTCTATACGGTATTTAGCCATTACAACCCGGACGGCAACAGCAATAAATTCCGCTATCAATACACCTCATTTACTACGCCATCAAGCATTTATGAGCTGGATCTCGACAGCGGAGAAACCAGGCTGCTTAAACAAAGCAAGGTAATGGGAGACTTTGCCAGCGACGACTACCAAAGTGAACGGCTTTGGGTGAGCGTACGTGACCAGGTCAAGGTGCCGGTTTCCCTGGTTTATAAAAAGGCTCTGTTTAACCATGAAAATCCCTTGCTGGTATACGCTTATGGCGCCTATGGCGAAAGTATGGATGTCAGTTTCAGCCCGTCGAATTTAAGCCTGCTTGACCGCGGTTTTGTTTATGCCGTGGCCCATGTTCGCGGCGGCGAGGAATTGGGGAGACACTGGTATGAAGACGGTAAGTTGCTGAATAAGAAAAATACCTTCAATGACTTTATCGATGTCAGCCAGGCCTTGATTGAGCAAGGTTATGGCGCAAAAGACAAACTGTTTGCCGCGGGCGGCAGTGCCGGCGGACTTTTGATTGGCGCGGTTATCAACCAGGCTCCCGATCTCTATAAAGGAGTGGTTGTCTCGGTGCCTTTTGTCGATGTGGTCTCGACCATGCTCGATGAATCGATCCCGCTGACCACAGGGGAATACGACGAATGGGGTAATCCCAACGATGCGGATTATTACCACTATATCCACTCCTACAGTCCTTATGATCAGGTAAGCGAACAGGCCTACCCTCATATGCTGGTGACCTCGGGTCTGCATGACTCCCAGGTACAATACTGGGAGCCGGCCAAATGGGTGGCCAAATTACGCCAGCACAAAACCGACGATAACCAATTGCTGTTATACACAGATATGGACGCCGGACATGGCGGAAAATCCGGTCGCTTCCAGCACCTGGTGGATGTTGCCCGGGAGTTTGCCTTTTTAATTGATCTGGCCAAATAACCTTTTCGGGAAAAGTCAGGGTAATGAAAACCGGTAAACGTTTAAGCCAGATAGATCAGATGATCACAGCACACTACCCGGATATCTGGGATTGTTGCTGCGATCACGGTTTTTTGGGCATGTCGCTGCTCAAGCGCCAGGCGGCAGACACCATACATTTTGTGGATATTAATGCGCCTATCATCAGTCAATTAGAGGCACAGCTCTTACAACACTTTCCACAAACGGAACACGACAGCGGGCAAAGCTGCTGGCGGGTATATTGCGAAGATGTTGCCCGGTTGTCGCTGTGCACCGCTAACGATAATAAAGCTGGCAGTGGAGATGTCCCGCTGATCATTATTGCCGGAGTCGGCGGCGACCTGTTGACTGAGTTGGTGGAGAAGATAGTCGGGGCAAACCCGAACCGGTCGCTGGAATTTATCTTATGTCCGGTACACCACAACTATAAAGTGCGCCAGGCATTGAAGCAGCTTGATCTTGGCCTGATTCACGAGGTTTTAATCAAAGAAAACCGCCGGTTTTATGAAATACTCCATGTCACGACAGCGACTGCATCCGGGCAAGCGCATACAGCTGTTTCCCCGGTGGGGGCTAAAATGTGGGATTTCAGCCAGGCTGAGCACCGGCAATATTTGCAGCAAACCATCAGCCACTATCAGCGGATGCAAAAAAATCCACGCCAGGAAGTTATGCATATTATTAGCGCTTACCAGGCGCTGCTGGGCGAATTAGGCAAATAACAGGGAAAGCGCCAGTAACAAGGTCGTTGCTAAGGTCACGGCTACATTCAAGGCCAAATATTGGGGACTGTTGGCAATATCTTCCCGCAAACGGGCAAGTTTGACCGCCACTACCAACCCCGGCACTAAGGGCAAAAGTGCAATCGCCGATAACAAAGGTAATAACCCGGCCGAAAGTAACAAGCCCAACAACAAAAACGGCAACAGCATAAAGATGGCAAAAATTCGGTTACTGCTTGTTATGCCGTAGGCAATGACAAAGTGGTTGCGGCCAACCGACTTGTCCGCTTCGATATCCGGGTATTGGTTAAGCAGTAATAAATTGTTGATATGGAAAAAGGGCACCAGGGACAAGAGCAGCGTCTGCACGGTTACCTCCCCTGCCAGTAATAACACCGCCCCGGATACCATTAAAAGACCAAACCCCAGTCCGGGAGCTATCAGGCAAAGCCAGGGAAAGCGGTTAAGATGGCGGGTGTAACTGACGATAACGCCGAGTCCGGTTAACCCTATTATCAATAACATCAGCCGGGTATGCATTTGCAGCGGTGCTTGAAACAAAAAATAGCCTCCCACCAGGCAAACCAGCAACAGGCAGGCATAACTTGCCTTTAATACCAGGGGCGCACTTTGAGGATCGCCGGGTAAAGCGCCGCTGCCGCCGCTAAAAGGGGTTCTACGGGTGATTAAATCAAGGCCACTGCGAAAGTCCTGATATTCGTTGAGCAGATTTACCGCCAGGTGTGCTGCCAGCGCGCCGATAAATACCAGCCCGGCATCGCGCAGGCTAACATCCGGTATTTGCCTGCTGGCAAGGGCATAAGCCAGTAACAGGCATACCGGGGTTAATGCCAAAAAAGGCAGCCGGGCTGCTTTAAACAGGGTTTGAAATGCCACCATTGCCCTCCTGCGCCTAAATGATTTCTTCGCCCGGCATTACCGAAAAGCGCCGGTGCAGCTTAAAAAAGCGAAAGGGCTAAACAGCTTAAGTTCAAGAAAAACTTACCCTGCCTAGCCCGGCTTACTTTTGTATAAGTTACTTATCTATAAGTTACTTATCTATAAATTACTATTCTATCAGCAGTTTAATGGTTTTGCTCAAATCGTTATAAGTTGCGGTGATCACCACTTCGCCGGTTGTTGTCGTGGTGCTGGTTAACTTATAGCGCGCATCTTCCGTGCCGGCAGAGGTTATTTCGGCATCCACCAAAGTGCTGCCGTTAATGCTCCAGGTGGCAAATTCTGTTACATTCACCCCAGTGGTGCTGCCGTCAAAATTAGCATCCAGGGATAATTCCACCGACTCTTCCGCATCAATGCTGATGGATTCAACGTCATCTGCTATGGCAGTATCTCCCTGGTTCAGGGTTAAGGCCGACAAAGTCGCATCGCCGCTGACGGTTAACGTGGCAGTGGCGGTTTTTCCGCCGCAGTTGGCGGTAATCGCGGTGATGCCGGGTTTCAACGCCAGCAGCTGGCCGTTGTTAGCGCCTGAATTGGTAATACCGGCCAGTGTACTGTCAGTGAGCTGCCAGTTGATATTCAAGTCGGCATTGTACTCGGTTTCATCTCCGGATAATGTTGCCCGGGATTGTAACTGCAGCCTTTCGCCGACAGCCAGGGCAATACTGGTGATAGCACTGTCCTGGCTGCGGATGTCAATGGTGTTGAGATTAACCGGATCGGCGGATACTGTCTTGGTTGTGCTTACCTCTTCGTAAGTCGCGCTGATGGTGGTTTCTTCAACTTCATCGCTATAGGTATGCAAGGTACCGTCGCTGTCTATGGTCGCTGTGGTGGCATTATCTACCGACCAGGTAATATCACTCGTTCTTTCAAAGGTAGTGTCATTGGTATAAGTCACATCCAGGGCAAAACTGGCATCGATACAAGTTAAGACATTGCCGCTTTGTGGCGATTCTTGCCTGATGGCAACCGACTTTACCGTCAGATCCTGTACCAAGACTTCAACCTCGGCGGCGATGCCGGTATTGGTCGTTGCTGTGATAGTGACAGGCTCGGTTGAATAACTTACCCCGGTTACCTGGCCTTTACTGCTTACTTTGGCAATGTCTTTATTGCTGGATGTCCAGGTCAGCTCCCGGGTGACGTCACGGTTGTCGCCATTTTGATCTGTCCCTTCGGCGCTTAGCTGATACTGCTCATCCTCTTTGAGAATAATCTCGCTCTCTGAAATTGTGAACGACTCAATAAGCGTGCCTTTTTCGGTTTGTACAGCCACTTCAACTGCGGTGGCCAAATCTTCGGATTCACTGCTGCTTGAATTACAACCGGCCAACAACAGGCCCGGCATCAGCAGGGCAAGTGTTTTTGCTTGTGGCCAGACAGCGTTTTTTCCTGAGTTCATTTGAAAATACCTTATTTAATAGATTAGAAGTCAGTTACTTAGAAGCAATAACTAGAAGTAATAGTTAAAACCCAGGGTAAAACCGTCGATTTTTATATTGTTGTCATCATAGAGGGATTTATAACCTAGTTTCATTTGCAGGTTTTTATAGGCAGGAAATGAGTCATAAAAGGAAATCCCCCAGGAAAAGCCATTATATTCTTCGCTGCTGCGGTAGTCGTTTTCATCACCGGTCACGGTAAGTTTAGTACTGGCATAACCCAGGGTGACATCAACACCAAAGGAGGTGTCATCGCCGGACTTAAACAGCAGGTATAAACCTTTGCTGTCTTCAACATCAAACTCTAAACCAACAACCTCATCGGTGCTGGTACCTTGTATATAGTCGGCTTCAAGGGAGATCTGCTCATAAAGGCTAAAACCCGCTTTCAGGCCCGCCAATTTGGGTTTGGCATCTTCACCGGAAAGTTTGACACTGGAAAACATATAATCGACGCCGACAAAGCTGGAATCGCCGAAGCGAAAATCGGTCCAGCTTGAAGCAGCATAACTGGGAAAAGCGCTGCTGAGCAGCAATAACAGGGGAATAGATTTTTTCATGACGGAGGCCAAAGTGTCCTTATTGGAAAAAGGACTGCATGTTAACCAGTTAGTGACAAATTTTCTACAAAATAACCGACAAAAAAGAGACTTTTCTTTATCTTTACCTGTTTTGCGGTAATCCGCTTGCGAAGGGGCGCTTTTATTGCTGGCGCTCAACAAAAGCATAACGGTAAATATCGCCCCTCACCGGTTTTTGTTTTACCCAGTAAAGCTGCTGCTGATCCGGTGAAACAGCAAACTGATGGATAAAGTTATCCGGCTTTGCCATCACCAGTTTTTCCTTGCCGCCGACTAAATGGTGTTGCCAAATTCCGGAAGACGGCCGGTAAAAATAAACCCGGCCGGCGATTAACTGCCAGTTGAGCCAGTTTATCAGGGGAAAGTCTTCAATAATGAGCTGCTCTTCATTTTTTTGTCTTCACCTTCACCATTATCAAGCACCTTGCGCCACAGGCCATCCTGGTTAAACTTGCTAAAATAAAGCACTCCTTGCTTCACCCGGCCACTATAGCCTCCCCGGGTGGTCAGCTGCCGGTGCTGCTCCAAATCCCGGCGATATTGCCATAATTGCCATTGGCCGGAGCGGGTACTGCTATAGATCACATCATCATCTTCACCGTAATTAACTACATAAGCCTGGCTGGATTCAGGCAATAGCCGGGTATAGCTTTGATTTTCGATATCCATTTCAAATACTGCCCCTGATGTAGACAACAGGATTTTTTTACCGTCGGCGGAAAACTCATAGCGGGAAAATTCAAGTTCGAACGGCAGGTTAAGCTCCAGCAGCCGGGGAGTATTATCTTCTACCAGCCATAAGTTATATGACTTGTGCCTGGTAGAGATTAGCGCAGCCATATCGGCAGAAAAACGCGGTAACAATTCCAACCGGGAGCTGGTTTGCCACAAGGTATTTGTCTCCTTGCTGATATTATATCGAAAAATTTCACTGGAAGCCCGGGTTTCACTTATTAAGATCTGCTCCTGATCTTGATGGTTTATTACCGCCAGTGAATTGATTTTCTTGCCTATTTGCCCTGACAGGGCAAGCTCCCCGGTGTTTGGGTTGAAAGTATATAAACGATCATCACTGACCAGCAGTAACTCTTGCCCGTTTGCCCGCCAGGCAAGTGTTTTAACTCTTAGTGCCAGGTGATGAACAACCGGAGCTGCCTGGTTAGCTTGCTTACCTGAAAACAACAACAGCTCGGTTGCCTGTTCATTTTTATACCTTAATACCGCGAGCTGCGTACTAGGGGGGTTAAAGGCAAAATCAAAGTCCCCTTTTAGATTACTGTGGCCTGTCGGCATGCTGAGCTGGCTGATGGTTTGGGTATTAATATCAAAACTAAAGATCTGATAGGGGGATGATTTACTGAGCCTTTGATTATAATAAATCAGGCTATCCGGCCCCCAGGCCAACCGGGTTGGCCATTTTTTGCATTGGAACAGGGGCTGTGTTTCTTTTGTCGCAAGCGTGTATAAGCGCACAAAGCAGGCAGTCAATGGAGTCAAGAAATCAGTGAGAACTCACAAGGCCAGTACCTGCCGTTAACCGACAGCAGTCACTTAGTGGTGTTTGAACATCCCCAGGTGATCTTGGATGCATTGGCCTATTTACTGGAATAAGCACCTAAGCAAGTATTAAATAAACACTGCCGTTAGGAGCTTAAGCTCAACAAGTTCTTTTCGGCAGATGCTGTCAATAATCCCCGGCAGGCGGCAAATTTTATGCCTGAATAAAGTTTATTTATAACAACTGTTTAGGGCTGTCATTGGCAATGAGCTTTAGGTTAGATACCAGTAACTCTACTGGTAATTAGTCGCTGTATCCGTTTTCTCAAGCGACTATAGATTATATAGAACTTAATATCATTTAATTACAAGATATATCGGTTTTATCTAATGGCACAAAAAAAACCAAGAAAAAATTATCGTTTATTTACTAGAACAACCGCTTTAGCAGCATTCACAAGCGGTTAACAAAAAAAACAGGTAAACTGAGGTTATTATAAAATCAATTCGGCTTACCAGGTGGTCAGCCTTTGTTAAAAGGAGTAAAAATCAAGCAGTTAAAATTAATCTTGAAATAAGGTTTCTATCTGGTCCGACTTTTTCTCCAATATTTGTATACAAAAAAACCGCTTGCATTGTTCAAATAAATGTCTATATTCGACGAACTTTTCACCAAGGAGAGAAGTGGAAATAATAAAAAGAGATATTTAAATATCTGAAGGAAATAGATGAGCAATCAAAATGGAGCAGCAGCATGGAATCTACAAAAAACATCAACAACTCATTATCTTCAAGAGAGGCTGAAATTATTAGCCTGCTCTCAAAAGGGTTAAGCAATAAAGAAATCGCCAAAACCCTGTATTTAAGTGTGCATACGGTGATCACCCATACTAGAAATATTTATAAAAAATTAAATGTAAACTCTCGCGCTGAAGCCGCTTACGAGCATTTAACCCGTCAAACAAAATAGTCACCGGTTAATCAAGACTTTACCCCCACTAAAGTCCCTATTTTTAAAGCCCTTAGTTCCCCACTAAAGCAAAACAGGCAACTGATCCTCAGCGGTCAATATTTTAATGCGTCTTTTATTTATTCCGTGATAGATAAAAGACCTTTTCAGGCCGAAGAAGCGGCAAAGAATGCACAAATATTGCCGGTATGATGACATGTGAAAAAACAGGACGAAAAATTACTTCTTAGCCAGAATTGTTATTAACTGGTTGATTTTTAAGTATATTAAGTCTTGCTTTTTTGTCCTAAAGAATGGGGGAATAGTCAATATACCTAATTCTAGGTATATGCCACGGACAAAACCCTAATTATAGTGATGCCATTATTTTCAAGCATGGAAGATCAACATTGAAAAAAGGTATTGCCCTCTTACTGATATCGGCTTTGGTTGTTACAGCCCTGTATTACTTTAACCGGGACACTGGTACTCAACACAGCACAAGTGCTGTTGCTGCCGACAAAGTTATAACAGTTAAAAGAACACCGCTAAAACAGATAGTAAAACCTATAGTATCAGCCGATAAATCAGCTTTATCCGCGACCCGAATGACCCCGGTACGTGAGATAACGACTGATAAAAATACCGGGGTTGAAGACACCGGCGCTGAAAACAACAGCAGCGAATCCTTGTTTGTCGAGTCACAAAAAGCCAAAGAGTTTTTGCAGGCATCTGGCAAGCTCAGGGAAAATTTACAAGGCGAAGTGTATATAGAAATCAGCAGCAATGAAATCAAGTCGCTGGCAGTTGGTGATACTTTTAAACTGGAAATACCGGCACTGGATATGTTCTACGACATTCAAGTGGACCATACCCGCGAGGATCAATTTGGTAACCAAACCATAGAAGCGGTTTTGCCGGATGAAGAAGGGAAATACAGCTCAATTATCACCGTTAGCGAGCGTTCCATTTACGGCAATATCACCACGCCCCACGGCATCTACGCCATTGAAGGAAACGGCCAATATGCCTGGATAGCCGAAACCGCAGGTTTGCTCGACGGTGTGATCCAAGACCAGATTGGTGGTGGCAGCACAGATAGCGAAAACCACAACCATGCGCCTATCGATACGGGTAACGGTAAGCGCGGCAGTACCCATTAACCCGAAATAATAAAAACACAAATCAAACATAAAACAAAAGGAAAATGTTATGTTGAAATCTGTATCTAAGAAGACATTATTAGGACTCTCATTATCGGCATTATTCAGTGCCTCGGCCATGGCGACAGACGTTGTTGTTGATATTTATTACACGGCATCGGCGGCATCAAGAAGCTTTGATATCCAGTCAGAAATCACGCAAATGGTGGCGGCTTCCAACCGCTATTATGCCGATAACGGCTTATCCATTAACTTGGTACTGGCAGCCACGCCATACCAGTTAGGCAGTGACGTTGTTGCTTCCCACTCTGACCTGCAAAGTGTCTACAAGGATAGCCAGATCCGAGGCTGGCGCGATCAGTTCAATGCAGACTTCGTGGTTGTGCTTGGCTCTAAAAACAGCACCTGGCAAGGCACTACCTGTGGTATCGCCGGCGACATTTACGGCCTGAAAATCTTCCCGGATCATGATACCTATGAAAGCTATGCCTACAACATCACCGCCAATGACTGCGGTAATACTACGTTAACTTTCATGCATGAGCTTGGCCACAACATGGGCTTAGGTCACTCGGTAAGACAAGGCGCCGAAGGTGGTGTTTACAAATACGGTGTCGGTTACGGCGTTGATTATGAGTTTGCCACTATTATGGCCTACCCTCAGGAGTTCAATACCTCGACCCATTTACCGGTATTTTCCGATCCGGGCAGAACCTGTAACAACTCTTATAGCTGTGGTGTCAGTAACGTAGCAGACTCGCAACGCGCCCTGGATAACATCACCAATACTATTGCCAATTTCAGGTAAGCAAACTTTTTTATTTTGCTAGCCAGGCTGCCGATCTCCCTCGGCAGCCTTTTTTCTTGCCTTGCTGTTACAAGCCGCCGGCTAAGTCGAGAAAATTGCCGGTGGAAAAAGAAGACTTTTCAGATGCCAGCCAATAGATGGCCTCCGCCACTTCCTCCGGCTGTCCGCCCCTTTGCATCGGAATTTTGCTTTGTAACCGTTCGATACGGCCCGGCTCGCCGCCATCGCTGTGCATCTCGGTATAAATAAGCCCGGGACGGACACAGTTTACCCTGATCCCTTCATCCGCCACTTCCAGTGACAAACCTTTAGTCAAGGTATCTACCGCGCCCTTGGAGGCGGCATAATCTATATATTCGTTGGGAGAGCCGCTGCGGGCCGCCCCGGATGAAGCATTGACAATAGTGCCACCTTTTTAATGACTTAGCATTTACTGCATTGGAGTATCTATCCCTCTCCATTACAAATTATCGTGATTAACTTATACCCTTATCAGAGATACCTTTCCTCCTTTACAATAGCCATATACTCAGCTTCCAATATCATCGATTTTTCAATACCTGTTTCTTCGGCCTTTATACCAAAAGTTGAGTGAGCCTGAATGAGTTTGTTCAAAGCCGAACTCAGAGTATCGCCAGTAATACTCTCGCCAGTAGATAAGTCGCTAGCAATCTGAAACATATCAAGTTCATTTGCTGTCAAAGCAGCCTGATAAATAGCATCCCAGTCCATGGTAACACCATCAGCAAACGTCAGGGATTCAACCCTATAAATGCTATATTTAAACGCATTTTCTATCAGAATTTGATCTCCTGTTACCTGGCCTTCATCATTTAATATCTCAATCAAAATATCAGCTGAGCCACTCACATTGATATTCAGCCTATCCCGGGTTATACCTTCGCCAAAGCGAATGCTATCTATACCACCATTATCCTTGATAGTATCCTGTCCATCACCCAAATTAAAAACATAAGTCTCCGCAGCATAACTTCCCAGCAAGCTGTCATTGCCTTTGCCCCCTTCAAGGGTATTGGCGTAAATGCCAAAACTGGAGTTACCATCCAGCTTCAAGACATCATCTCCCTCACCCCCATATAAAATATTATTGCCACTATTTCCGGTAAGAACATCATTACCTGCTCCGCCATCAAGCAGATCATCGCCGTTGCCCCCGGTCAAAGTATCATTGCCAGCCAGTCCATACAGACTATCATGATCGATACTGCCTACAAGGTTATCGTCATCCTCAGTCCCCGTTACAACCAGGGCGGCCTGATAAATGGCTTCCCAGTCCATAGTGCTGCCATCAGAGAATATTAGTGACTCAACCCGGAAAGCACTATATTTAAAGGCTTTTTCAATTAGGATTTGATCTCCCGTTGCCAGGCCATCATCATTTAATATTGCAATCAAAATATTATTGCCACTGAAACGAATATTCAGCTTATCCGGGGTAATACCAACACCAAAACGAATACTATCAGTACCGCCATTATCATAAATAGTGTCCTGTCCATCCCCTATGTTAAAGACATAAGTTTCGGCGGCATAACTCCCTTCCAGGCGATCATTCCCTTGACCACCTTCAAGGGTATTGCTGTATACGCTAAAACTGGAGTTACCCGCCAGCTTTAAGACATCGTCTCCGTCACCACCAAGCAAGATATTGTTACCGCTGCCGCCTGTGAGTATGTCATTGCCTGTTCCGCCATCGAGCAGATCATCGCCGTTCCCCCCGGTCAAAGTATCATTGCCAGCCAGCCCGTAAAGACTATCATGATCGATACTGCCTACAAGGTTATCGTCATCCTCAGTCCCCGTTACAACCAGGGCGGCCTGATAAATGGCTTCCCAATCCATGGTGCTGCCATCAAAGAAGGTAAGAGACTCGACCCTAAAAGCACTGTATTTAAAAGCATTTTCAATCAGGATCTGATCCCCTGTTGCCAGGCCGTCATCATTTAATATTGCGATCAAAATACTGTTGCCACTGAAACGGATATTTAACTTATCCGGGGTGATACCAATACCAAAACGAATATTGTCGGTACCACCATTATCATAAATAGTATCCTGTCCATCTCCTATATTAAAGACATAAGCCTCGGCGGCATAACTCCCTTCAAGGCGGTCATTCCCCTGCCCGCCTTCAAGAGTATTGCTGTAAACGCTAAAACTGGAGTTACCCGCCAACTTTAAGACATCATCTCCCTCCCCGCCAAGCAAGGTATTATTGCCGCTATTTCCTATGAGTACATCATTGCCGGCTCCGCCATCTATCAGATCATCACCGGCACTTCCCTGCAACTGATCATCTCCTGCTTTACCGTAAATTTGATCATTTCCGCCAAGACCGTCAATAACATCTGCACCGGATGTGCCGTTAAGCACATCATCTCCCTGTGTAATTACTAACGGTTCATTACTTTCTGCTTCCGCCGCAGCATGAATTTCATTCGCAGTCATAGTGCTGCCGTCAGCAAATTCAACGCTTTCGATACGGTTATCCATATTGGCAAAAACATTGTTCAAAGTGATGCTATCGCCACTGAGGCTGCCATCCATCGCCGTCAGGGCAATTATAATGTTATCCCCGTCACGGCTGATGTTTAACATATCCTGTATAATACCAACGTCAAAGACGAGTTTGTCGATGCCCGAGTTGTCTTCAACAACATCTTGTCCGTATCCCGGGGCAAAGAAATAAGTATCATTTCCCTGCCCCCCGTTTAACGTATCGTTACCTATATTTCCGTTCAGGCTGTCATTTCCTTCACCGCCATTTAGCGTATCATTACCGATACGCCCATCCAGGCTATCATTCCCTTCACCACCATTTAAGGTATCATCACCGAAGCCGCCATAGAGCTCATCAGCACCTTCATCACCAGATAGGGTATTAATACCGTCAGTGGCATAAAGCTCGTCATCGCCGGCTCCGCCATTTAGCGCATCATCACCGTCGCCCCCATAAAGTTCATCATCGCCAACTCCGCCATTGAGTATATCGTTACCCGTTCCGCCATAAAGCTCATCCTCATCAGCTCCGCCATTTAACGTATCATTACCGGCTTCACCGTAAAGTTCATCATCACCTTCACCGGCCTCAATAACATCATTCCCCCCTAAGCCATAAATCTCATCGGCATAAACTGAGCCATTTAAAATGTCATCTTCTTCACTGCCGGTAAGGATAAGCGCTGCGGCATGAACTTCATCTGCGGTCATAATGCTGCCATCGGCAAAAACCAAAGTTTCTATACGATTAGCCGTGTCGGTAAAAGCATTTACCAAAGTGATTTGATCACCACTTAGGCTGCCATCGCCAGCTGTCAGGGCAATAATAATGTTGTTCCCGTCATGGCTTATTTTTAATGCCTCCCGGCTAATACCGGCCCCAAAACGTAGTGTATCAGCACCCTCAGGATCATCTATGACATAGTGGCCGTCAGCCAGGTTATAAAGGTAGGTAGTATCCGGTCCGGTTTGTTGTGCCAACAAGGTATCTATATCCGCTGTTGACCAGCTGGTACCATCGGCAAAGGTAATTTCACTAAGCTTATATAGCTCATCATCAAACCATTTTCTGATAGTGATACTGTCATTGCCCGCGATCAGAGTTAAATTTGCATTATTGCGGACTAACCGGATATCGGCTTTATTGATGCCTGCGCCTAATTCCAGGCGATTAACACCATGATGGTCATTGATGATGTCATGGCCATCCCCTAGCTCAAAGCGGTAACTATCATTGCCCAAACCACCATAAAGTGTATCATTACCTGTGCCGCCAATTAAGACATCATCCCCTCCTTCACCATATAAAAGATCATCTCCTCCCTGACTACTCAGAATGTCAATATTCGCTTCGCCCACCAAAACATCGCTTTGCTCACTCATCTGAGGTAGTGCAACAACTATGTCTGCCGGTGTCCAGGCACTGCCATCAGCAAAACGGATCTCATTTAATTGTGACTGCTCAGTTCTAAACCAACTTCCTATGGTAATGCTGTCATTTCCTATGATCAGTTTTAAATTATTCGTCGAACGACCCAACTGAATATCGCTTCCCCGAATGCCTTCAGCTAACTCAAGACGGTTTGAACCTGAGTGATCAAAGATAATGTCATGCCCATCTCCCAGATTAAAGTGATATATATCATCACCACTACCGCCATAAAGTTCATCATAACCTTCTCCGCCAGTTAAGGTATCAGCTCCAAAACCACCGTACAGCTCATCATTACCTTCGCCACCATTTAACGTGTTTGCACCACTATAGACATAAAGTTCATCATCACCAGCCCCACCATTTAACGTGTCATCTCCTTCTCCACCGTATAACTCATCAGCACCTTCATCGCCATTTAACGTATTATTGCCGTCATCAACATAAAGTTCATCATCACCAGATCCGCCATTGAGTATGTCATTCCCAATTCCACCAGCAAGTTCATCATCACCTTCTCCGCCAAATAAGGTATCATTTCCTCCACGCCCAAAGATAAAATCTTCACCAGCTAAACCCGTTAAAACGTTATCGGTATTATCCCCCATTAAGGTGTCAGCGAGATCAGTGCCTTGTAACTGCACTGGTAAAGATATGTCTGCCGAAGTCCAAGTATTACCGTCATCGAATCGGATGCCGCCCAACCGATATTCGTCATTGTAAAACCAATTTTCAATGGTGATACTGTCATTACCGATATCGACTTTTAAATCAAAACGCGAATAGGATAGCTGAACATCACTTGCCGAAATACCTGCCCCTAACTCCAGATAGTTCAATCCCTGAGAATCAAGAATAATGTCATGGCCATCGCCTAATTCAAAACGGTAGATATCATCGCCTGACATACCATTAAGCTTGTCATTCCCGGTACCGCCAATCAAGGTATCATTATCATTACCTCCCGATAAGGTATCGTTGCCGCTACCGCCGTGAAGGATATCGTCCCCCCCTGCACCGTAAAGTCTATCATCTCCTCCTAATCCATTGATGATATCATCACCATCACCGCCATTTAAGTTATCAGCCTGCTCAGTTCCCCGCAGCAACAGTTCAGATATCTCTGCCGGAGTCCAGACAGTATTATCGGCGAAAACAATTTTTTCTATTTGTCTAAATGTTAAATCAAGCTGGCGGGTAATAGTTATGCTGTCATCACCTATCACCAATTTTAAATCTGTGCCAATGCGTAACAGTTCTACATCATCAGGGTTAATACCTACACCTAATTCCAGTCGGTCGACGCCATCATAATCGGTAATAATGTCATGACCATCACCGAGACTAAAGCGATAAATATCATTCCCTTCGCCATCAGTCAGCTTATCATCTCCAGCACTGCCAATAAGAATGTCATTACCTTCATCACCAAACAAACGGTCATTACCAGAGCCGCCAATTAAGGTATCATCCCCTCCTCTGCCATAAACAGTATCGTCCCCGCCGAGGGCATCAATACTATTATCATTATCATCACCCTGCAAAAAATCTGCTCCTTCAGTCCCTGGTGACATCAGGTTGACAATATCCGAAGGAGACCAGACAGTATTATCGGCAAAAACTATCTCTTCTATTTGTGAATATGGATTTTCAAACCAGTAATTGATTGTAATGCTGTCATTACCTATCACCAGTTTCAAATCAGTGCCAGAACGAAGCAATTGCACATTGTTTACATTAATCCCCTCACCTAACTCCAGTCGATCCATACCATAATATTCAACAAGCCGGTCATGCCCGTCACCGAGTTCAAAAATATAGGTATCATCCCCCTCCATGCCTGAAAGAGTATCATTACCGGTGCCTCCCTCGAGAATATCATTACCAACTGCACCATATAAACGATCATCTCCAGCACCACCAATTAAGGTATCATTCCCTGCATCTCCGTAGATCTCATCATTGCCGCCTAATCCATTGAGAATATTGTCACTCTCATCTCCAGAAAGTGAGTCATCCTGTTCAGTGGGCTGTTGCATCAAGCTAGCTATATCGGCAGGAGTCCAGACACTGTTATCAGCAAAACGTATTTCACTCAATTTATATTTGTCATCCCTAAACCAACTCAAAATCGTAATTTGTTCATTCGCCATAATTAGTTTTAGCGAATCAACTTGACGGATCACTTGTATATCTGTTGCTTTGATCCCTGCGCCTAACTCCAGGATATTAAAACCATCCCAATCATTGATACTGGTATTACCGTCCCCAAGTTCAAAAAGGTAAACATCATCCCCCTCCTGGCCAACAAGAGAATCATGACCCGTCCCTCCTCGTAAGGTATCGTCCCCCTCACCACCATAGAGAATATCGTTACCAGCTCCTCCTGTTAGGTTATCATTTCCCTCATAACCGTATAATTTATCATTACCTCCCAGGCCATCGAAGTTATCGTTACCCTCAGATCCTAATAAGATATCATCCAGCTCAGAGCCCGTTTGAATGTAGTCTTTTATATCTGATCCAGTTAAAACTAAACCGTCAGCAAAGTGTATTTCATTTAATTGATATTGTTCACTTTTATACCAATGCCTAATAGTAATGCTGTCATTGGGGAGAACAAGCTTCAAATCATTACCTGAACGTTCCCATTGAATATCTAAAAGACTGATCCCGGCTCCCAATTCCAATTTATTAGTCCCACGATAATCCGTAATATTATCGTGGCCGTCACCAAGTTCGAACAAATACACATCATCGCCTCCCTGCCCATCAAGATTATCAGAGCCAGCTCCACCGCCAAGAGTATCATTACCCTCGCCGCCAAAGAGACGATCATTACCAGCTCCTCCAGTTAGGTGATCATTTCCATCAAGACCATAAAGCCAATCATTCCCTCCCAGCCCATCTAAAGTATTAGCGCTTGTATCGCCGTATAATTCATCGTCATTCTCTGTAGCAGGATTAGCCAGAGCCAGTAATTCTGTTGCATCCCAGGAAGTTACCGAGCTGCTTGGGTCATTAAAAACCAGATTGCTAATTCGACTGGCTTCATCACCAAAATGATTTTGCACGCGAATTTCATCCTCTCCCGCATGAATAGTAATGTACAGATCATTATCCACCCGGCGTATCTGAATATTGTCAGATAAAATACCATCCCCTAAATGGATATTATCAATATCTGTTAAGCTGCCCTGATTATCAATAAGTTCCAGACCATCACCCAGATTAAAATAGTAATCATCGTTACCTAACCCACCGACTAAAAGGTCTTCCCCCTGTCCGCCATATAATTTGTCATTACCATCATTGCCATATAAGTGATCATCGCCTATTCCACCATAAAGGGCATCTTCTCCTTGTCCGCCATGCAGTAAATCATTGCCACTATTACCATCAAGTAAATCATTACCATGATCACCATAAAGTTGATCATGACCTTCATTACCTCTTAAATAATCGTCGCCATCTTGCCCATAAATTTCATCATTACCTGCAAGCCCATCAAATACATCAGTTTTAGCGCTACCATGGATTACATCAGGACCTTCCGTTACCAGGGTTGCAGACACAGGAATATCATCAAACTGCTCCGGTCCAACATCCAATTGAGTGCCATCACTAAAAATAATGGCGTCAATATAACGCTTTGCTCCCCCTTCCTGATCAAAGTGTGATTCCACTCTAAGCTCTTCAGCAGTACCATTGATAATGATCACCAAGTCATCTCTTTGATGAAACAGGGTAATGTCATCAGCTGTAATATCCCCCATCAGGCGGACAACATCATAACGGCTTTCGCCATTATCATAATTACGAATACGATCATGACCATACCCTCTGCCAAAGCGATATTCATCATTACCACTACCGCCGGTGAGAACGTCATCCCCCTTCCCGCCATCAAGTACATCATTTCCTTCCAGGCCATCCAGAGTATCGTCACCTGTCAAAGCAAACAAAATATTATCGTTACCGTTCCCTTTAATAACATCTGAGCTGGCGGTAGCATCTGAGGTTGCGCTAACTATAAGCGCAATAGTTTCATCTGAATAATTTGATAAATCGGCAATTTGTACAAAATCAGAAACACTAACCTGTAAACGCTCTCTATTTTGCGTACTATATACATTGACGCCATGTAAGGCTTGGAGCAAATTTGACATTGTATCTTGGGCACGTTCAGGGTTCGCCTCAACATCTTCAAATAGTTTCAGAATCAGCTGGCTGTAATCCGCCAGCCATTCACCAGTATCAATATCTTGTTCCCAACCTATGTCACTAAAAAAAGGTTGTAAAAAGCTACGGGCCGACAACTGAAAAAATACGGTATTAACTACATCATCAAAAGTTTCATTATGGACTATGGCATAGCCCCCTCCCCTGCCAGCAGGTGGAGAGGGTTTATAACCGTGATAAGCTTCCAAAGCTCCAATTTTTCGAAAGTCTATAGGAACCCAGGGATACAGACTACTTTGGATATATTCATCGCCCTGGCCAGTCCAGGCAAAAATTATCGACTCGGTAAGCTCTTGACGCTCCTCATAAGAGGATGCATTAACAAATTGCTCAACCAACTGTTTCAACTTGCCAGATTCATCACGGACCATCGCTTGGTGCAAAGAATATACCTGGCCAAACCCAGCAACATTCGGCAATAAAGCAATCTCAAGCGGCACTTCAACCTTTTCATATTCAGTATTGCTCAGGTTACGATTAAACCAGACATCTGTCATAGTCATAACCTGTCCTGTGTTGCTGCTATAACTGCCTACTTGCCGATGTTCATTACCAAACTCATCCGTATATTCCTGTTCACTAAAACCAAGCGACAAGGACTTTATACCAAGCTCGTTGAGGGTAAAGAGTTCCCCCTGATCGTTTGTTCCATTTTGATTTAAATCACGGAATATCCGTAAATCAGCAAAGCCTATATCTGAAACATCAACTAAACCATCACCATTACTGTCAAGTTCTGCCAACGCCTCGAATCCATGGCTGGCAAGATCGCCACCTGACAATGGGGTGAAATCACCAAATAATTCACTACCATTGTTGATAACTCCATCGCCATTACGATCTAAGACCAACAGGCCATCATCCGAGGCAACAAAGCCGGTTAATTCGCTAAAACCGTCACCACCGTAATCAAAATAAATATTTGCTGAAAATCCAGTAGTTTCAATACCATCGCCATCCAGATCCAGCACTAGCGGTGACACCATTGGCGGCGGTAGGTCCTCTGGCTCCGGAGGTTCAGGTAACTCCTTAATTTCAATACCTAAAACCGAAGAGCTTTCATCTCCTAAGGTATTTTGAACGATGTAAGAAATACTGGGCACATCGCCGTAAAAATCTTCCTCCGGTATAAAGTTCATCTGGCCACCAGCAGACACATATAAAGTACCTACATCAGGGATTTCAATAGCATAACTTGATTGAGCATTATTGGCATCATTGATTAAATTGACAGGTGCAGCAGACAAGCTGTTAACTCCCTGCGCCTTAATAGTACTAACCTTACCGCTCTCAACTACCGCCAAATCACTTTCACTGACTGCAGAAGGAAACTGGTATGTATTACCGGCAATACTGATAGATTTCATAAAGACCGGTCCAATCTTATTGGTATGGTTGGCAAGCAAGTTAGCACTAACTGCAGCCCCTTCTACACCAGTTAAGTTTTCGTTGCTATCCTCAAACGCGGTTGACAATTCAATGCCCAAATCGCCTTTTTGAAATCCTTCAACGGTAAAACTGCCCTCGGGTGTCGCCCCGCTGACCGTTAAAATACTGCCCTCCAGTTTCAGGACAACATTGCTGCCTTCCTGCTGATATTCGGTTTCACTGATGGCGTTGTAAGTACCGCTTAGGTCCTTATTATTGGCAATGATTTTCCCCAAACCGTCGCTATCCCAGATAATATCGCCGCCGGTTTCAACATAATAAGTATCGGCCCCTTCCCCGCCTGCGAGCTGATTTTCCCCGCCGTTGCCGTATAAGCTGTCGTTGCCTTCACCGCCATAGAGCTTGTCGTCGCCTGCATCTCCGTAAAGTGTGTCGTCGCCGCTGCCGCCTTCAAGGGTATCGTTGTCTTCACCGCCACGAAGCTCGTCAGCGCCTTCGCCGCCGTAAAGTTCATCGTCTCCGCTACCGCCGTCGAGCTTGTCGTTACCGCTGTTACCAACTAAAATGTCGTGTCCTGCTCCCCCCTTTAACGTATCAGCACCATTATGGCCGACAAGCACGTCATCTCCCAGGCCGCCGCTGAGGCTGTTGCTTTTGTTCTCCACCGCCACCAGCAGGTCGTTGCCGTCCCCGGCCGAACCTTTAACCGAAGAGGCGATATCGCCGTTGCCGTCGGTAATACCCAGCATCACCTGGCCGTTGATCGAGTGGGCGAACTGGGTCAGGTCTATACTGCCGTCTGCCGGGCTGAAGCGCTCGAGGATATAACCGGCAATCGGTTTGAAGAGTTCACCGACAGTGGCAACACCCAGCCCTGAAAATGCCGATAATGAAGCCAAGTTATTGTTGGCTGCATCAACCATGTGCCCGTAGCTGTTTTCATATTTTTGAATATCTGCCAAATGATTAATAAAGCCGTCAACCGCTTGTTGTGCCTCAGTAGTTGGTGCGGGATCATTGGTAAATAAACCAAACAATGCCGACTCTGCATAGCGGCGTTTAGCTATGCCATTTTCAACATCTGTTCCGGATTTATTTGATGCATAACGTATTTCATACCAGGCATCAAAACGGTTACCATTTTGTATTGCAGCTCTTAAATTAGGGCCGATGAGTTCATTGCCACCGTATAAAAGTGAAAGCAGCGCAACTCGCTCAGCAGAATCTGCAAAATTGCTGATACCATTATTTGCTAGCAAGCCTGTTAAGGTATCTTCAAAACCATCTTCTCTTGTAACTATTGTCTCAAATATTTGTTCAATTTTATCTGCTGCCGTTTGTCCACCAGGCTCATCCTGAATAATAAAGGTTGCCGTTTGCTCCTGGGTGAGGGCTTGCCAGCTTTCATTAAGGATTCGTTGCATTTCTGCCGTTGTCTGGTCTTGAGCATTAGTTACGGCCTGTGACATTTCATCATAAAAACTATCTAAATTTTCGTCATCAATACCAAAACCAGTTTGTAAAACGGCTCTTAAAACAAACTCCTGGGAGAGATTAAAGCCAACCCCCATAGTAGGAAAACCTCGGCCGTCATTGTAAATGTCAGGGTTTTCATGACCTCTTTCTTCAAAGAGTTTGATCCACTCATAACGCAACTGGCGATAATTTTCAGATGATAAGGTATTTAATGATAATGACATAAATTATTCCGTTACTTGATTTTATTTGGAGGTTTGTTGTGAGTGCGTCAGTGATATTTCGCATGTGGCATCGCCGGTATTTAACCCGAGCATATTTTCCGGTACCTTGTTTATCGCACCTTGTTTCGTATAAAAAGGGCCATGTGGATAGATGCCTAAGACATCCTTTCCTTTTTTACGATAAACATAGGTACGGCCATCGTAATAGAACAACTCGCCCGTAGATGCCCTACCCCGTTCAAAAGTTAAATTTAGGTTGCCTTGTTCATTTAAGACGTAATTAAGAAAATACCATTTCTTAAATTTTTCGTTAAAATGAGAGTAACTTAAAACCCTGTCGGTAATGCCGTCATTATTGATATCCACCATCAATTCCCGCACCTCCAGCTGTTCTTGCATTCGCTGTTCGATGCGCTCAAGTTTTTTTTTCCAGCTATTAAAACCTGTTAGTCGGATTTTACTATGAGCTACACTTTGTAATACTAATTGGATATAGCGTTCCTTCGTCGAAGGGGTTGATTTGGGCTTATTGAATTTATCCGTTTTAAAGATAAACAACTCCCTGGGATTGGTATCATAATAATCTCGGTGGTTATTGATGTAAGCCGCAACATCATTGCATAACCCGAACCGGGTGCCTTTTTTGACTTCAAATGGAGTTTGTTCATCTGCAATATCAACATGTGCATAACCTATGGTGGGCAATAATCCCCCTAACAGCCCTAGAACCTTTAGCCAGGGTAAAACCTTTATCATATTATTTTCCTTAGATGTTTGATGATTTTATTTTTAGTTCTCACTCTATATAAATTTAGAGTTATCCTTATGATTAAGAATAAAGAACACTTCATGTTCATGACCTTCCACAAGCTTAATGAGTTCATAGCGCAGGTTGTCTTATTGTTCCTGAGTGAATGTTGTCGTGGTTATGGTCACGTTATTTATTCATTCGATTAATGTTTATAAAGTTATTTCACAGACACCTTTAGTGACAATGATGCCGCCACTATCTCGCATGGGACTTTCTTTTGGCTCGTTAACAAACAGCGCCCAAGGCCATTGTTTTAATGTAAATGTCCGCCCCTGGTACAAAAAAAGCTCGCCACCTATAGTGGTTACCCTTTGTTTTTCGAACCAGTCAACCGCGATGTTGTCCCAGCGATTTAAAGGAAAATTCGAAAAGACCTGATACTTACCTTTAAGAGAATAAAGTGCTCTCATTTGCACTTTGTCGGTCTTGCCATCATTATTCAGGTCAATTTTTGTGGTAAAAAACTGCATGTCTTTAAAGCGTTGTTCATATCTGTTTAGGGATTTAAGCCAGCCGTGAGCGCCATATAGACCTTTACGGCTATATGCCGCCAGCTGCATGTCGATGCGTAGTCCTTTTTTCGGCTCCAGCGGGGTATAGGTAGGGGTTGAAAACACCTCACTTTTTGCTGAAAAAGCCGTTTGTGCAAACTCGCTGCGAAAAGCATAATTTTGCTTTAAGTAAACAAAAAAATCGTTACACAGGGAATATTGCTTGCCTTTTTTCAGGGCAAAGTTAACCGGCTGTTCGCTTGCTGCCTCTTCCGGCGTTTTTTTTGGGGTTTCCTGCTTAAGTGCTGCCTTTTGTGCCGGGCTTGTATTGACCTCGATGGCAAGCACAAATTGTGGTATCAACAGCAAGGCCGCTGGCAGGCCATGGCTCTTTTGCGCTTTAACTCGTTTCATTTAAATGACTTCCTTTAAACCTTTGTTGTGCGCTGTCGCCTGAAAGGCCGTCGCTGAAGCTGCTGCTTTTGTTCTCCACTGCCACCTGCCGGACTAATTACCTTTCCCTGACCCCTTCACTCACTCCCCGTATCAGAGGTGCCAATAAAAACTCTATCAGCCTTCGAGTGCCGGTTTTAATTTCAACTGTCACCGACATACCTGGCTTTAATTGCACCCATTTTCCGTCAACATTGATCTGTTCAGTAGCCAAAGAAGTTTTTAGCGGAAATAACAAGCCCAAGTTTTCATCTTCTACGGCATCGGCGGAGATATCAATAACCTTGCCGTCAATCACGCCATACTTAGTAAAGGGAAAACTGTCAACTTTAATCTCGGCCGTTTGTCCTTCATGCACAAATCCGATGTCTTTATTGAGCAGCCCAGCTTCTACTTCCAGTTGCCGTCCGGCAGGCACTACATACAGTAACTCTTGGGCTTGGGTAACGACCCCGCCAATAGTGGTCACCGCCAACTGCTCAACTGTGCCGTCAACCGGTGCGGTTAATATCCGTAATTGTGTTAATTTATTCGCTTTGTTCAGCTCCTGTTGAAGGCTGTCCCTTTGCCTGCTGAGTTGGTTAATTTCCTGCAAGGTATTGCGCCGGGTTTCAGCAAGATAGGTCACCAGGCTTTGCCGGGCGCTCATTATGCTGGCGTCAATTTGTTCAATATTGGCCCGTTCAAAGTTGAGGGACTCTTCCTGTTCGATACGTTGCTGTTTTAATTCCAGGTATTGATTTTTTGATACGGCAGATGTCGTCAGCAAGGTAAGATAGCTTTGCTCTCTTTCCCTGATTAAAGGCAAGGTTTTTTCTATGCGAAATACGTTAATATGAATGGCTTTTTTTTCAGCTATCAGTTTGGTTATTTCACTGATATAACTGTCTTGCTTTGATAAATATTCCTGCCAACTAGAAGCCAACAGTAACCTTTGATTGAGGGGGAGGTCATCATCATTGAAAGCGGCATTGTCGCCTTTACTATTATCCTGATTCTTAGCGGTGTTTCGGGCATTTTGTTCATCTAGCTTGCTCAGGAATATTCTTTGCCGGGTTAAATCTTGGCTGTAACCTATCCATTCATTCTTTAGCCGGTCAACATCCGCCTGGCTGGTGGTGGCGTCTATGGCAATCAGTTTATCTCCGGCCTGTACCTTTTGTCCTTCTTTAACAAAAATGTTTTTTACTACGCCGCTCTCCAGCGGCTGGATTACTTTTACTTGCCCGTTGGGTACTATTTTTCCCTGCGCGGTGGCAATAATGTCAATTTCAGCCCAAGAAGCCCAAACAATGGCAAGCATCAACAGGCACATAATTGCCCATAACTGCGACCGGCTCCATTTCGCCGGCGGTGCCGCCTGGATCTCCAGTGCTGCAGGTAAAAACTGTAATTTCTCTAATGCCTGTTTGCCGCCCCCTTTCTTCTTTTTTAATGCATTCTCTTGAAGGTTACCTTCCGGCAGGGTTTTGTTATTCTGCATTTTCTTCTCCCGCTATCCGGGTGACTATTTTGTCATGAGCCTGGGCGGCGTCCGGCTTATTATCCGTCCGGCTGACGGGGTTGGCCGCCATGCCTAAACCATGATGATTTTGAATGGAATATAATTGGGCATAAATACCACCGTGTTTCACCAATTGCTGATGATTGCCCTGCTCTACCAAGCGTCCTTTGTCCACCACCATAATCCGGTGGGCATCTTTTACCGCAGAAAGCCTGTGGGCAATAATAAACACGGTACGGCCCGCACTGATACGGCGCATATTCGCCTGGATAATACTTTCGGATTCATAGTCAAGGGCACTGGTGGCTTCGTCAAAAATCAATATTTTAGGGTTAGTCACCAATGCCCTGGCAATGGCGATGCGCTGGCGCTGACCTCCGGATAAGGAAGCCCCCTGTTCGCCAACCACAGTGTCGTAACCTTCGGGGAGTTCCAAAATAAATTCATGGGCGCCGGCAAGCTCTGCAGCCTGAACCACCTGCGCCATTGGCATGCCGGGATCAACCAGGGCGATGTTTTCCCGAACCGTACGATTAAATAGGAAATTTTCCTGCAGCACGACACCTACCTGACGGCGCAGCCAGGCAGGCTCGACCATGGCCAAGTCAACCCCGTCAATCAAAACACGACCCGACTCCGGTACATAAAGGCGTTGTACCAGTTTGGTTAAGGTACTTTTCCCTGACCCGGAGCGGCCGACAATACCAATAACTTCACCCGGACGGCATTGAAAACTGATGTTATTTAATACCGGCGCCCGCTCGGGGGCATAGCGAAAAACCACCTGTTCAAAAACAACCTGCCCCTTGATACCGGGCAAGGTTGCCCGGTTGGGGTTATACCCCGGCTCCGACGGTGAATTAAGTACGTCTCCCAGGCGTTGCAGTGAGATATTGGCTTGTTGGAAGTCTTGCCAAAGGTTTACCAGGCGCATAATAGGGCCGCTAACTCTTTGCGACAGCATATTAAAGGCAATAAACTGCCCTATGGTAAGTTCCCCGGAAACCACTGCAATAGAGCCGAAATACAGGGTAAGCAAGCCTCCGGTTTTGTTAATGTATGCCGCTACCTGGCTATAGATATTATTAAGATGACTGGTTTTAAAAGAGGTGTTGACATAATCGGCAAGTTTATCTTCCCAGCTGTTTCGCAGTTGTGGCTCAACCGCCATCGCCTTGATGGTTTCAACGCCATTAACCGACTCCACTAAAAAAGAATGATTCTCGGCGCTGCGCTGAAACTTTTCATTCAAGCGTTTACGTAAGGTTGGTGTTACCAGCAACGACAAGAGCAAATAAAATGGAATGGTGCCCACAATAATCCAGGTCAACAGTGGCGCATAATAGAACATCACTGCGAAAAAGACGAAGCTAAATAAAACATCTAACACCACAGTCAAGGATGAACCGGTTAAAAACTCTCTGATGCTGTCCAATTCTTTGACTCTGGCAACCGTATCCCCAACTCGGCGAGCATTAAAATACGATACAGGTAATGACAACATGTGCTTATAAAGCTTACTACCCAGTTCAACATCAACCCGGTTGGTGGTATGGGAAAAAACATAGGTTCTCAGTCCGGTCAGTAAAACTTCAAAGGTAATAACAAGAAAAAAGCCCACCGCCAATACATCCAGGGTGGTCATGCCTTTATGTACCAATACTTTGTCGATAACCACCTGGAAAAATATCGGTGATGCCAGACCAACCAGCTGAATAAAAAAGGAAGCGAGAAAAACATCGGTAAAATAAGGACGGTACTTCACCAGCGCAGGAATAAACCATGAAAAACCAAACTTGGCGCTTTCATTTAGCAATGAACTGCGTTTTGACAGCAGCAATAACTCCCCGTCCCAAAAAGAAGTGAGTTCATCATAAGAATGTGTTGTCGGTTTATTATTTTTTAAGTCATGAACCAAAACTTCATCTTGATCCACTTTTGCAATAATAAAAAAGTGGCCGTCCCGGTGGCGGGCAATAGCGGGTAGTAAATGTTCACTGAGATTATCAACTTGGTCGGTAATAAATTTTGCTTTAAAGCCTAAGCTTTTTGCTGCACGCACCAGATTAATATCCGCTAATGACTCATCGTCATGCTGAAATTCTCTTATTAAGGCGTCGGGTTCGGCAGGCAATTGATGGAATCGGGCGATCAATGACAAGCATTGAATACCAGAATTAAAAGGACTATACATCTCATCCCGGAGTTATTTCAATTAACGAGGTAATATGTTAATTTTATTGATATTACATGTAAAGGAATGATGCTGATATATATGCGTTCTATTTGATTTAACTCA